>NZ_JAASHC010000016.1:0-119660 GCF_019734355.1 Bacteroides sp. K03
ATGATTTTGAATCCCATAGAGCCTACTTTGCAAAAGTGACTTATCAAACACGGTTCAACTAAATTGAAGAAGAACCACTTTATGTATACAAAAGTGTACACTTTTGCATGTGTAAAATCTATAGTTAAAGAATAGTGTTAATTGTGTTAATGAAAAATAGATAATAAAGCTATATTTTATTGATCGTTTTGTAACCAGCTCACATCAATGGATTCAATTTTTTTCATTTCTGAATTAAATAGTAGTGTTTTTAGAAGATTATTTTTATCTTTGTCTGTTGTTTCTTACTATTTATATATTATGATAGGGTACGTATGACTAAGAATTATAACGATTTAGGAGTTGAATTCAAGTATCTGATAGTAAATGATATGGATCGCAAGTTTGGTTTGTGGGTCAATACTGTTGGCTTTCAGTCTATTTTGCCGGACTCCCCTTATCCATTGAAAAATCATCCTTCCGGTTATTTTTTTAATACCAGCAAAGGTCGTATTCTGCGCGAATATCAAATAGTATATATAACAAAAGGACGAGGCTTATTTACTTCGGAAACAACCCCCGAAAAGCAGGTTTGTAAAGGACGTTTGATGGTGCTTTTCCCGGGACAATGGCATACGTATCACCCTTATCAGCAAACCGGCTGGAATGAATATTATATTGGTTTTGAAGGCCCGGTAGTTAATAACTTGTTTGGGGAGGGGTTTCTATCTAAAGACAATCAAGTTCTTGAAGTTGGATTAAATGAAGAGTTGGTTTCGCTCTTCTCCCGTGCATTGGAGATTGCAGAGCAGGATAAGATTTCAGCTCAACAGTATCTTTCGGGTATTGTAATGCATATGCTTGGGATGATCCTTTCTATTTCGAAGAATAAGATTTTTGAGGTAGGGGATGTAGACCAGAAGATTGAACAAGCTAAAATTATTATGAATGAAAATGTCTTTAAGGATATTGATCCGGAAGAACTGGCTATGAAACTGAATATTAGCTATTCATGGTTCCGTAAGGTGTTTAAAGACTATACGGGCTATGCCCCGGCAAAATACTTCCAGGAATTGAAATTACGCAAAGCAAAACAACTGCTGGTGGGAACCTCCCAATCAGTTAAAGAAATTTCTTTTATGCTCGACTATAAATCTACTGAGCATTTCTTCTCACTATTCAAAAAACGTACAGGTTTTACTCCATTAGAATATCGCTCTTTTGGACGCGAAACGGATATTTCAGAAGAGGAAATCGATTAAATCAAAAAGGACAGTTGAAAATCAGAATGATTATTAACTGTCTCTTTTTCTGCTGTTTTATGGCTTAAAAAGCGCATCTTTTCTTAAAGAAAATCAAAAATGAGAGTGTTTCTGTCAAAAGTTGCATATCTGTAGATTATGAGACCCCTTATATTTGCAGACACAAAACCTGTGTTCGATAACGGAGCATGCTTTGTTAAACTTGAATTTATTTATTATCAAATTATATATTAATAATCTATGAGAATCTTACGCAAAAACTTCTGCTTATTGATGCTTCTGTTAATAAGCTACCCTCTAAGCATTTTTGCTCAGAACAAGACAATTACCGGTACGGTTCGCGATGCGATGGACGTGGTGATTGGTGCTTCTGTGACTGTGAAAGGCAACAATTCTGTCGGTACGATTACCGATATTGATGGTAATTTTAAACTCTCGGTACCTGCTTCTGCCAAGGAGTTGGTTGTTTCATTTGTAGGCTATGACAATCAGACTGTATTAATCGGTAGTAAAACTCATTTTGACATTACATTAAAAGAATCCAGTGTGATGCTGGACGAAGTAGTGGCTATCGGTTATGCGAAAGTAAAACGTAGAGATCTTACGGGAGCTACCTCTTCTGTTTCAGCAGGAGATTTGGCAGCTGTACCTGCAATGACTGCAGCACAAGCTCTGCAGGGTAAGGCAGCCGGTGTTAATATTGTTACTGCAGGTGGTGCACCAGGTGCAAAAGTTGAAATTACAGTACGTGGCGGAACATCCATTACACAGAGTACCAAACCACTCTATATTGTTGATGGTTTTGAGATGGAAGATGCTCTTACAAACATTGACGTCAATGATATTGAGAATATCGACATTTTGAAAGATGCTTCTTCTACAGCAATCTATGGTGCGCGTGGCTCTAATGGTATTATTTTGATTACAACAAAATCGGGTAAAAAAGGTAAGACACAGGTAACATATAATACTTACTTCTCATTTGACAAACTTTCCAAAAAACTGGATATGATGTCTAATGCTGAACAGTTTACAAAATATCAGTATGAGTTGGCTGCACTTCAGGGTGGATTGGCTAACTACAGTAATGTTTTCGATAATAGTTTAGGTGTAGATGCTCCTGATTTTTATACAGGTGCTTATAGTCGTATCAGTGACCGTTATGCCGGAGCTTCTACGCTTGATTGGCAAGATGAAGTTTTCGGTGGTTCTGCTCTAACTCAATCTCACAATGTAAATGTTACCGCCGGTACAGAAAAAACTCAGGTAATGTTGAGTTACAACTTCAACGGGCAGGATGGTTTGCTGGCCAATCACGGTATGAAGAAAAGCTCTTTTCGCGCTAAAGTAAATTCAGAGCTTTATAAAGGTGTACGTGTGGATGTAAATACTATGTTTTCCAATAACTCAGTTGATGGCGGTGGCGCTTATTCTGGTATGAAGAATGTGTTGCTTCAACCGATTATTGGTGGTACACTCTTTACTCAGGATGAATTACTGCATACACAGACTTATCCGGACTTTTCTGCTTTAGATGCCAGTTTCGATACAGCCAATCCGCTTGTACAAAATGAGGCTTCCACTTCTAACAAACGTTCTCGTATTTATACCGTTAATGCAGGTCTTGAAATAGATATTCTGAAATACTTTACCTGGCGTACAGCCGGTAGTTATACCTGGACAAATTCTAAATCGACTTCTTTTGCTGATGAAAACTCTACTTCATATCTGATGGATCAGAATACAGGTATGAATGGTAGTATTGAAAACAAAGAATCTTATAAATGGCAAATCACCAACACCTTGAACTACAGCCAGACATTTGCTAAAAAACATAAAGTAAATGTATTGTTGGGACATGAAGTAACTTATTCTGAATCTGAAGGAAATGAAATGGAACTTACCAAGTTCCCTTATCCTAATATCTTTGGGTTGGATAAGATTGATAATGCTACCGTAAAATCAAAATCGGTAAGCCACTCGCGTAATGGCGTTGTTTCTGCTTTTGCACGTGTAAATTACTCCTTTGATGAGCGTTATCTGTTGACAGGTACGGTCCGTGGTGACGGTTCTTCCAGATTTGCAAAAGGTAACAAATGGGGAATATTCCCTTCGGTTTCCGGAGCATGGCGTATTTCAGAAGAAAGTTTCTGGAAAGATAATAAAGTGGCAGATGTTGTCAATAGCTTTAAGTTGCGTGTAGGTTATGGTACGACAGGTAACTGTAATATCAGTGACTATATGTATGTTACCTCTTTCAAAGAGTCTGATTATCCGATGAATAATATAGTGGGGTCTCCTGTTTATATTGTAGATGAAACTCTGGGAAATAAGAAATTGAAATGGGAGACTATGCGTTCTACTAATATTGGTCTGGACTTATCCTTCTTCAATAGTCGCTTGAATATTACTGCTGAATGGTATAACAACCAAGTAGACAACCTGTTATTGAAGAGTGTGATCCCTTCTTCAACCGGTTATAAGAATCAATTCCAAAACATTGGTAAGATACGTAACCGCGGTTGGGAGGTTTCAATCAATACAGTGAATATACAGACCAAAGATTTCCGTTGGACCAGTGATTTGAACCTGGCTTTCAACCGCTCAAAGGTTCTTTCTTTGGAAAATGGAATCGAGAGCAAAACCTTCTCTGTAGGCAGTAACCGTTCGGGTATGGTGAACTATTATGCAAAAGTAGGTGATAGTTTAGGTGATATGTATGGCTATATTTATGATGGTGTTTATACGACAGATGATTTTGTTCAGGGTACAGACGGTAAATTGGCGCTGAAAGATGGTGTTGTCAGACCTGAAAAGGGAACACCGCAACCGGGTGATATCAAGTTTGCTGCGAATGATGTGGATAAAGACGGTAACCCTCAGTTCACTAAAAAGGAGACTAAGATTGGTAATGGTACCCCTGACTGTATCGGAGGATTCAATAATACCTTTAGTTATCGTGGATTTGACTTGAGTGTTTTCATGAAATTCTCTATTGGTAATGATGTTTACAATGCTACTAAACACAGTATGAGCCCTTATGCTGCTTTCCAGAATGTACCTACTGAATTTGGCGATCACTACTATCGCATGATCGATCCGCAGACAGGTAAACAGGCCACTACTTTAGAGCGTTACAAAGAACTGAATCCGAATGAGGCTTCTGCAACATGGAATTTAGGTAAAACAAATTCCGGTTATATCACTTATCCTTCTTCTTACTATGTGGAAGATGGTTCTTACTTGCGTATTGCACAAGTGACACTGGGCTATACATTGCCCAAGGTATGGCTGAAGAAGTTTATGATTTCTAACGCGCGTCTTTATTTCACAGCCAATAATCTGGCAACGATTACCGGTTACTCCGGTTATGACCCAGAGGTTTCTGCAGCTAATGATCAGGTTGTTTGTACACCGGGATATGATAGTTCTACTTATCCACGTTCAAGAAGTTATGTCATTGGTCTTAACTTAACATTCTAAACTTACGCATTATGAAAAAGAGATTATTCAATACAAAAAAGAAATTAGTCATTTTGTCTGTAGTGGCACTTTCCATGGGAATGACGTCATGTGCGGACTGGCTCGAAATGCCTTCTTATACATCAGCCGATTCTGAAACTGTATTTAAGAATGAGGAAGCTGCCGAATTATTCGTGACAGGTTGTTATCGTGGTATTATTCCTACAGAGATGGTCTATCAGTTGATGGCAGGTGAAACTGTAACTCACTCCAGTGAGGACGGTACTACTAACAACGGAAAATACAATATTTGTAACTGGTTTTATGATTCAACCTCTCCTTATACCGTAACTACGCTTTACAATGAAGAGTACGGTGCTATTGAGGCAACTAATATTGCCATCAAGAATCTGAACATGATGCCGGAGACTACCAAGCGTAACTCCCTGTTGGGGGAAGCTCTTGCACTGCGTGCTTTTGCCTATCTTAATCTGATTAGCATTTATGGTGATGTTCCCGCAAACTGGCAACCTCTGGAAGATATGGATCCGGATGACGAATCGACCTTCTATCCTAAACGTACGTCTCGTGATATCATTTATGATCGTATCGTATCAGACTTGCAGACTGCTGCAAATTATATGCCCTGGTTCGAAGAAAGTGGTTTTGCTACTACCGAACGTTTAACCAAACAGAGCACTTTGGCACTGTTGGCACGTGTGGCTCTTTATGCCGGAGGTTATTCATTGCGTTGGAATCTTGAAACGAATGATCCGGCTACATTGAAAGTTTCCCGTCGTAGTGATGAAGCTCGTGTGCGTGAACTTTATCAGATAGCCGACAAAGCTTGTAACGATATCATAGAGCATGGACAGAACTCACTGGTTCAGGCAGAAGGTGGAATGAGTGGCTTTCAGAATTTATGGTATAATTACTGTCAGCGAAAATTCACCAGTCTGAATAAAGAGATTCTTTGGAGTTTGGCACAGTATGGGGCAACGACGAATTCAAAGTTTGGTTTGTATGCACATCCGGGTACCAGAGGTGGTACGTATGGTTCGCGTAAAGCGATGCAATTCATTTTGCCTACTTACTATTTGTCTTTTGAAGAAGGCGATGCCCGCCGGGATGTGACCTGTACTTCTTACAGTATTTATTTTCTGGAAGGTGGTGCAAGTAATGATACCTGGGTGGATGTAGGTACTACTTACTCTTGTATCATGTCGGGTAAATTCCGTATCCCCTGGTGTGTGGCACCGGAATCTGATGCAAACAAACGTAATGTAAATATCCCTATTATACGTTATTCTGATGTATTGCTGATGTATGCTGAAACTCAGAACTATCTGAATGGTGCTCCGACTCAGCCTGCCAAAGATGCTTTAAAAGAGATTCGCGATCGTGCCGGTGTAGGGTCACTGCCGATACCTACTGATCCGCAGGAATTCGAGGATGCTTTGGCTCAGGAACGTAAATGGGAATTTGGCGGAGAACTTTCACTTCGTACAGATTTGATCCGTATGGGCCGCATCGCCAAAGAATTGGCAGCAACAAAGCAAGCGATGAAAGACCTTTCAGATCGTAAGAATAAATATGCTGATGTATCGGTATATCGTTTGTATAAGTTCCATAAAGATGCACAGACTTATGGTGATACTTTCCTGGCAATTGATTATATTGATTTGACCGATGATAACGAAATTGCAGTAGCAAAAGCTGTACCTACAAATAAAGCTGAATATGATGCTTTCCAGACTAAACTGGCTGAAATAGTTCGTGCACATGGTATTGCTGTTAATGCAGGCGATAAATGGTACCCGGTTAATATGTTCGAAGCCTATACCAGTACATTCAATGGTAATGCCCGTAAGGCTGTAGGCTTTGGCAAAGGTTTCAATGCACTGCAAATTGGTAAGATCATTTATCAGAAACCTACAGGATCCGCAGAAAACGGCGGTAAATATCCCGACTGGATTGAAGCTGCTGACGGTAGTGACGGTCTTTACTATGGCTATAAGGAAAACTGTTCAGAATTGTTGCCTTTTGCAGCTAAGTCTGCCGGTCACCCACTGGTTGACAATCCGAATCTGACACAACATCCCGGATATAAATAATCAATTCTTTCTTTTGTGATTTAAATTCACAATAAATCAGATCCTCTGTCGCCAAACTATTTCGGTGGCAGAGGATTTTTTTCTCCGATAGATTCTTTATAGGTGTCTTTGGATGATCAGTAAAGCAAATCTCTTAGTCTTTCTGCCAATCTGTGCAGAGAAAAATCCTATAGAAACCTCTATCTTTGTACTCATCAACATCCTGAATTTTTATCAACTATATTAAATACCATGAAAAAACTGTTTTATTCTTTGCTTGCATTGACATTGGTAAGCTGCGGTTCGAAGAAGCAAACGCCCATTGACCGTGAGGCACTTGTTAATCGCAATTCTCCCCAGGTAACAGCTTTTGATTCTCTTGCTTCCCTATCAGTTGGAAACGGTGAATTTGCATATACTGTAGATGCTACCGGCTTGCAAACATATCCGGAACTCTATACAAAAGGCGTGCCTTTAGGTACACAAAGCCAATGGGGTTGGCATGAGTTTACCAACCCGGAAGGTTATAAACATGAAGAAACACTGAAAGATTATGATTTTGGCCGTGGCCGCATGGAACCTTATTCCGTACAGTTCAATGAAGCTGGACGTCAGAAAGAAGCAGCCAACTGGTTTCGTGTGAATCCACATCGTCTTCATTTAGGGATGGTAGGTTTTGATTTTGGACGCGACTCTTCCTCACTTTCGCAGATTACAGATGTGAAACAGACACTTGATCTTTGGAAAGGAACTATCAATAGTAACTTTAAGTTAAATGGGACTCCCGTTGAAGTACAAACGGCTTGTCATCCCGAAGCAGATATGCTGGCAGCCATTGTTCGTTCTGCTGCACATCCGGCTGTGAACTTCCGTTTTCCGTATCCGACAGGCGGACATTGTGATGATGCCTGTAAGTGGGATGCCAATGAGAGACATTCTACCATTATTGTTAGCCAGGACGGGCAACAGGTTGTACTGAAGCGCACGTTGGATGCTACCACTTATTATGTTACGATTCGCTGGGAAGGTAAAGCTCTCTTTGGCGAAAAGGATAAAAATTACTTTGTGCTTACTCCCGAAGAAGATACATTGGCTTTTACTTGTGCCTTCACACCGGAAGGAGCCTCTACGGAGACTGCAACTGCAGTACAAACCGAACAGAAGGCTGCTGAATATTGGACTGCTTTCTGGAAAAATGGTGCGGCAGTCGACTTTTCTGCCTGTACGGATACCCGTGCCAAGGAATTGGAACGCCGTGTGGTATTGAGTCAATATCTTCTTGCTATCCAATGTGCCGGAACAACTCCTCCACAAGAGACCGGACTGACTTACAACTCCTGGTTTGGTAAGTTTCATCTCGAAATGATCTGGTGGCATCAGGCTCAGTTTGCATTGTGGAACCGTGCAGAATTGCTTGATCGTACATTGGGTTGGTATGAAACAGTAGAACCTGTTGCACGTGAAATAGCTCGCAGACAAGGTTTCGATGGAGTACGCTGGATGAAGATGACCGATCCGAGTGGGACAGAAGCACCGTCTAAAGTAGGTAGTTTCCTGATTTGGCAACAACCGCACTTTATTTATCTGGCCGAATTATTGTATCGTAATAATCCGTCGGATGAAGTGATAAAGAAATACAACCGACTCGTACAGGAGACTGCTCAGTTTATGTATTCCTTTGCTACATATGATGAATTGGAAGGCCGTTTTGTATTGAAAGGAGCCATTCCGGCACAAGAAACACTTCGGGCTGCCGAAACAGTAAATCCTCCTTTTGAGTTATCATATTGGCATTTTGCTATGGAGACAGCGCAGAAATGGCGTGAACGTGCCGGCGAAAAACGTAATCTGGAGTGGGATGAAATGATTGATAAACTTTCTCCATTAGCCTATAATGAAGATAAGTTGTATTTGGCTGCCGAAACAGCAACTGATACTTACAAAGATATTCGTTTTACTTCCGACCACATGGCGGTACTGGGTGCTGTGGGTATTTTGCCGATGAATAAGCTGATTCGCGACGACTATATGAAAAATACTCTGCACTGGATATGGGACAACTGGAACTGGGGTAAGACCTGGGGATGGGACTATCCTATGACGGCTATGAATGCAGCCCGTCTGGGTGAACCGGAAAAAGCAGTGGGTGCTTTACTGATGGATAAACGTACCAATACGTACTTGGTGAATGGACACAATTATCAGGATGGCCGTTTGCGGGTTTACCTGCCGGGAAATGGTGGTTTGTTAACCGCAGTGGCCATGATGTGTGCCGGTTGGGATGGTTGCCAGACAGAGAATCCGGGCTTCCCGAAGGATGGAACGTGGAATGTACGTTGGGAAGGGCTGAAGCCAATGCCGTAGAAATAGTGATTAGTGAGTAGTGATAAGTGATTAGTGCCGTGCGGGATGACAGCGCAGCCTACTAACCACTTATCACTACTCACCAATCGCTACTCACTTATCACTCATCACTCATCACTACTCACTAATCACTCATCACTACTCACTAATCACTACTTTCATGCTTCGATACTTATCTTTTATGCTGTTAGCTTTTTTCGGTTTGTCGTCTGGTTGTGTTAAGGCACAGGGGACGGTGAAACGAATAGGCGACTTTATTGAATCAACTTCTTATAATGATCATAAGCGTGGGGCTGCCCGCAGCCTGCAGTACCGTCCCGAAGGGGACGATTTTGTTTGTGTGAACGGTAAGAATCGTTATACTCGTGCACTCTATGGTAGCTCTTCTGCTTTTCGTTTGGAAACAAGTGACCGTCCTGTGTTTGCTACCTATGATAAGCGAAATAGTAAAAACATCCGTTTCAGACTTTCTATACCTGCTGATTACTCAGTGATGCTGGATTCTGTGGCTTATTGTGAGGCACGTTACACCCCTGGACGCCGGACGTATCATCTTACAGATCCGAATTGGGGGAAAGGAGAACTTCGTATTGCTGCACTGGCTCTGCCGGAGGCTGATGGAGCTATCTGGAAGATAGAACCTTCCGGGTTTCCTTCCGGAGCTGTGCTCACCGTCCTTATTTCTGAGATAAAAGCACGGCGGTTGAACCGTAATGGGGACATGGGAGCCGATCCGGCAGATAGCTTTGAGGCACCTGCCGATCCTCAACAGATGCAGTGTCATGATATCCGTTTGAAGAATGGTACGAGTTATTTATTATTTGAAGACTTTTCTCTGCAACTACTGGATAAGAAAGAGGGCAATCGCTTGTATGATGTCGCCGAACAGGCACGTGCTACACTGGCTTCCCGTATTCATGTGGAAACACCAGATGCCTATCTTAATACATTGGGAGGAGCGCTTGCCGTAGCTGCCGATGGTATCTGGGATGGTGAAGTATGGCTGCACGGTGCCGTGGGATGGCGTATGCCACTTAGTGGCTGGCGTGCTGCTTATACCGGAGACGTGCTTGGCTGGCATGATCGTGCCCGGACGCACTTCGATGCGTATGCTGCCAGTCAGGTAACTGAAGTCCCGAATACGATCCCTCATCCGGCTCAGGATTCTGTACTGAATCTGGCACGGTCTGAAAAGCGTTGGGGAACTCCTCAATATAGTAATGGATATATTTGTCGCAATCCCCGCAAGAACGATCAGATGCATCACTATGACATGAATCTTTGCTATATTGATGAACTCCTCTGGCACTTTAACTGGACAGGAGATGTTGCATACGCCCGCCAGATGTGGCCGGTACTTGTTCGTCATCTGGCGTGGGAAAAACTGAATTACGATCCCGATAATGACGGGCTTTATGATGCATATGCCTGTATTTGGGCCAGCGATGCGCTGTACTATAATAGTGGTGCTGTCACTCATTCATCAGCCTACAATTACAGGGCTAATAAACTGGCTGCCCTTATCGCAGAGAAGATAGGAGAGAATCCTGCACCTTACCGTGCCGAAGCAGAGAAAATACTGAAAGCCCTCAATGATCGCCTCTGGTTATCTGATAAAGGTCATTGGGCCGAATATCAGGATTTCATGGGACATCGCCGTTTGCATCAGTCTGCGGGGGTATGGACCATCTATCATGCACTCGACAGTGAGGTGGCAGATCCTTTTCAGGCTTACCAGGCGACACGTTATGTAGATACGGAAATCCCTCATATACCGGTTTGTGGCGAAGGATTGAACGACGAAGGGTATGCAACGGTTTCAACCACAAATTGGTTACCTTATTCATGGAGCATTAACAATGTGGCTTTTGCTGAGGTAATGCATACTGCATTGGCTTATTTTCAGGCGGGCCGTGCCGAAGCGGGATATAAACTGATGAAGAGTTCCGTACTTGATGGTATGTATTTGGGAGATAGTCCCGGCAATTTCGGACAGATCAGCTTTTATGATGCTGCACGTGGAGAGTGTTACCGCGATTTCGGTGATCCGATTGGAGTTGCTTCCCGCTTGCTGATTCAAGGCTTGTTTGGCATCTTGCCTGATGCAATGAATGGGCGGATTTTGATCCGTCCCGGTTTTCCTATGGATTGGGAGAAGGCAGCTCTCTCTACTCCGGATATTGCTTACAGCTTCCGGCGTAAGGGGACGAAGGATATTTATAAGATTGAGCAACATTTTGCAACTCCGTTGGCGGTAACTTTACAGGTGAATGCCCCTTGGGAGAATATAGAATCCGTAAAGGTAAACGGACTATCTGTTAAATGGGAGTTTATAGAAGCAGCTTCCGGACATCCGGTGATAGCTGTGACGACTCCTGCAACTGTTCGGAATGCAGTCATTGAGATTGTTTGGGGAGGAGATACCCTTTGTTCTATTTTCGAAGGTAGGTCAGAACTGCTTCCCAACCAGGACTTGGCTTTACCTGCTTTGAAAGGAGTTGTTTTTGATAAACTGTATGATCCGCAGGGAGTATTTACAACGTCTTCTATTGATAAGAGTGTATTGAAAGGAAAAGTATCTGGCCGGTCAGGACATCATACATTCTTTGTACATGTACAACAAGGGCAAATGCAATGGTGGCAACCTGTTGATGTGAATATAAAGCAAGAGGATGTATCGGTTGTACCTTCATTTACCCGGGTGAAGACTGGGGTTTGTGAACCGGTTAACATGGAGATGGTATTCAATGCATCGGTTACAGATATATATCGGAATGAATATCTTTCGCCACGTTCTCCTTATACTACCTTACAACTTCCCAAACAGGGGATAGGTGAGTGGTGCCATCCTACACTGACTGCTGATATTGATGACTCAGGTATGCGGGCGCAGGTTCGTGACGGATTGTTATCTACCAGTTTGGGGGTTCCTTTTCGTACGCCTGCCGAAGGAAAGAATATCGCCTTTACCTCTTTATGGGACAATTATCCTGATAGTCTGACTATACCGCTCACCGGAAAAGCATCCCACGCCTATTTGCTATTGGCAGGAAGTACCAATCATATGCAGTGCCACATTGCCAATGGTGTTATTCGTGTACATTATGCAGATGGCACTTCAGAAGTGTTGGAGCTTATAAATCCGGACAACTGGTGTCCTATCGAACAGGACTTCTATGTAGACGGGATTGCTTTTTGTCTTCAAACGCCTCGTCCGTATCGTTTGCATTTCAAATCGGGACTGGTTAGTAATAATTTTGAAAAGGACTTGAATATTACAGGAGTTTACGGCCGGCCTATCGACGGAGGTGCCGGAGTACTACTTGATATGTTGCTCGATCCGCATAAAGAGTTAAAGAGCCTGACGCTGGAGACGTTGTCAAACGATGTTGTCATCGGAATAATGGGAATCACCTTACAAAAATAAAATGAAATTATGAACCGTATTGTATTAAATGAAACATCCTATTTCGGAGCCGGCTGCCGCAGTGTGATCGCTGTAGAGGCTGCCCGTCGTGGATTCAGAAAAGCTTTCTTTGTCACAGACAAAGATCTTATTAAATTTGGTGTGGCTGCTGAGGTTATCAAAGTGTTTGAAGCTAACAACATTCCTTATGAACTCTACAGTGACGTTAAAGCAAACCCGACTATTGCCAATGTGCAGAATGGTGTGAAGGCTTATAAAGCTTCCGGAGCCGACTTTATTGTAGCTCTGGGTGGTGGCTCTTCTATTGATACTGCTAAAGGTATTGGTATTGTGGTGAATAATCCGGAGTTTGCCGATGTAAAATCTCTGGAAGGTGTTGCCGACACAAAACACAAGGCTGTGCCTACCTTTGCATTGCCTACCACTGCCGGAACGGCTGCTGAGGTAACCATTAATTATGTGATTATCGATGAAGAAGCCAAAAAGAAGATGGTATGTGTTGATCCTAATGACATTCCCGCTGTTGCCATTGTTGACCCGGAATTGATGTACTCTATGCCGAAGGGGTTGACAGCTGCTACCGGAATGGATGCATTGACTCATGCTATTGAAAGTTATATTACTCCGGGGGCTTGGGCAATGAGTGATATGTTTGAGCTGAAAGCTATTGAAATGATTGCTCAGAATCTGAAAGCTGCCGTAGATAACGGAAAAGATACTGCCGCCCGTGAGGCTATGTCGCAGGCACAATATATTGCCGGTATGGGATTTTCTAATGTAGGTCTGGGCATTGTTCACTCTATGGCTCATCCGTTAGGCGCTTTTTATGACACTCCGCATGGTGTAGCCAACGCTTTGCTTTTACCTTATGTAATGGAATATAACGCTGAATCTCCGGCAGCACCAAAATATATCCGGATTGCAGAAGCGATGGGGGTAGATACGGAAGGTATGACCGAAGCAGAGGGTGTAAAGGCTGCTATTGAAGCTGTAAAAGCCCTTTCTCTTAGTATTAATATTCCTCAGAAATTGCATGAAATCAATGTGAAAGAAGAAGATATCCCGGCTTTAGCCGTAGCGGCTTTTAATGATGTATGTACGGGGGGGAATCCACGTCCTACTTCTGTAGAAGATATTGAAGCACTCTATCGCAAAGCATTTTAAAGTTGATTGTTAGTTTAGTACGGACATCCGGATATGCACATATGCATGTTCGGATGTTTTGTTTTGTGAAGCGAAGCTAACTGCTTTTGATAGCCATCCCAATGTACTTCTGATAATTTTTCCTAAAAACAGATAAGCCACTCATAAAGAGTGGCTTATCTACTAATTAGTCGGAATGAGGCGACTCGAACGCCCGACCCCTACGTCCCGAACGTAGTGCGCTACCAACTGCGCTACATTCCGCTGCTTACTAAAAGTGGTGCCACCAGGAATCGAACCGGGGACACAAGGATTTTCAGTCCTTTGCTCTACCAACTGAGCTATGGCACCTTTCTTGTTTGCGGGTGCAAAGATAGGTATATTTTTTAATACTGCAATAACTTCAAGAAAAAAATGCAGGTTTTTTACATTTCTGACTATTTTGTTTTAGGGTACTGCAAATAAATATCCTGCAAAATAAAAAAGGATTGAGATATTTTATATTTTTACGCTCAAATAAGACAAGATTATAATAAACAGACATTGCAAACATAACATGCTAATACCTTATATTACTGCCGGATTTTTTTTAGTTTATGGTATCTTTATTACAGTCAAATATCAGCAAGGACAGAAAAAAGTCTGTCGGAGAGAGAGAGAAAACAGTAGAGAACGGCAGAAAGAAGATTTGATTTTCCGGAATGTGAACGCTTATCTTTTACTGATAGGTAAGGATTTTGTTGTACAGAAGACAAACTATTACTCGCTGAATGGTATCGAAGAAGATAAAAGTATAAAGCGGGTGGGAGATTTGCTTCACTGTAAGAATGCAGTAGAATCGGGGGAATGTGGTACCCATGCATGTTGTAAGGTTTGTGGAGTGCGGGTTGCTATTGGCAGAGCTTTTTATAAAAGGGAGAATTTTGATCGCTTTGAGGCATCTATGCAGATAGTGAGTCAGAATAATAAGCAGATTATTCCATGTGACGTACATGTATCAGGAAATTATTTGAATACAAATGATGAAGAACTGATGTTATTGACTGTTTATGATATCAGTGAACTCAGGAATACACAGCGGTTGTTGCAGCTCGAACAGGAAAATTCGCGCTCATGTGATAAGTTAAAGAACGCATTTATTGCCAATATGAGCCATGAGATCCGTACGCCGATGAATGCTATTGTAGGCTTTTCCAGTTTACTGGCTACAGCATCAAGTGAGGAAGAAAAGAATATGTATACTGATATCATTAATCAGAATAGTGACCGTTTGTTGCAGTTGATTTCCGATATTCTTGATCTTTCGCAGATTGAAGCCGGGAGTTTTGATTTTCATTATTCGGAATTTAATGCTAATGATCTGTTAAGAGAATTATATGCTTTATTTAATATCCGGCTGGTAGAGAAGCCCGAAGTTATGTTGGTGTGTGAGGCTGATCTGGCAGAACTGACCATATATTCAGAGCGGCAGCGTATTATGCAGGTATTTATGAATCTGTTGACGAATGCAATGAAGTTTACCCAAAAGGGAGAGATTTGTTTTGGTTGTCGGGTGAGAGATGGAAAAGAACTGTATTGCTACGTACGGGATTCCGGAATTGGAATTTCTTCTGAAGAACAGAGTAAGATATTCAGCCGTTTTACCAAGCTGGATCGGGAGGTCCCGGGAACCGGATTGGGATTGACGCTTTCACAAACTGTAGTAGAGAAATTAGGTGGTAAAATAGGAGTCCGGTCACAGCAGGGTGAAGGATCTACTTTCTGGTTTGTTTTGCCACTAACTTCAGAATCTTGAATCTGATAACGCTTGCTTCTTTTCCTACTTTCAGAGGATACAGGCACTAGGTAGGCTAAGTTCTTCGTATCGTATCCCGGTAACAGAAGACAGCTTTCCTGTTTATAGATAAATGAATGAGGGATATACCGGAAATAATTCCCGGTATATCCCTCATTCATTATACAAATATCCTTTTAAGTTTTAGGAGTACTTTCGTCATTTGCAGCAGTGCCGGAAGTCGGTGTTGCTGTACCGGATGCCGGAGCAGGTTTAGCTGTTGCGGTAGTTGCAGTGGCGGCGGTTGTTGTTGCCGTAGCTGTTGCTACTTCCGGTTTAGCCTGTTCTTCCCAGTGGAAAGGTTCGAAGCTGGTATTCGGGTCAACCCATGACGGTTTCTTTGAAGCGTAGATAATGAACGGAGCTATAACTACGACGATTGCACCTACAATAAGAACGGTGAACCATACGGTATTGCTACCTGTAGAAATCTGGCTGGGTGGGATAAAGCTCAATATAAATGCGAGCAATGAACCACAGAAACCGAGGCCACCCACAAACCACATCAGGCCATTTCCTTTCTTACCGATACGGAACGGACGGTTGGCTTTCTTCATATTGTAACGCAGATAGATAGCGCCAGAGAACATAAGCAGATACATGACCAGATAAAGTATAACTGTCAACTGAGACAGAATCTGATAGAAACTTTGTACAGAAGGCATAACAACGAAGAGAAGGCTCAGTACTGTAACAGCGATACCTTGTACGAACAGGATGTTTTTCTGTACACCCATCTTATTGGTTTTCTGGAAGAAAGGAGGCATATAGCCGGCCTTACCTACGGCAAAGATACCTTTTGACGGACCTGCAACCCAGGTCAGTACACCTGCAAGTACACCGAATGCCAATGCAATAGCGATGATCGGTGACAACCAGGAAGCATGGATATATCTGAAGTAATTATCGAAACCTACCAGTAAGCTTTGTGTCAGGCTGATATCTTTGGCCGGTATGATAACACCCAGTGCAAAAGTTCCTAACACGAAAATCAGTACTGTAATCAATGCACCGATAAATACGGCTTTCGGATAATTCTTAGAGGGGTTTTCTACATCTTTTACGTGGATACCGCCCATTTCCATACCGGCATAAAAGAGGAAGATACTTGCTGCGAGCACTACGTTATCAAATTTAGTAAAGTCGGGGAAGAAACTACTATGGAAATCGAGGTTGGATACTCCTCCGGTTGCCAGATAAACAATGCCCAGAATAATCAATAGGGCTGCCGGGATGATGGTTCCAACCATACCGCCGACTTTGGCAACTTTACCTACCCATCCCATACCTTTGAGGGAGATGAAGGTAGCAAGCCAGTAGATGATAAGCACAACGGCCAGTGTGTAGTATTTGTTGCTTGCCAGTGACATGTCGTGGGTATCGTTCATTCCGATGAAAGCGATGGAAACGGCACCGAATGTCAAAACGGTAGGATACCAGATTGTACTTTCAATCCATTGTACCCAAATGGCCAGGAAACCGAATTTTTTGCCGTAGGCCTCGCCTACCCAGCGGAATACACCACCTTGTTTATCCTGAAACATGGCAGCCAGTTCGGCTGCAACGAGTGAAGTCGGGATTAAAAAAACGATGGCTGCGAAAAGATAGTAAAAGGCCGAGCTCATACCATATACGGCCTCAGCAGGAAGTCCACGCAGGGAGACGACTGCCGTTACATTCATAATAGCCAGGGTGAATACCCCCAGTTTTGCTACTTGTTTAATATTTGCCATAAGTTAAGGTTTTATAAGTGAAAAATATTTTTAAGTCTGTTTTATAACAACATTCAGGGAGAGATGTTTTCGGAGGAGACTGTCAAACTTGGTTAATTAACATACACGGGCCAGTAAACAAAGCTTGTACTTGTGTTGTTTCCTATACTTGTATAATAAAGATGTATAATCACCTAAAAAAATAGCATTTATATGAAGACAGCACTTTCCGATTTTGCGTTGCGAAGAAGGGGAATATATGGCATTTTGCATGTCATTATACTATTATTATCTCTTTTTCTAGTCATCAGTATCTCTGTGGATACGTTCAAAGGTATCCCTTTTTATACCCAATCACTGTATATGAAGGTGCAGTTGTGGATATGTATCTTGTTTCTGTTCGATTTCATTCTCGAACTCTTTCTTGCCAAAGATAAATTGCGCTATTTTAGTACCCATTTCCTCTTCTTGCTGGTAGCTATTCCTTATCAGAATATTATAGCTTATATGGGGTGGACCTTCTCACCTGAAATTACTTATATGCTTCGTTTTATTCCTTTGGTACGTGGCGGATATGCAATGGCGATTGTTGTGGGATGGCTGACTTACAATAAAGCATCCAGCCTTTTTGTCTCCTATCTGACGATGTTGCTGGCTACGGTTTATTTTGCCAGCCTGGCTTTTTTTGTGATGGAGCATAAAGTAAACCCACTGGTAACGGGTTATGGTGATGCGCTCTGGTGGGCATTTATGGATGTAACTACAGTTGGGTCCAACATTATAGCGGTAACGGCTACCGGACGGGTACTCTCCGTATTACTGGCGGCATTGGGTATGATGATGTTTCCTATATTCACTGTATACGTCACAAGTCTCATCCAGAAAAAGAATAAGGAGAAAGAAGAGTATTATCAGCAGATGGAAGATAATGGAAAAGTAGTAACCGCACCACAATCCGTTGGATCTGATAATACAGCTGAATCTTGAAGATTATTTCCTTCAAAGAAAAGGGGCTACTGCCTATACAGGCAGTAACCCCTACAAAAAAAGGACAGAACTTTTATTCAACTACAGTAACTTGCTCGCCGTTGAACACATTCAACCCCAGCTTATTCATTATATATTTGATAGCTAATTGTGCCTTTACGGAGTTGCCCGAACCATCAAGAGGAGGAGCAAATGCGGAAATACCCATTACGCCTGGGAATACACCCATGACGCCACCGCCTACACCGGTCTTTGCTGGAATACCGGAAGTATACATCCAGTCGCCCGTATGTTCGTAGAAACCTACGGAAGCAATCATAGAGGTAATTTTCGGAGCCAGACTGGCATCGAGTACTTGTTTTTTAGTCACAGGATTCACACCGCTGTTGGCCACCGTACCGGCAGCAACAGACAGCATTTCTGCTGTAACTCCTAGTGAACACTGGCGTGTATACAGGTCGAGTGACATTTCGGGATCATCATAGATGCGATTGTAATTCTTCAATAACCATGCAATAGAGCGGTTGTTGAAGTTCGTTGCAGATTCGGACTTGTATAACTCGTCAATTAATTGAGGAGCCGAACCACAAAGGTCTGTTATATTCTCCACAATTGCATTCCACTTCTGAGTAGCATCACCTACCGGTTGCACCATGGAGCAGGCGGAGATTGCTCCGGCGTTTACCAATGGAGTAGAAGGATGATCGTTTTCCAGAAGGATGGCGATGATAGAGTTGAATGGTAGTCCGGTTGCATCAGCACCAATCATGTCCAACACTTTCTGAGCTCCATATTGACGAAGAATCAGAATGGCAGTGTGAACTTTGGATACTGATTCGATACCGAAACGGTAATTGTAATCACCGACGGTAATCTTTTGGCCATTCAGCAGGCAGATGCTAATACCGAACAGGTTTTTGTCGATATTAGCCAGATAAGGTATATAATCGGCATTCTTCCCGTCTGTATTTCCTTTCACCTGTTCGTAGGCTTGCTGTACCACTTCTTTTATTTGGGATATAGAAATCTTATTCATAAAATAAAAAGCTTTATGATTTACGATTAGACAATTGAAGAATTTACGATTAGATGATTTACGATTTACGATTGAAATTACTCTCATTGTGATTTCCGGAGATTTTTCAATCGTACATCGTCAATCGTCTAATCGTAAATGTCTTTATTTACTTTGTGGTTTACCGGTATGGTTGAATACCTTTGTTGCTACGGGCAGGTTCTTGTCTTGAGCAATGCGGGTAGTAGTAGGATATTCCAGTTTCTCCAGTTCGGTAATTGCATTTTTGATATCGCCCAATAACATATCGGCCATGTCTCGGCTGAATCCCTGACGGACAACGATACGCATAACGACGTAATTCTCTAACTTAGTAGGCAATGTGTATGCCGGAACCATCCAGCCACTCTGAGCCAGCTTGTCCTGCAAATCATATAGTGTCCACTTAGCATCCTTTGCATATTCCGGTTTCATGTACCAGATAAACAGTGGGTTCACTACATCTTCTGAGTAGTTTACGAATGGCATCATCTTGGCTATTTCACTATGGAGGTATTTAGCAATGGTCAGTGAGTTGTATTGCACTTCTTTGTATCCCTGGAATCCCAGACGGATAAATTGATAGTACTGTCCTAAAATCTGAGCAGCAGGACGGGAGAAGTTCAAACCTACCTGTGTGATGTTTGCACCTAAGTAGTTTACACTGAAAGACATTTCTTCGGGGAGATATTCTTTGCCTTTCCAGCAAACCCAACCAAGACCCGGATAAACCAGACCGAATTTATGACCGGAAGTACTGATAGAAAGTACCCATTTCAAACGGAAGTCCCATTTTACTTCGGGATACAGGAATGGAAGGATAAAACCACCACTGGCGGCATCTACGTGGATAGGAATGTCATATCCGGTCTTGGCATTGTAAGCATCGAGTGCTTTGTCAAGAGCTTCTACGTCGTCATTCAGTCCTGTCCATGTAACGCCTTGGATAGGAACGATACAAATGGTGTTCTCGTCGCACATCTTCAGTGCTTCTTCCGGATCGAGGGTTGTTTTTTCCAGTGTCAAAGGTACTTCACGCATTTCAATCTGCCACAGTTGGGCGAATTTTTCCCATACTACCTGGAATCCGGTTGAGATAACGAAGTTTGGTTTGTCTACCGGTTTACCTTGTGCCTGACGTTTTTTGCGCCAACGCAACCATGCGGCAACACCACCAAGCATACAAGCTTCGGAAGAACCGATAGCTAACGCACCTGTTTTCCAGTCCTCTTTTTCAGGAGTATTCCACAAGTTGGCCATGATGTTGATACATTTTCCGTTCATGACAGCGATACGCGGATATTCTGTTTCATCAATATAGTTGATGTTGATTGCTTCGTTCATCAGCTTAGTGGCATACTCATCCATATAAGTGGTGACGAAAGTAGCCAGGTTCAACCGGGGTTGAGTCTGTGCAAATGTCTCATCTTTCACCATCTGATAGGCAATCTCAGGAGTTGTGGGGCCGTCGGGGATTTTCTCTACCGGAGAGGGTTGCAACATTCTGTTTGAACCAAATACATCTGTCTTGGCATCACCTTTTCTGAAATTTAAATCTTCCATTTTACGATTGTTTTTAGTTAGGTTTAGGCGATGGGGAGTTTCCCCGTCGAATTTTCCACAACAACAGTATGGGATTTTTAAAGTTTAGCCATTTTACATTATTTTGCGTTTATTGTGCTTCGTGCTTCCCGCACGGGGAGGTTTCGGCAGGCGATACTCTAACTGTATAAAGAATGAATAATGAGGTAAATTCACCACAGAGGACACTGAGAACACGGAGTTTTAAATCTCTGATGAAACACAGATTAACGCCAATTATCGCAGATTAAAATCCGGTTATTCTTTCTCTTATTTTTGTTTTCCTTTGTAGCAATCTGCGTTTCAAGGCTATCATCGCCTGGCGAACCTCCCCGTGCGGGAAGCACCGCCTGCCGAAACCTCCCCGTGCGGGAAGCACTGAACTTTCTGGGGGGATGCGTTGTTGTTGTCAAATCTAAACCCCAAATATTAAAGAGAATATGAGAATACAAACAGGACGGGGCACCATTCCCCTTATCACCCTTATCGGCATTTGGTCTATATCTGCTCTGAATGCTCTACCTGGCTTGGCCGTTAGCCCTATCCTTGGAAAATTGTCTGTCATCTTTCCTCATTCCACGGAGCTTGATGTTCAGATGCTTTCATCTTTGCCTTCTCTGCTGATCATTCCTTTTATTATTCTGGCGGGAAAACTGACGGAGCGAGTTAATTTTATTCGTTTGCTGCAAGTGGGGCTTGCTATTTTTGCCCTGAGTGGTATTCTTTATCTGCTTGCCAGTGAAATGTGGCAACTTATTGCTATCAGTGCCATGCTTGGGGTAGGCTCGGGAATGATTATCCCCCTTAGCACGGGGCTTATTTCTAAATATTTCACAGGTCCTTATCGGGTGAAGCAGTTCGGATTTAGTTCTGCTATTACGAATTTTACGTTAGTGATAGCTACAGCTGTCACCGGTTATCTGGCAGAGGTGAACTGGCATTTGCCATTTGTGGTATACCTGCTCCCATTGGCTTCGTTGGTGCTGTCCGTTTATCTCAAGCGTAGTATGATTAGTGAGGAAGGGGCTGCTTCAATAACTAATACGGAAGAGAAGGAGGCCGATACGGCGGTTGATCCTGAAGTAGCAAAATATAAGCGGGGTATAAATGTGAAATATCTTTTGCAGGTGATGCTGTTCTATGGGCTTGCTACTTATCTGGCGCTTATTGTTACTTTTAATCTTCCTTTCCTGATGGAGGAATATCATTTTTCAAGTGGTAATTCCGGTATTATGATTTCGCTGTTCTTTCTGGCTATTATGGCTCCGGGTTTCTTTTTGAATCAGATAGTGGGACTTTTTCGTGAGAAGACGAAGTTTTACAGTTTATTGTGCATCGCCGTTGGATTGGCACTTATCTGGTTGTCACCCAAAGAGTGGGTGATAGCTCCGGGATGTATTCTTGTAGGGTTAGGATATGGGGTGATACAACCTGTTATATATGATAAAACCACTCATACTGCTATTCCGAAGAAAGCAACGCTGGCACTGGCTTTTGTGATGATGATGAATTATCTGGCAATTTTGCTTTGTCCGTTTATTATAGATTTCTTTCAGTCAACAGTATTCCATATTAAATCTCAGCAGTTTGCGTTTGTATTTAATCTTGTTATAACGATTGTAGCACTAATATGGGCCTATCGTAAGCGGAATACATTCCTGTTTGATGATGGTTTGAAATAGCTTAAAACCGTATGGTATTTTACCACAGAGTACACAGAGGACGCAGAGTTTTAAATCTTCATTGAAACGCAGATGAACGCAGATTCTCGCAAAGGGAAATAACGATAAAATAAAGAACTACAGTTTTTTAATCTGCGTTCATCCGCGTCTCATCAGAGAAAATAATATCTCTGTGCCCTCTGTGTCCTCTGTGGTGAACTGATTCGTAACGAAGATTATGGGCATATCTTTTCGGTAGCGGAAGTACCCCTAAACGGCATCGACCCCTTTGCCCGGTGTTGTACTTTGTTTTTCTCAGAAAGGAGCGTTCCTTTTCCCGGTGCACAGTTTTGTTTTACATGTACATGTAAAGCTGCATGAGATGCACATGTCGTACTGTCCCACATGCACATGTCGTACTGTTTTACATGTACATCTAAAACAACGTTACATACCGAGGCTTCCTACGTTACTCTACAAGATATAGCTTTATCGATACCGGAGAAAGAGATAGATAGTAATGCCAGACAACATTTAGCGTAAAACGATATAATAACTAACATCGCTTGCCGAGCCTCCCCGTGCGGGAAGCACAAGCACCTAAAACAATAAGTATGAAGAATAAGAAACTGGAAGCCAATCTGTACATGGCTATATCAAAAGTATTCAGTGGGTTAAATATGAATGCCCTTAAATATCTACTTCCTTTGTGGATGAGTCCGCTTACCGGAGCTACGATCCGCTGTACCTTTGCTGCAGTCGCTTTCTGGATTATTGGCTGGTTTGCTCCACCCGAAGAAAAGACCTCCCGTAAGGATAAATGGTTATTATTCTTATTGGGAGCATTAGGGCTCTATGGCTTTATGTTTCTTTATCTGATTGGTCTTAGTAAAACGACTCCTGTGTCGAGTTCCATTTTCACGAGTCTTCAGCCTATCTGGGTGTTTCTCATTATGATTTTCTTTTATCACGAGAAGGCAACCGGTTCGAAAATAGTGGGCATATCCATTGCTCTTGTCGGTGCATTGGTTTGTATCCTTACACAACGGAGTGATGATCTTGCTTCGGATGCTTTTGTCGGTAATATGTTGTGTCTGTTCAGTTCTGTGGTTTATGCCATTTATCTGGTGATGAGTAAGCGCATTCTTTCTGCTGTAGGTCCTATTACAATGTTGAAGTATACTTTTAGCGGTTCGGCAGTATCCGGTCTTATTGTATCAATGATTACAGGGTTCGATGCTCCTGTATTTTCGTTACCTTTCCATTGGTTACCGTTTGCCGTATTGATGTTTGTACTAATATTCCCTACCACAATCAGTTACATGCTGTTGCCTATCGGCTTGAAATATCTGAAAACAACGGTGGTTGCCATTTATGGTTATTTGATATTGATTGTGGCTACTATTGCTTCTTTGATTCTGGGACAAGATCGTTTTAGCTGGACTCAGACTTTTGCAATTCTCTTTATCTGTGTTGGAGTTTATCTGGTAGAGGTGGCTGAAAGTAAAGATAAAAGTACACCTATGGCTACGCCGGTAAATAAGTAGTAATAGAGTATATTCAGGATAGGCGTAACCTGCATGCAGTAGATATATAACCTGCACGCAGACTATGCCTTTATTGTATGGGATAATGTCTTTATTATATAGAGACATTGCCTCTGCCATGTAGAGGCAATGTTCTTGGATACTTGCTTTGAAACACTTATCGTTTCCAGCTTCCTTTTTTCAAATAATTCAAGGCCAATCCTAATAGTAATAGTACATACAATTGTTCCGCCGTCCAGTAGATCACTAATGGTAACTCACTGGAAGCTAATCCATACAGATATCCGAGATAAATGGTAATTGTTATCATTTGGAAAATAAAGGCTGTTTTTGTCTTTCCGGTTCCAATGATTGCATTGCAATATGTATAGGCTGGCGTGGCAAGAAAATAGGTAGATAACATCAGCAGGAATGGTGGGATGGCTGTTTCAACTACCTCTTTACTGTTTGTATAAATCCCTAAAATCTGATTGGACATCAGTATTGCTACGAGTATAAACGGAGTTCCTACCGCATAACTCAGCTTTACCGTTTTCCAGCATACCGGCATTACACTTTCCGTTTGTCCTGCTCCGATCAGATTGCTGACCAGTGAGATCCCGGTTGTGGCGAATGAGTTGACAATAACGAACAGGATTACTGAGACACTCCTTACTACATTTCCTGCTGCGAGTTGCCTTTCTCCTAAATGCTCAATGGCTATGAAAAACAGAAACCACGGAGCAATACAGAAGAATGACCGGATCATTGTCCAGCTTGAAATCTGAAACAACTGTCTGAGTAACGGGAAATTGAACGAACATCTCCAGCCATATTTCTTTTTATCTACCTTAAAGTGTGTATATGTCACCAGATAGATCAGTGCTACCGCTTCGGCTACCGATGAGGCTATAGCAGCTCCTGCTATTCCAAGACGCGGGAATCCACCTACGCCGAAGATGAGCAGATAGTTGAGCAGTGTATTCGTTGTCACTAACAGAATGGAGTTAACCGTCAACACTCTTGTTTTTGTAATCCCTACATAAAATGCCCTGTATGCCAGTATGGGAAATACGGATAAAAAACTATAATCCCGCCAACTTATGTATTGGATAACGGCCAGATAAATCTGGTCTGACGAAATCACTGTCCGTAGCAGTACCGGGGAAAAGAGTTTGGAGAATGTGAATGTCAGTATCGACAGTGTAATCAGAAAGAACATTCCTTGCCAGAATGTTTCCCCTGTTTTCTGGAGATTCCCTTCTCCGTTCCTTCGTGCAATCATCACTTGCAGTCCCAGGCTGAAGCCGAAGCCGAGCATATAGATTGCGATGTAATACATTCCTGCCAGTGCCGAGGCACCCAATTCGACTTCGCCCACATGGCCCAGGAAAATAGTGTCGGTAAGATTGATGAGTTGTTCCATCAGTAAGCTCATCATCACAGGAAAGTTGATGAGCCAAATTTGTTTATAAGTAAAATTCATGATTTAATTGCAAATAACACGTTAGGAGGATGACTGAAAAGTCATCCCCACGGAATGAATAAATAACTCTCTATTATTTCATCCGAAGCGTAGCTATCTGCAAATTTGCCATTTCATGAGTTAGACAAACTGATATTTCTTAAATTGATGATATGGCAAAGATAGTAAAAAACTTATTTTCCGGCATACAATCCGATGCGATTTCCTTCACAATCGGCAAAAACGGCGAACCAGCCTCGTCCTTCGGCTTCGATTTTTGTCTTTGGGATGATTATTTTCCCACCGTTACGTGTGATTGCTGTTGTCATAAGCTCTATATTTTCACAATTGAAGTGAATCAGAACCCCGTGTTCCGAGGGATTGAATCCTTCTGCATAAGAGATCGCTCCCACACTCTGTTCTTCACCTTCTTCAACAAAGAATGCCATCTTTTCTGTTTCACACTCTGCTACCGGCATCTTGATGCCAAAGATTGTCTCGTAGAACTTTACCGCCCGGTTGAAGTCGCTTGCCGGAATCTCAAAAAATGAAATCAACTTACTCATAGTCTTCTGTTTTTTAATGATTAATTAATTTGCTTTGCAAAGACACTGCAAAAGTAGGAACGGCAGTCGGCGTATGATAGGAAAAAAAGGACATTCTATCTTTTAGAGTGTAGAGAAGTAATCGGAGTAAGGTGCACAAAGTGCCAGATACTCTCCCGGCGTATAACCGGAAAAAGCTTTAAATTCTTTAATAAGATGGGATTGGTCATAATATCCGCATTCATAGGCCAGTTGGGCAAAATTGATGTCCGGCTGTGTTTGCAATGTGTACAAAGCCCGTTGTAAACGGACAATACGGATAAACTCTTTGGGTGTAGTGCCTACATATTCATGGAAGACCCTGTTAAACTGCTTATCGCTGAGGCAGGCTGTCTGGGCCAGACTATGAATGGCAGGTTGGGGACACTGGTTTATTTCTTGTATGGTAGCCCCTATTCTCTTTATGTTATATTCAGCGGAAGAATAGAAGCGTTGGAGCAGAAAGTACTCTATTAGTTCTATACATTGTGTATCATCCGGTGTCTCTGCGACTCGTTTAGCCAGGTCTGCCAATGCGATGTCTCCGATATCTTCTATTGAAACATTCATTCCATATGTTTCTCTGACAGGTAACCGGAAAAAGAGTTTCGGTGTATAAGGCTGAAATACAACAGTGATCATATCAATATTTCCGGTAGAGACCACATCGACGTAAGTATTAGATTGTCCGCAGATGAAAGCCTGTGGCTGTAGTTGCCGGGTGGTAGACGAAAACAGTTGTTTACCCCGATGGAAAGTTAAATGAACGCACCCGACAGGAATGGTTCGTTCCGTGACGGGTGCGGAGATATCAATCCGTAATATCCAGTAATACTTGATAAACGGAGTTAGTGCGGCACAAGGCTTAATGAGGCTGAATGTTTCCATACTGTGAGCAAAGATATTTTATAAATGCAGAACGTGCAAAAATACTTCTTTGCTTTTTCTTCTGATTGTAAAAAAGAGACATTCAATCCTTTTGAGAAAATAAGCCTACTTGATATTAGGGTTCAGGCTGTGCCAATCTTTTATTGCCGGGATAATCCCCATTTCAATGACCTCATCACGCAGTTTGCACAGATGTTTATAACTGTTTTCCAGTTCTTGCTGTTCGGTAGGAGTACCCTGTACTTCTTTATAGCTGACACCATCTTTCGTGATAGACGTTTCCATTGCCATCATGATATGGTTGAATTTTCCGTCGGATACATACGTGCCGGCTGGCCAGCGGAAAGGTTGTCCTCCCATAGCTGCAGCGATCATTTCAATAGAAAGATAGGCCGGGCTTTGGAAAGAAGAACGTCCTCGCAGGTCGATGATGTGCTTACCACCCTGAATAACACGTTGTTTGATAGCCTCCCATTCTGTTTGGGGCAGGTGGGTAGTACCAATCCAGTTGGTCAATGTATCACCATCTACGGTAGTAGTGGATGCAAATACTGCCATTTGTTCGCCATGCCCACCGTAGGTACGACAATTTTGTATCTTGGAAGCAGGTATTTTGAAGAACTTTACCAATTCGTTTTGTAGACGGGTGCTATCCAATGCTGCAAGTGTAGATACCTGTGAGGGTTTCAGACCGGAATAAAGCAACGTGATCAATCCTGTAATATCTGCCGGATTGAACACTACTACCACATGTTTCACGTTAGGGCAGTATTGGCGGATATCTTTACCAAATTGGGCGGCAATCTCTGCATTTCCCTTTAAAAGATCTTCACGTGTCATACCTGCTTTACGGGCAGCACCACCGGATGAAACGACGTAAGCTGCTCCCGTCAGTGCTTCCTTGATGTCAGAAGTATAGGTGAGGTTGACATTTTCAAATCCACAGTGATATAACTCTTCGGCTACACCTTCCAGTGCGGGTGCATACGGGTCATACAGGCAGATGTTAGGGGTAAGTTTCATCATCATGGCAGTTTGGGCCATATTTGAGCCAATCATTCCGGCAGCTCCTACAATCGTTAATTTCTCGTTGGTTAAGAATTCCATAATCTTATATTTTTTATAAATGAATAGGCGGTTTTTATGTTCACGCTACAAATATAACGACTTAATCGCCAGAATGTTCATTGAAAAAAGTTCTGGCTGATAATGAAAAGTTATATCGAAGAAAGGGATATCGTTTAAATAAACTATCTTTGCGAAAAATAATAGTTGGAATTTAGTTACTGACAGCTTGAAATCCTTTAATCTGACTCTGACTACGAAAATATGTTGTATAGATTCTAACTATTAACCAATAAATTTTAACTACTGGAATATTATGCGCATTGAATTAGGAAAATTCAACCAGCTTGAGGTTGTAAAAGAGGTCGATTTCGGAATGTATCTTGACGGAGGCGAGGAAGGTGAAATTTTGCTGCCTACTCGTTATGTACCCGAAAATTGTCAAATAGGAGATGTATTGAATGTATTTCTCTATCTCGATAATGAAGAAAGACTGATTGCTACCACATTGACTCCATTGGTGCAGGTGGGGGAGTTTGCTTGTCTGGAAGTGGCATGGATTAATCAGTTTGGCGCATTTCTCAATTGGGGATTGATGAAAGACTTGTTTGTGCCTTTCAGTGAACAGAAGATGAAAATGCAGGTCGGTAATAAATATATTATCCATGCTCATCTCGATGATGAAAGTTATCGCATTGTAGCTTCCGCAAAAGTAGATCGTTATCTTTCCAAAGAGAAAGCAGAGTATCAGCCGGGAGAAGAAGTTAATATTCTTATCTGGCAAAAAACAGATCTTGGGTTTAAAGCTATTATTGAGAATAAGTTTGGTGGTTTACTTTATGACAGCGAAATATTTCAGCCTTTGAAAACAGGAATGGAACTGAAGGCTTATGTGAAACAGGTTCGCGAGGATGGGAAAATAGATCTGATACTTCAGAAACCAGGGTTCGGGAAAGTAGATGATTTCTCACAAGCATTGTTCCAATATATAAAGGATAAAGGAGGTAGGATTTTGTTGACGGATAAAAGCCCTGCAGAAGATATCTACGAAACCTTTGAAGTGAGTAAGAAGACTTTCAAAAAAGCTGTTGGCGACTTATACAAGAAACGCCTGATCGTTTTGGAGGAAGATGGAATCCGGTTGGTATAATCCTAACCATGATAGGGGAATCCCTATACACGAATATAGATAATCATTAGGGTGGGGAGTTTTCTCACCCTATTTTTGTGGTATAAGAAAACACAAAAGTTGAATTACTTAAATGTATAGGGTATGAAAAAGATACATGTTTTATTGATGTTGTTGCTTCTGGTGATAAGTGCTGGTTGCGGTTCTATGAACAAGATCATGAAAGTACAGGAAGGAATGAGCAGGCAGGAGATCTCAAAGATTTTCGGCACACCGGATTACCGTCGTTTTGACAGAGGAATGGAAGAATGGGAGTATCACAGTCTGTCTGTTATTGGGGGAGAAACTAAAATAACCGTGATTACGTTTGATGAAGGAAGGGTATCAGGCATGAATACATTTGTCCGGGAAGTGTACACACATCCGGTGCCGGTACCACATATACATTAAAATATATGTTTTCAAGAGAAAAGTTTCACTTAAACAATACAGATTATGAAAAAGATACATACTTTTGGCATCTTGTTGATGATGATATTGCTTGGCAGCTGCATCTCTTCTCAAGCAGGCTTTACAAACGAACAGTTACTGAGTATTCGTAAAGGGATGACGCTGGAACAGGTAACAGATGTACTTGGCTCACCTTCTTACAGGACTTTTAATGACAAAGGGGAGGAGTGGGAGTTTCGGGTGTTCGTGTTTTCCGGTTGGTCTGTAGTTAAGGTATATTTTGTAGACGGGAGGGTGACGGAAATGAAATCTTACTTGGAGAAAGAGAGTGATTGCCATACCCGGACAGATAAAAATAAAATAGAAAAGATATGATACGTAAATTGATACTTGGTTTTTGTTTTCTGCTGGCAGTGGTTTCAGTAAAAGCTTTTTCTCTGAATGGCATTTCTATCGAAAGTCCTCGGGAACAAGTGGTTGTGTTTATTGATGGACGGCAGGTATGTAAACCTACATTCAGTTGCTTTGTTGCCAACCTGGATGGAGGCAGTTACCGTGTACAGGTGTATGCTGCCCGTCGAGGAGAACAGTTTAACAGAGAAAACTTATTGCTGGATGAACGTGTTTATTGTTCAAGTATGAGCGTGAAAGAGATTGTTATTGCAGGTGAAAATTATCCGGGGCACAGGCCTGACCGACCTGGACATAGACCGGACGATTTTAATCCATGGGAGCCGGTAATGAGCGATGATTCCTTTGAACAGTTTATAAATTCATTGAGAAATCAACCTTTTGAATCCGACCGCAATGCTTTATTCGACAATGCTTTAATGAGTTCTTATTTTACTACCGATCAGTGTATCCGCTTGTTGGAATTTTGCAGGTTTGATAGCGAAAGAAAACCATTCCTTATAAAGATATATCCGAGAATTGCTGATAAAGCAAACTTCTTCCGGGCACTGGACAAACTGACATTTAGTTCGGATAAGAAAGAAGTAAATGACTTTATAAAAAGATATCACCAAAGTAATAATATAAAATAATATACCGATTATGAAACGATTGATTATACTATTATTTGCCATCGGGATAACTGCCATGAGCAGTATGAGTATGGCGGCTATGAGTAATAGCAGGGTACGCAAAGAGACGCGCTTCCTGACTGATAAGATGGCGTATGAACTAAACCTGAATACGCAACAGTATAATGATGTCTATGAAATCAATTTTGATTTTATCTATTCCATTCGCTATTTGATGGACGATGTAATACGCGGATACGAATGGGCACTGGATGATTATTACAATTATCTGGATGTGCGTAATGACGATTTGCGTTGGGTGTTGAGTGACTCACAGTATCGTAGGTTCCTGGGACTCGATTATTTTTATCGTCCGATATATGCTAATACAGGTGGGTGGAACTTCCGTGTGTATATCACATATACGAACCATAACCACTTCTACTTCCCAAAACCACCTCATTATCGTAGTTATTCCGGAGGACATTACCGGACACATTTTCATAATGTAAGTTATTATCGTGGGCGCTATAACCATAGTTATTATCGAGGAAACTATAGTGTGAGAAATGATCGGGTGTACCATACTAATCGTCGTTCGGACTTCGGATCGGTGAATATTCGTCCGAATACAAGTACAAGGCCTTCTTCCAGACCCGGAACTCGTCCAAGTACTGGTACAACTACCCGTCCAAGCACTGGTACAACTACCCGTCCGAGCACTGGCACGACTACCCGTCCGAGCACTGGCACGACTACCCGTCCAAGCACTGGTACAACTACCCGTCCGAGCACCGGTACAACTACCCGTCCGAGTACCGGTACAACTCGTCCAAGTACTACTCCGGGGACGTCAACCCGTCCGGGAAATTCTGAAACGAAGCCAAGTTCTACCTCTCGGCCTACTACGCGGCCCAGTAGTAGTTCTTCATCTTCAAATCGTGAAAGTACATCAGGTAGTAGAAGAGATAATAATACTTCAGGCAGCAGTAGCAGGGTAAATAGCAGTACAAGCCACAGTAGTACAAACTCCGGAAACAGTAGCCGCAGAAGTAGCTCTTCAGCTAACCGGGAAACGACTTCCCCAAGTAATAGTCGTCGTAGTTCGGTTTCCAGTGGACAGTCCGGACGTAGTTCTTCTTCCTCCAGTTCATCTTCAAGTAGCAGAAGTTCTTCTTCCAGCTCTTCTGAACGGGGAAGTAGTTCAAGAAGATAAATTATTGGGAAGTTCTTATCAATCAGGGATTATAAAGGGACGATTGGTAATTCCGGAAATAGATAATTAAAAAACTCCTCTTTTTCTATATAAATAAGGGAAAGAGGAGTTTTATGATTTGTTTGGGAAGTGCATAACTGTTTTTAGCTGTTTATTCATAGCTGTCGTCCGTCTCATTTTCCTCTTCTTCTTTTTCTGAAGAGTAGGCTTTTATTATATCTTTGGCGGGACCCGTCAATTGAATGTCCGGTTGGATTCCTGCAGCTTCAGATTCACTTATTAAACCTTTCTTTGCTAATCGTCCGGCGATAAGTCGGTAATACTCCTCCAGGTTCTCTTTTAGTTTCATATCTGTAGTGAAAGAGTTGCGAAAATGTTTTGGCTTCGGAATAATGGAAGCCAGAAAAATACTTTCCTCTGTCGTCAGTTGTGACGGACGTTTACTAAAGTAAAAAGCGGCAGCTTCATGTATACCATATACCATTGGCCCCCATTCAACTATGTTTAAATAAACCTCATATATTCGTTCTTTGGATGTCAGCCTTTGTGTTTCTATTAACCACACGATAAGGGCTTCTTCCAATTTTCGAGCAAAGTTTTTATTTCTGGTAAGAAATACGTTCTTGACCAATTGCATACTTATTGTACTACCTCCCCGTGCAAAACGTTTTACTTTTAAATCGTGTATCAGTGCTTCGCGCATCGCATCAGGCAAAAAACCGCGATGATAGTAAAAAGCCCCGTCCTCACTTTGTAAAACTGACATCTGCAATAGAGGCGATATTTCGTTTAATGGGGTGAAATGTTCCCAAGAGGGGCCGACAGGAAATGTACGTACCGGCAGACCATTTTCGTAAGCTGTATACTCGAATTCATCGGACATCTTTCTTAAATTGGTAGCTCCATATTCCAATATACGAAAATCTTTCTCTTTCAGTTCTGACTCAAATTTCAGACTATCCGGTGAAGCGAAATTTATATCCAAGAGAAAGCGATAGGCAAGGTTACCACTTGTTTTGATGCCCTTGAGGTTACTGAATAATCCTTTGGGAAGTGAGCTGAATAAATCATCAGCAGGAAACCAGGTTTTGTTTACTGAAGATGTGAAATGCCAATTTTCTTCTTGTTTTTCTATCCGTACGTATGGGTGGAAATCTAATTTGTTGAATGTGACGGTAGTCATACTATCCAACTCTATGGCTTGTCCGGAAATATTGATTTGATAAGATAACTGTCCCTGGTTTAAGTTGATGATTTCTGGTGAGAGCGCTTTATGATAAACAGTCAGCCCGCTGACTTTTGCCCGGCCACTGAGTGAGAGCACCCGATTATCATTGCTTTGTGTTAAGCTGCAAGATAAAGTGTCAAAGCCAGCCTTTGCATCAAATCGTCGGGAAATAGATGGAAGTGAAATTGCTTGTCCTTCTTTTGGATACATTTCAATTTGTAGTGTACGTGTATGGTGGTTGAGTTCCCCATGAGTAATCCAATACTGGATAAGAGTATCTTCACGTACTTTTATCACAGAATGGAAATGGTTATTATTGATTTGAAGTGAGGGGAAAGTGATTGTGACGAAATTGTTATCCTTTTGCTCTGTAACACAAACTCGGTTTAATTCACCATTGGCCGGCAGAAAGCCGAAAATCAGATTTAGAAGCCTGTTGGCTTTTTGTGCGTAATCTTCCTTTTTGGCATGCTTCAACTGTTGTACTTTCGGGTGTCTTTGCATAAAAAGCCAATCATAATTTGCTGTGGAGTCCTTTTTGATGAAATGTATATATAGACCATCTACCTTTATATCATTTATCTCGATCTTTTTAGTAATCATGGTCTGAAACCGGAGCCGAATATTTGCTGATTGTAAATGGAGAAGGGTATCCTGACCTTTGGGAACAATAGAAAAATCATTTAACACTATTTCATTAAAACCGTTCAGGTGTATATCTTCATATTGAATTTGCAATTCATATGCCTGTTCTACCTGTTGGAGGCGTTGCTCAACCAAGTGTCTTATAATCTTGTTACGGCTCAGATACAACCCTGTCAGGCCAATGATGATAATACATCCGATGACTACTGTTGATTTTAATGCAATTTGTTGATACCTTTGCATAAACTTTCTCCCTTCTTGTTAGAGCTTGATTTTCTGGCTGCAAAGTTAACTATAAACTATTATTCGTAAGTACTGTATCCTAATTAAATGATCGTATCATTGAAACGCAGATTATCGTAAATTTACGCAAAGAATATTGTCCCTTAAGTGTAGCAAGCCATCTAATCAGCGAAAATCTGCGATCATTTGCGTTTCAATAAAACACTGGCATAGTATGAATTAAATTTGAAGTACCACTTATAATAATATCCGCTAAATATCGTTATTCTATATAGTTATGGAACGTTTAAAGACATTTACAGATAAACGGGGGAGTCTGACCCTTCTTGAGGTAGGACAGGATATACCTTTTCCTGTTGAACGTGTGTTCTGGATACATAATGTACCCGAAGGACAGGAACGTGGACAACATGCCAATACGGAGCTGTCCGAATATCTTGTGGCTGTCAGCGGTAGTTTTGATATCTGGACAGAAGATATAACGGGACGTAAACACTATCATCTGTCTTCTCCTTCCGAAGGCTTGTTAATTCCGCCGGGAATGTGGAAGGTTATGAGTAATTTTTCACCGGATGCTGTTGTTCTTGTTCTGGCTTCTCATCCCTACTGCCTTGATAATTATATTAATTCATACGACGAATTCCTGGAATATATAAAGAAATGACACTTGCTATCCGAGACTTACAGTTGAGCGTTGTCCGTTATACATCGGACCAAAAGATAGTTTGGGATAGTTTTGTGGCTGCCTCCAGAAATGGTACGTTTTTGTTTATGCGTGATTATATGGATTATCATGCCGATCGTTTCACCGATTATTCTCTGCTGTTTTATAAAGGAGGGCGATTGCTCGCTTTATTACCGGGAAATATGGAGGGTGATACTTACTGTACGCATGGCGGCTTGACATATGGCGGGTTCGTTCTTGCTTATCAGGCAAGTGTGAGTGTAGTACTGGAGGCATTTTATCTTTTGTGCCGTTACCTGAAAGAAACCTCCGGAATAAAGCGGATTGTTTATCGTACTATTCCTTTTATATATCATAAATATCCTGCTGAAGAGGATTTGTATGCCCTGTTTCGCTTGAATGCCCGACTGACAGAGCGGAAGATCTCTTCGGTTGTAATGCCTGGTGGAGGCTGTCCTTTCAGCACACTTCGGCGTCGAAAACTGAAGCTTGCACATATGAGTGGATTAAGCATTTGCCAGGATGACGCTTTTAGTGCTTTCTGGCCTGTTCTGGAGCATAATCTGCAACAACGTCATGATCGATTACCGGTACATTCGTTAGAGGAGATTGTACGCCTTAATCGTCTGTTCCCGGAAGAAATAAAACTTTATCGGGTACTCGATAAAAACGAAACGGTAGGAGGATGTGTGATGTATATCTCTGGTGAAGTAGCTCATGTCCAGTATATTGCTTCTACTGATAGAGGGCGGGATATGGGAGCACTTGATCTTTTGTTTGACTGCCTGATAAACCAAATTTATACAGAGAAACGTTATTTTGATTTTGGAGTTTCTGTAGAAGATGGAGGACGTTATCTGAATGAGGGATTAATATTCCAGAAAGAAGGATTTGGTGGACGTGCGGTCATGTATGATACATATGAACTTTGTTTAGACTCTGTGGATGATGATTAAATATTTCGATTTACAGCGTATTAGCGATTCTTTCGAACCGGAGATGTCGGATGTTATGCTTCGTGTGGTTCGTTCCGGTTGGTATTTACAGGGAGAAGAAAACCATCTTTTTGAAGAGGCTTTTGCTGATTATTGTGGTACAACCTGCTGTGTAGGTGTAGGTAACGGATTGGATGCATTGACTCTTATCTTTATGGCTTACTGCGAGTTGGGAGAAATGCAGCCCGGTGATGAGGTGATTGTTCCTGCCAATACTTACATTGCCTCTATATTAGCGGTGATCCGTGCCGGAATGAAGCCGGTTTTCTGTGAACCTTCTTTGTTGTCATGTAATATAGCTCCCGAAAAAATAGAATCCCTGATTAGCTCCCGAACCAAAGCTATACTTCCTGTGCATCTATACGGAAGATGTGCTGATATGCAGCCCATTAAAGATATAGCAAGACGTCATAATCTCAAAGTTGTGGAGGATGCGGCACAAGCTCATGGTGCCATTTATAATGGGAAACGTACCGGTAGCCTTGGAGATGCAGCCGGATTCAGTTTCTATCCGGCGAAGAACCTGGGTGCACTGGGAGATGGTGGTGCAGTGACTACCAATGATGAGTCGCTTGCTGCGATGGTCCGTTCTATCGCCAATTATGGCTCTTCTGCAAAGTATGTCCACCTTTATAAAGGTATAAACAGTCGCCTGGATGAACTTCAGGCCGCCGTATTGCGTCTGAAACTGTCGCGTCTCGATGCTGACAATGAACGTCGTCGCCTGATTGCCTCTCAATACATGACGCATATTCAGAATACGCAATTAACCTTGCCACGAGTCGATGACTGGCAGCAGCATGTATTTCATATTTTCCCTATCTTTTCATCTTGCCGTGACAGGTTGCAGACTTTCCTTGCGGAGGAAGGAATACAAACACAGATACATTATCCGATTCCTCCGCACAAACAAGAGGCCTTGACTGAATATGCTGCTCTTTCATTGCCGGTGACGGAGCAAATACATCGTGAAGAATTGAGCTTGCCCATGTCTCCCCTGATGACGGTTGAAGAAGTGGCCTATGTGATTGCGGCAATCAATAAGTTTGAATAAATCTGTTCGTATTCTGGGGATTAATGTGTTTCCCAAAAGTCTGCATACTGTTGTGCCACTTTTACATAGTCATGATGCTTTCTTACGTATTCAATGCTTTGTGCTGATAGTATTGGAATCTGTTCTTTATGTTGCACGATGAATTCCAGTTTCCGGAAAATATCTTCTTCGGAAGGATATACGTTAATAATAGGACGTAGTTCTTTCTCGTTTATTATTTCATAATTTTCTTCTTCTCCACCTCCCACTACGATAATCCCTTTTGCCATAGCTAACAAAGAGTTCATAGAAGGAGTATATGAATATAACTGATCTAATTGTACGTCGGCGTCATCCATTAACCGTTGATAGGTATCATAGGGAGTATCGATAGCTTCTGTAATATAGCATCGGTCCGGATATCTTTGTTGTACTTCCTTGAGAACGGGATACATAATATCTGTTCCTTTGATATCACTTCGTGCAGATTGAATACCGATAAAAAAGTTCACTTTTTCGGGTTCGGGCCGTACCCGGCTAACAATGTCAGAATAGTCAATCGGGAGTGGGATGAACGTTAATTTATCCGGGAAGTATGAAGTGTAAGATACATAATACTCCCATAGGCAGGCTATGATGCCATTGCAGGTTTGAGCTATTTCTTTGTTGGCACGTGCTGTTCCGCCGTACAGGCATTCTTTTATTATTTTACGGTTGACAGGCGTGTCTCTGAATTTGTCCTGAGATTTGAAATCAGAATATTTAAAGACATTCGTTTCCATGCAGGTTTTTACGTAGTAATGGTCTGTACCAAAGGCACCTAAGAATATCTTCTTATTATGTTTCCGTAAAAAACGATAGATGGGCAGGCTCTTTTCCGGTTTCAGATGCAGAAAACAGGGATTAACGATTTGTACGATATCATATCCCTTTAATTTAGGAAGCAATAATAAAACCTTTGCCAGATATTTGACTCCATCTATTTTACCATTTGTTGGGCGCAACAGAGAGATATCCCGTTTATAATTTTTCCAGTGGTTACCGTCTGAGACAACACACACTTCATGTCCTAATGTGCGGAGTCCTTCTGCTAAGGTCCAATGGATATTGCTGAATTCACCAAGAAGTAGTATTTTCATAACAGTGCAAAAAGATTGAGAGGTATTCGGGCTACAGAGTATTTCCATGAGTATTTTTCATTTGGTAATGGAAGAAACTGATGTTTTTTTAATTCTTTTAGAGCCGCAGGATATCCCAAAAGTGGATAATGGTTGTGTATTAATTGTAATATATAGTCAATCGTGAGGAAATGAATTCTCCTTTGTAGCGCCCGTTGTTGCTGTGAAGAAGCTTCTGCAGCTGTCTCTTTCAGATAGTTTTTCAGATCTGTCAGTATTTGCCGGAAATTCTGTATCCGTTGAGTACGGTTGGTTACATCCTGCTTGTGCAAAATAGAATGGGGGCACTGATAATAGGCATATACTGTCAAGTTTGTTATGATAGTAGTTCCGGCATGGAAATAGGCTTTGGCCACGAATGCTTCGTCTTCGTGATAGGCATTTTCAGGGAATACAAGCCGATGTTTGAGAAGCCATTCTCTTAGAAAAAGATGCCTCCAGGCTGTACCCATGAAATTATGTTCATTCATGAATGCAGCTCCTGTCGGATAGGTTTTAGATGTGGCTTCTTCTTTACTTCTAACTGTTTCATTGGGGTGTGAAACTTGTTGAAAACCAAAGGATATCATATCCGGATGTTGTGTTAGCAGAACTATACATTGTGCCAGCATTCCCGGAAATAGATAGTCATCCGCATCTATAAATAACAGATATTCTCCCCGGGCTTTACCAATACCAATATTACGCGCTCCACCCAATCCTTTGCCATTATCATCCTCAATGAGTATTTCGTAGTCCTCTGTTTCCATACCCTGATTGCGGATGGAAGTAATACAACGTTCCAGCATTTTTTTATTTGCCGTTCCATAAAAAGGAATGATTATACTTAGTAATGGCTTCATTATGCAAAAATAGTAATTTATTTAATATGCTGCCATAGTCTTTTTATGGCAATCCATAAGGAGAATGTGATTAATAACATACATATTGCATAGCCGTACCAAGGACTGACAGGTACCAGATAGCGTACAGAAATAAAACTGGCTATAGCTAATGTACTGGTAAAGAGAAATAGGTATAATACTTCCCGGTTAAATACAATCTTGAAGATTTTTCTGCAGGTAATTCCCACTATTGCCAGATAGCAGACATAACTGAATAAAAAAGCAATGCCTATTCCTTCAATTCCCCATAAAGTATATCCTATGATATTGGTTATTAGTATAGTGCTCCATGAAAATAATTCGGTACCAAGAAATAACCGGTGTGCTCCTTTAACGATAAGTATATATCCCATACTGGTAGAAACCACTTTAAAAATCATACCTAATATGGCCCATGACAGAAAAGGAATGACCGGTAGGAACGATTTGGTCAGTAGCAGGCGGACAATCAGAGGTGCTGTTGGCAGAAAGATTGTGATAACCGGACACAGTATCAGCAGTGATACTATGGTCTGCTGATTCATTATGGAACTGAGTTTCGTGTTTTGATTATGAACAGCTGCCAGTCGGGGGTAGTAGTCGGTACTCATTGCCACAAAGATAAGCCCGATGTATTTGTCTATCAGTCCGAACCCGGACTGGTAGATACCCACATCTTCCAATCCACCGTGACTTCTAAGGTAGATATTGAATAGATAGCTGACCAATGTACTGGCAAAACCGCTGATGGTAAGCATGGCTCCGATTGTGATGATACTTTTACCTTCCTGACGAACAGATAAAGGTGGCACCTTTTGTTTGTCGCGGAACAGCAGTGTAGCAAAGTAACCACAAATGGAAGAGAGTATAATAGCAACCACAACGCCATCCGTTCTCCATATATAATAAATAGGTAGTGAAATAAGAAGTCCTGCAGATGCACCCAGTAGATTGGCTTGTGCCAGAATACGGAGGCGTCGGAATCCTTGAAATATGGCGAGTTCTCCTTTGGTCAGCGTGTCAAATAAGATGGTACAGGCGAGCCACATATATGCTCCTGTGAAGTCTCGCGTTCCGAAACTCCATTGTGATAGCCAGGGAGAAAGTGCAAGCACCACCACTGCACCGAGTAAGCCGGCATATAAGCTCATTTGCCGGATTAGAGTTGCTATTTGTGCAGCTTTACGGGGATCTTCGGCAGAGGAGAGGCTTTTGACACCTCCCTGATTGATACCTAACCCCGTTATACTTTGTACCATGCTTATGGCATTGTTGAACATTCCTAACAGGCCTACACCGTCTACACCAAGAAGCAATGCCACCACTTTGGTACGTACCAAAGTAAGCAGAACCTGAAAAGCCTGTACGCCTCCGAAGAGGGCTGTAGCTTTTACGATACTTCTATATTCTTTTTGTTGTTCCATAAAACAATAGGCAAAGATAATTAAAAATAGTACACTGTCCGCATATAAACGTACATGTGTTCATTTTCGTACACTAAGGATTTACTTTATGTTGTTGGTTATCAGTGTTTTATTATTCTGGCACACCTCTTGCATTTATATATTACGAAGGCCGTCATCAAATAAAAAACGAAAAAAAATAGAAAGTGATGCAACCTTTGAATAAGTCAATACGTCTAATATATAAATAGGAAAAAATTTAACTAATAAAAAATATACGATTATGAAGACTACAGTATTTTTCAGAATGATTGTTTTAGTAGTGATGACAATTACAGGTGTTGTAAATGCAGAGTTAAAAGCACAGGATACGAACTTTGTAACGAATGAAGTAAAAGAGGGTGACTTAGTTACGTCGAAGGTTATCTATCGTATGGATGGTTCGCTTTATCGTCATATGAAATATGATTTTTCTTATGATGATCAGAATAGAATGACTGCAAAAGAGGCATTTAAATGGGATGGCAGTCATGATAAATGGACTCCGTATTTTAAGATTACTTATTTGTACACCAATAATGAAATCACAATGGAATATGCACGTTGGAATGAGAGTCGCAAAGCATATATTGATTCAGTAGAGAAGACGGTTTATGAGTTGAATGAACAAAACATGCCGGTTGCCTATATGAACTATAAGTGGAATAAATCGGAGAGTGACTGGACTATGAATGTGGTAAACAGAGTTGACTATAATTCAAATCTGATAGCATTTGCTTATTAAAAATATTTGTAATAAAAATAAAAACGAAGCTCCGCGTTACCAAGAAAGTAACGCGGAGCTTCGTTTTTCAGTGTATACTTTCTTTTATGGAAGTACAATTTTATCTGTAATGCAATAATTATTGCAGTAAACACGAATGATATAAAAACCACCCATGAGTCCGCCGGTTGGTAGAATGAAATAATTACCTGCTACGGCAGGTGTATTTGTGAAAAGCACTTGTCCGCTGATGCTAAGTATTTCTACTTTGTCTATACGTTCGCTTTGCAGAGTGAAATATCCGTCATGTGGGTTGCCAGATATCTGAATTCTGTTTTTATATCCGTTCCCCGGAGTATAAATGCCCGTAGCACGGTCCAGCATTAAAGTGGTAATGATAGGGTCATGGTCAGAACAGCGATAGGGATCCGGCGAATAGTTTATGGCATTTTTGTAACCAAATTTACTTTGTTCATCTGCATTGATATGCCAGGGCGCTGCATCTACTACCTGCTTGCTCATGCTGGCAGAGGCTATGGAGTGATCCAGATAGCCGATAGCTCCATTGTAGGCATAGCTATAATCCTGCGGAGAGAAATGCTCCAGCAAGTTCACTAAAGAAGTATTTGTAAGTATCCGTATCGGGTCTTCTTTGGAGTATGCATTCAGATCTCCCAGTATCAGTATATCCGGGTCTTCGTAATAATTGGTTAGTGCATTCAGTTCGTTGACCAATGTGTAGGCTTCTGCTTTCCGTTGATTATTTGATTTCCCCTGTCCGTCATATTGATCGGCATCGGTGCCGCTACCAGACGATTTCGACTTAAAATGATTCAATGAGATAATCAGCCTTTCCTGGTTTTCTTTCAGATTGAAGGCCTGTGCTACATGACGGAGTTTGAGGTATGAACCAATGGTGAGGACTTCTTTATAAGGTTCTACCTTATCCGTGTTGTAAACAAATACATTCTTAGTATACGTACTTTCTTTCGTATCCCCATTGTCTGTATAAGCATACCGGTTTGTTCCGGCTATGTCATTCAATCCTTTCACAATATCCTGCACGGCCGTTTGTCCTTCACCAACTTCGCAGAGTGCGTATATGTCTGCATTTATTGCTTTGAGAGCTGCAAGTATTTTAGTACGCTGGCGTGTGAACTCATTCAGGTTGGCTGCACCGTAGTCCGGATTCCACAATGACGAATTAGCAATGTAGAAGTTCAGGTTGAAGCTGGCGATTTTCAGGTTGTGTGGTGCTGTTACTTTCCGGGGGTGAGTGGTACGCTCATTACCTACGAAGGAAGGAGCCATTTTGGGGATGATTGTATAAGTGCCGTTATTGACAGATACTGTTCCCGTGAGGTTGGTGGTTTGTTGTCCGGTACGGTAAAAAGCTGTTTTATCTACTTTAAGGGATAGTATGCGCTTAGGGAACTCTTTTTGCCATTGAGCATACATTTCTTCCCCCGGTTCATGTTCTTCTGTGGCAGACTGTATGCGTTCGGCGGCTAAAACCAATATACCATTAGAACTTAATTGCCGGGTATCCGTGATAATGAGCGGATTGGTAATGGTTACATCCTTTCCATTCAGGCCTGTATTAAAATCATCAGGGAAGATAATCTTTTGTTGACCAAGCAGAGCGGTCGGCAGGAAAATCAGTAATAGGAGTAACCTTTGCTTCATAGACAGCTTTTTTGTTTATGAAGCAAAGATACTGATATTATTGGTTACTCAATAGCCTTTCCTTTGTAGAAGTCGAGAATCTTGGTACGGAACAGATAATCATATTTTGCCTGTATCTTGTCCGACAGCGATTTTGTCAGATTCTGTTTGGCTTCGTTGTATTCAACGAAAGTAGCTTTCCCGTTATCGAACTTTTCGCTCATCAGGCGGAAAGACTCTTCGTTGGCTGCGACGGCCGCTGTACTACTGTTGAATTTGCTTTCGGCAGCTATAGCGTTGTACCATGCCTGTTGAATCTCTTTGTAAAGCACCTTTTTAGTGTTATCAAGTTTCAGGGCGAGATTGGTTTGCTGTAGTCGGGCACTGCGAACGCGGTTACGGGTAGCCAAGCGGTTAAACAGTGGTATACTCAGATTGAATCCGATGCCTTTATTCAGATTGTTTTTCAACTGAGATCCGAAACTGTGCTCGGCAGATCCGTTTAGTGTATAGAAATTCGTTCCCAAATTCGCTCCGAAAGAAAGTTGTGGGTAGTAGTTACTTTGTGCGATGCGTATACTCTTTTCACTACCTTCCAAGCGGAGTTGTGCAGCCCGGATACCCGGTTTATTACTCAATGCTTCTGTATATATATCATCCGGTGGGGTCAGCGGGGCGAAATCTACAAGAGTATCTGGTTGTGCGAGTGAAAATCCTTTGGGAGTAGACAGTTCCAGCAATTGGCTCAAATTCAGTAAAGCCAATTGGTAATTGTTTTCAGCTTGTACTAAACTCATTTCATCTTGTGCTACCCGTGCTTTAGCTTCAGCTACTTCAGCTGCCGACGCTTTTCCTACTTCGGCCAGGCGGGTAATACGTTTGCATTGTTCTTTACTGAGTTCAACCTGGCTGGCTGCTACTTTATTGAGTTCCATATTAAATAAAACCTGTAGATAAGAAGAGGTCACATTAATAGCAACATCCTCTTTTGCCTTATTCAGATCTTCAATAGCAGCTTTGAAATTCAGTTTGCTAAGGGCATACTGATTGGGTAGTTGCAGTCCGGTAAATAGTGGGACATTGGTACTAAGACCGAATTGTGTACTACCACTATTGATGTCACTATACGTATTGTCTACCGGTGAAGCCGAACGTCCCCAGCTCCAGCTCTGACCTGCCGAGCCACTCAAATTCGGTAACCTTGCCCACTTTGCCGTATTTGCCTCTATAGCACTTTGTTCGGCAGCATTAGCTGTTTGCTGAATTTCTATATTGTGCTCGATGGCATAGTCGATACATTGGCGTAGCGTCCACCCTTCTTGAGCCTGACTGGTGGCATAGAGTGTGGCAAGAGAGAATATAATAAGTCCTTTTTTCATAATTTCCTGTTATTGATTTTACTTCTTATCTTTCTTTTCCGCTCCACGGATTTTGTCTTTGGCTGTTACACCACTTTTAATTTCAATCTTGATACCATCACTCATGCCGGCTATAACCGGTTTGCGCTGGAATTTCTGTTCTGGTACGGAATCTGTCATTATATATACAAATGTAGAGTCACCACTGAATTCAATCACGCTTTCGGGCACCGCCAATGCCTGCTGGGCACGTTGAAGCACAATCTCTGCGTTGGCCGAGTAGCCCGAACGGATCTGTACACTATCCGGAACGACTACCGCTGCTTTTATCTCAAACTGATTGGCTCCGTTTTCTTCCACACCTTTGGGTGAAATGTATTCCAGTGTAGCATCGAACGTCAGGTTTTGCAATGCACCGATAGTCAGTTTTACAGGCATACCTTCGTGGATACGGCCTACTTCCGTTTCGTCTATCTTGCCTTTGAAGATGAGGTCATTCATGTTGGCCACTGTAGCAATAGTCGTTCCGTCGTTGAAGGTATTACTCATGATAACTGAGTTACCGGCCTTTACCGGAACATCCAGAATCAGTCCGTCTATTGTAGAGCGAATCAGTGTGCTGGAAAGTGAAGCACTATTTTTAGTGATACCCTCCTTGATGATTTCGAGAGCATCTTTGGCTGTCTGCACTTCTTCGCGACTCTGTTTCAGTGCTACTTCGCTTTTCTCAAAGTCTTCACGGCTGATCAGCTTGTCTTTGAATAGTTTCTCTATGCGGTTGAAGTCTGTTTGTGCTTGTTTCTCATTTATTTCCGCCAGACGCACACGGCTTTCGGCGGAGTTTACCTGTCCCAGTTCCGGAATAACCTTTACTTTGGCAATCACCTCTCCTTTGCGGATATTTTGTCCGGCTTCTTTGTATACTTCGTCAATGATACCGGAGATCTGGGGTTTGATAAGAATTTCATCGCGTGGTTCTACTTTTCCCGTAGCTACGGTTGTTTTTTGAAGGTCGGCCACCTCTGCTGTTACGGTTTCGTATACAACAACTTTTGGTCTTGATTTCATCCACAGGAATACAAATGTCCCTATAATACCGGCTGCCAGGAGTACCAGCAATGTAATTTTCAGAAACTTTTTCATTTTAGTTTTATTTTTGATTTTTATTTTATTCTTGTTTTTCACTTTTCTTTTGGGGCACGTATCTGTTATTCGTCCCTGATAGCCTCTATCGGTTTTATAGCCATTGCCCGATAAGCAGGTGCCAGTCCTGCCAGCATGCCCAGTGTGATGAGTAGCAGGCAAGTACCTACGGCTAAGCCGAATGTCACCTGAAAGCCGAAAGACCTTCCGCTGTCACTGGTAATCGTCAGATCCATAACCTGAAGTACCAGCACGGCAAATGAAATTCCCATCATTCCGGCTACGGTGGTCAGTACCATACTTTCGGAGAGAATCTGCTGGAGAATATCTTTGGGGCGTGCACCAATGGCACGGCGAATTCCAATTTCGGTTGTACGTTCGCGGACAGTCACCATCATAATATTCGATACCCCGATTGCTCCTGCCAGCAGTGTACCCAGTCCCACCATCCAGATAAGAATGCGTATTCCCGTGAACAAGTTGTCCATCATTGAAAACATGGCTTCTGTGTTCAGTACCATGATTGCTTGTTTGTCGTCCGGCGATATGAAGTGTGCTTCTTTAATGATACGTTCTACTTCCGGTTGTATATCGGTCACTTTCAGTCCGGGTTTCACTGTAAAGCAGGCCAGCTCTATGTTACGTCCCAGATTATAGGCCCGTTGCATGGTGGTGAAGGGTAGTATAACCGATTCTGACGACTGTCCTTGAATATTGATATTTCCTTCTGCTGCCGACATGCCGATGACACGGTAGTAAATTCCGTCTACACGTATGTATTTCCCCAGCGGGTCAGTTCCCGGGGTGAACAGGCTTTCGTATACACGCTTTCCGATGACGCACACTTTGCGTGCCTCACGGATATCCACATCGTTTATAAATCGTCCGAGTGCGATATCCTGTGCTTCGATATTTTCATATTCGGGGTGCAGACCTTTTACGATACAGTCGAACTTTTTGTCCTCGTGCACGGATTTAGCCCCCCAGCGGGCAATGGAAGGAGTAATAAGCTCGATGCCTTCTACATTTTCACGTATCCGTTCAATATCATCGATGTTCATACTCCACCAACGGCCTTTACTAAATCCTTTGTAAGCCTCACCTGTACGTTGGGGCCAGGCAAATCCCGAGTTGGTAGCAAACCCCTCAAATTGTACTTGCATTGCATTTTGCATACCCTGTCCGCCACCAATGAGTGCCACAAGCATGAAAATACCCCAGAATACACCGAATGCCGTAAGCAGGCTTCGGGTTTTGTTTCTTGTTATCGTGATGAGGATTTCCTCACACGTGTCCATGTCTATTCGCATCTTTATTATTTACTAAGTGCTATATTATTTGGTATGAGCTAAACGACAAAAGAATATTCTGTTTCTCTCATACCTCATTTGTTTATCTCGAATTTCCGTTAAGTTACGAAGAACCTTTAATCGTAAATTGTAAATCGTCCAGTCGTAAATATTATTAATCCGCTCTCAGTGCCTCAATCGGGCTGATACTAACCGCTTTGCGTGCGGGAAAAAATCCTGCCAGTGTTCCTGCAACTACCAGCGTCAGAGTTGCTTGTATGGCAATGCTCAGGTCCACTGTCGGGTTAGAGAATACTGTCTCCGACCACATGCCGTTGTCCATTTGCTGGTTTCCGAAAGCACTGTTCATCCATTCTGTTACGGCAATGCCCGCTACCATACCTATGTATCCGAAGAAAGTTGTTATAGCGATACTCTCTACGATGATAAGCCATAAGATAGATCCCGGTTTGGCTCCTAAGGCCTTGCGGATGCCGAATTCGTGGGTACGTTCTTTTACGGTAATCAGCATAATGTTTGATACCCCCACAATGCCACTTAGCAGCGTAAAGATACCTATTACCCAGATGGCAATCCGAAGCATATTCATTGCACCCATGTTCCGCAGATAATTGGTAAACCGATTCCATATCCAGATAGCACTGTTATCTGTGGGATCAAAGCGGTGATTTGCTCCTAGCACTTTACGGTATTGTGTTTCAAAGGCTTCGTTGTCTTCTATTGATTTCAGATTTTTGGTGGTAAACACAATGTTGTTTAGTTTATCACCTTTATTATAAATAATCTGAAGGGTAGTAAAAGGGATATAGGCATCGCTTGAGCTATTGTCTCCCTGATCTTTGTATAGTCCTATCACCTGATAGACGATACCTCCGGTCTTCACATTTTGCCCGATGGGGTTTGTATGGGTTTTCCCGAAGAGTATATCGGCTGTCTTGACGTTAAGAACAACAACTTTTCTGCGTTGTTGTATATCCATTTCGTTGATAAACCTTCCTTCGGACAGTTTTACAGTTTCCACTTCCGGGAAGTTGGGAAATACACCTGTAAGACTCAGATTGACATACTCTTTGCCAAAGCTGAGGTTGGCACTACTCTGATACAGAGTTGCACCGACGCTGATTACGTTTTCCTGAAATTGTTGTTTTGTCACATCCAGGTCTTTGTTGTCCAGCCGGATATTTCGTCCCTCTTTCAGTCCTTCGTATGATTTGGTTGTCCACCCCGGATATATTTTTATGGAATTCAGCGCCCTTTCCGAAGACGATTGCTCAAAGGCATGTATTAATCCGTTGCCTGCTCCTAACAGCACGATAAGCATAAAAATTCCCCATGCCACAGCAAATCCGGTGAGGAAGGTACGAAGTTTATTCCGCTTGATGGTACCGTATATTTCTTGCCAAATGTCAAACATGATTTTATTTACGATTTAACGATTTACAATTAGACGATTGAAATTACTTTTGTATTTACGACTGTCCCTTGGCTTTATGATTTACAAAGATTTTTCAATCGTAAATTGTCAATCGTCCAATCGTAAATATCTTTACTTCATTATTCCGTGTTGTCCGAAAGGCGATGCATCGTGGTCTAGATTCTCCTCAATCTTTTCGATAATTCCGTCTTTGATATGGATTATTTTGTCGGTCTGGTTGGCCACACCGCTTTCGTGGGTCACTACTACGATAGTCATTCCTGTTTTGTGAAGGTCTTTCAGGATTTGCATCACTTCAACGGAAGTCTTACTATCCAATGCTCCGGTGGGTTCATCGGCAAGGATTATCTGTGGCTGGGTGATCAGTGCCCGTGCTATTGCCACACGTTGTTTTTGCCCACCGCTCATTTCGTTTGGCATGTGATGTGCCCAGTCTTTCAGTCCCAGTTTGTCGAGATATTCCAGTGCTAAAGCGTTCCGTTTTTTACGTCCCACTCCCTGGTAGAATAACGGGAGGGCTACATTTTCCACTGCATTTTTAAAAGAAATCAGATTGAAAGATTGGAAAATAAACCCGATCATCCGGTTTCTGTATTCTGCAGCTTTCGTTTCGCTGAGGTTCTTTATCAATACATTGTTCAGGTAATATTCGCCGGTATCATAATTGTCCAAAATGCCCAGTATATTTAGTAAGGTGGATTTTCCAGAGCCCGATGCCCCCATGATGGATACAAACTCACCCCGTTTGATATCGAGGTTGATACCTTTGAGTACATGGAGAGGTGCTCCGTTGTAGTAGGTCTTGTTAATGTCTTTAAGGTATATCACAATTTCCTTTGTTTAGTTTTTATTTTCTTATAATTTCATCTATTAGACGCACGTAAGATACGAAAAGTTGCAAACAGAGTGAACTTTTTTTCAAAAACATTTTGCCGAATCAATCTTCTTTACGTAATTTGTGTGCAATAAATATTTAATAAGCTAACCCTTTTAAACGAACTATCATGAATTCAAACATGGAAAAGCCCTATGTAGTGGGTATTGACATAGGCGGAACAAACTCTGTCTTTGGTATTGTAGACGCACGTGGAACTATTATAGCAAGTGGCTCGGTGAAAACTCAGGCCTATTCTACAGTAGAAGAGTATGTAGACGAAGTGTGCAAAAACCTTCTTCCACTTATCATCTCACAGGGCGGGGTTGAAAAAATAAAAGGTATCGGTATCGGTGCTCCTAATGGAAATTATTATAGCGGAACAATTGAGTTTGCTCCAAACTTGCCGTGGAAGGGCATTATCCCTCTGGCTGCAATGTTTGAAGAACGTCTTGGCATTCCTACTGCATTAACCAATGATGCGAATGCAGCAGCTGTAGGTGAAATGACATATGGTGCTGCCCGTGGTATGAAAGATTTTATCATGATTACGTTGGGAACAGGTGTAGGTAGCGGTATCGTAATCAACGGACAGATGGTTTATGGTCATGACGGCTTTGCCGGTGAACTGGGCCATGTGATTGTTCGTCGTGGTACAGGACGTATGTGCGGTTGTGGTCGTAAAGGCTGTCTGGAGACTTACTGTTCGGCTACAGGTGTGGCTCGTACAGCACGTGAATTGTTGGCTGCCCGTACAGATGCAAGCCTTTTGCGTAATATTTCTGCTGAAAACATTACTTCTAAGGATGTATATGATGCAGCAGTGCAAGGTGATAAACTGGCACAGGAAATTTTTGAATTCACGGGTACTTTGCTTGGTGAAGCACTGGCAGATTTCATAGCGTTCTCCAGTCCGGAAGCGATTGTATTGTTTGGTGGTCTGGCAAAATCGGGTGATTACATTATGAAGCCGATCCACAAAGCCATGGAAGATAACCTGCTTAATATCTATAAAGGAAAAACCAAATTGTTGGTTTCCGAACTGAAAGATTCTGATGCTGCTGTATTGGGTGCCAGTGCATTGGCTTGGGAACTGAAAGATATGTAATAAGCGTGTCCCATTAATTATTTATAAAGGTAATGAAGCCCCGGATGAACCAGTTGTTCATTCGGGGCTTCTGGTTTCTGCACATGGATTTATTCGGAAAACTCCTGTGGAATATAGAATGAACCGAGAGATAATTAGGTTTTGTTCCCCTCCGTTATTTTTTAGGAAATCAGAAAGGAACAGACATCCCAATGATTTATTAGGTCAATATATAGTTGTCGAAAAAGTAATAACAAGACTTTTATAAAAGGAAACAAAAGATAAAATGTGAGTCTTTGCTTTTAATGTAATTGACTGGTTGATAATGAATAAAGCTTTCGAATTTAAAGGCTGACAAAAGTGTACATTATAGTGAGTGTTAATTGTACACTTTTGTCCTGCTAATTTGTACATTCTTGTGCTGCTTAATTGTACACTTTGGTAAAGTGAATTTTAAACGTTAAAAAAACGTATTAACGATGTTAACGAAATGCGAGTTAGATATAGTGGTGGTTTATTTATGAATGATTACAAATACTATTGATACGGGAGGCATATCAATATAACACAGTTTATTGGATATTGACATATATCGTTTAGCCATTAAAAAAAAGAAGTAGAAAATGTACAGTGTTAATATACATTCTCTACTTCAATTGAACTCCGGGAACTCCCGGTTTAAACCTATTTACCTCTTTATTACCTTAAATGCTTTTGTTATATTGGATGCTTCTACTTTAACAATGTAGCATCCGCTATTCAGACCAGCCAGCTTCTTTTGTTTTTCGCTAACGTTCATAACTGCATTCCCTGCCAGATCATAAATAATGGCTGTTGCATTGTCTCCGATATTCAATGTTTGGCTTGCTGCGTCATAGTAAGCAGTGAGGTCGGCATTGGCAGATGTGATTCCTACCAGTTTGCTGAATGTAGCTTCGATGCTGACATCCCCTTTCGCCTCGAATGAATACTCCATATAGTTGCCATAATCATCTACTTCATTATTCAGGTCGACAGCCTCTTCATTGTTTTTCAGACCAATCACTTTCTCTCCTTTGTTGGGAGTGAGAGTGATAGTGATATAGTCTCCTTCATTGATTTTATCTCCATCAGCAATTTCTGCCTGGGTATCATAATTTTTGGCAGCTACTGAACCTGAGTTCGGAGTAACATTTACCATGTTGAATGTATACTGCGTGCTCTTGAATGATACTTTGATATCAATAGAATTGGTAGCAGTAATCTTTAGTGTATTGTTTTTCAAATCACTCAACCGGTTTTCGTCGTTGATAGTGAAAGAAGCAATCTTTACATTTTCGTTAGGAGCCACTTCAATTGTCAGTTCGGTGCCTGCTTCTATTTCGTCACCGCTACTGATAGCGTTTTCTCCTGCTTTTACATTGATTGCACCCAGATCCGGGGTTGCATTGGCATAAGTAACTGCGTAGGCTGCATCTACTATGCGCATCTCAAAGTCGTAGAATCCACCGTCTACATATGTACCACATGCATTGTCTCCACCTTGAGTATCACCGTCGGTGAAGAGTACACGCATCAATGTTTTCTTTGCAGAGAAATCTTCCGGTATAGTGAAACTTGCAACAACATTATTCAGATTATTATTACTGTTGCTTGTATCTCCGTATTTGATAATCATTTCGTCGACACCGAACTGGCCGTCTCCATTCAAGTCAACGAAAATACGTTCAACTCCCCAGCGGCCGTTTTGTGCCTGCACAGTTACTTCAATCGTTTGTCCGGTTCTGACTGCCATAGAGCGGTCTACGATTTTGTTGTAGTTATCATAATTTCCGGTACCTGTGTCTGTGTAATTCAGATTGGCGACAGCTCCGGTAGTAGTTGCCGATGTGATGTGTCCCACTTCGCGCCCTTTTGAGAAAGTAGGAGTACAATATTCAACTTCCGCTTCGGTGAATTCAATAGTAACGTTTGTTGTTACTGATACAGTAAACTCTGTGACTTCGATAGCCATACCGTTCACCAGGATAGAACTTACCTGATAACCAGCATCGGGAGTTGCTACAATGCTCAGTACAGTGCCATTCTCAAATTTATCGCCGGAAGTAATGGCCGCTCCGTCTTTCCGGATCTCGAAAGAACCGCCGGTAGCAGGTTGCTCCAGAGTTACGGCGAAAGCACGTCCGTCTACCAGAGTAGGAGATGTGGGAGTACTGGTAGTATATGGGAATTCTCCCTCTCCTTGCCATTTTGTTGTACCGGATATTTTATTGTATACTGCGTTGATATTCGCTTTGTCTCCCTCTATCTGATTGGCAAATGCTCCGGTAGTGCCGTCTACTTCCTCATTCAGATTGTAGAGTGCGGTGATGCTGTTTACGGTAGAGGCATCAATCATGGCCTGGGTGACTTCTTCTAGTGTCAGTGCTTTGTTATAGAACTGAAATTCATCACAAAAACCATCGTACAGGCTTCCACCTACATAAAAGATACATGGATCATCTGCGAATATTTCCAGTTTACTTTCTCCCAGTTCAACGGTGGCTCCAAGTATTTCTCCGTTTTTGTAGGCTGTGATACTATTGTTGTCATAATCGTAGGCAATAGTGAGGTAAACCCATTCACCAGTATTCACTTTTTCGGTTAATGAATATTCCTTTTTATTACCTTTCACGTAGAAGTCTCCGTCTTTGTTGACCATGAGTACCAAGCTTCCATTCTGGTTGAAGTGTCCTTGGGCACCATGTCCCATGATATAAGACATTCCTCCTGCAGGTAGTGCTCTGAGATTGACCCATGCTGCTATGGTAAAAGATTTACCTATGCGCTCATCGGTGACACCACGTTCGCCAAGCAAGTTATCGAGAACTTCAAGACGATATGCAGTTAATTTATTACTCTGCCATACAGCAGCCGGGATATCTATTGCTTTATTCTCACTTGCATTTATGCTGATAAATGAAGTTAGTAAGAGAACTAATAATGTGAAAAGAGTATTTTTATTCATAGTAATAATATGTATTTGATTTTTTTATTCTGTTGAATGGTTTGCGAAACTGCCGGATGGTGTACTTCGCGTTGAGACGGAAAGAATTGCCGGATCCCGGATGGAGGATTGAATGCGATTGTTTTTCATCATACTTTTAAATTTATAGATTATACAAACCAGAGACGTTTTCGTCCCCTATACCTTTAAAGCAGATGAACCGGAAGTTCCCCTAGTGGGAAGTGCAAAAAAAAGCAAGGACATCACATTTTGCAGAAGTGTGGGGGAGTCTTCTCTGCAAATACTGTGTCCTTGCGTCTGTAATTAAAGTATTATTCGCTTAACTGTAGTTTGTTATGACCGGTCACGGTAATATCCAGTCCTTTTATGGTTAACTGCATTGTAAATGAAATGCCGTCTTTTTTACGACCAAACCAGTTGGCATCATCGAGTTTAAGTCGGTAAATCAGAGTTTCCGGATCCCAGTTTGCCTTAGATAGGTTACCGTCATCATAATAATAAGATTGATCGGGAGTATCTACTATGGCATACGTATCCCGTGTTTCGTCAAAATCGGAAACGTAGAATTGTATGTAGTAATTTCCATCTTCTGCTTTCACAATCGGATCGGAGTTAACAAAAGCGTATTGGAAGAGATCAAATTCACATATCTTCTGGCGGAAGCCATAATCCCAACGTTTAATCCACATTTCGTATTCTCCCGTCGGGTATTTCTCATACGAGAACTTAACTGGCAGATACTCTTTTGCTTCATCAGCCTGATATGTAGAGGATATGCTTTCTATGATCTCACCGGTAGATTTGTTGACAAACTCCAAAGAATCAACAGAACCGTAAGTAGAAATATCGAGCCAGCCGTCTGCTGCCACTCCGATAACTCCCCCTTCTTTCTGAGTCAGGTCAACTGTGATATCTTTGAGTATGCAGAATTTAAATCGGTCCAGTTTCTGATAAATATCACCACGTACCAGTAGCAGATCGTATTCTCCTACTGACCAGTTATCCTTGAATCCGAGCCCCACCATAATGGTGTCTGAACGGTAGGTGCGTTGGTAATATCCTAATTCGTCTCCGATAATTCCTGCATATTTATATCCCCAGTCCAAATACAAATCTTCGTTATTTTCGGCTTTGCGTACAATGAATTCGTCACTTTGCTGCACACCGTCTACTTTGATAAACAGCAAGGCTCCGGATTCCTGAATAGGAACCTCATAACTACCTTTGTAGTTTTCCGTAGGGTTAAATTCTATCAGACTACCGTTAGCGGACGGTCCCGCAAGACTGTTGTCGTCATTACTACAGCCCCATAATAACGGGAGTGAGAAGTAGAACAGTAATCTTAATGTAAGATGTTTCATATTCGTTATTTTCAGATTCAAAAAATGAAAGGAAGGAATGCCTCTACGAAGGGAGACATTCCTTCTGTTACATATGTGGTATTATTCTTTTATTACTTTGAATGAGCGGACACATTTACCGTCTCTTGAAATTATCACATAGTATACACCCTTCGGAGCATCGAAACTTAATTGGCAAACTTCGTTGTTATCAGCATGATATTGTTTGGCTGTAATCAGTTTACCTTGAGTGTCGCATACTCTTACGTCATACTTACCTTCCTGTGCGAACAGGAGATTGGCGTATTCCATGAACGGATTCGGATAAATGCTCAGATCTTCTACTATCTGGTTCTCGATACCTACACCACCTTTTACTACGATATAGTCGTTGATCGTTTTAGTGGTAGTTCCCCAAGAGTTGGTCAGAGTCAGGCTAACCGGGTATTTACCTTCTTTGGTATAAGAAGCTGTAGCGGATGTATTGCTGTCCTGAGTGAAAGATGCACCTTCTAAAATCCATTTGGCCGATTCAAAAGAAACTTTTCTTACACCAGTGATTGACGGAACCCCCAATGCGGTAGATAACTGATTCTGCGGAGTATCTGTAGTCTTATCATTGGCAGTTGAACTGATTGTCATATAAGCACCTTTAACCAATGTAGAGTTCTTTCCTTTATTGGGGAAATAAGTATTGCCATCATCATCGGTCTGAGTCTCTTCGAAAGTAAAGTAGCCTTGCAAACCGGTCGGAGCAATTCTGTATCCTTTCATTGACTGTTGCACTTCGGCGTCAGTAAGAGCTTTGTCCCATATCTGTACTTCGTCTACCCATCCGGTGAAACTGGCGAGGTTGGTCATGTTACCACCTACATAGAAGTTAGCACCTTTCCAGTCTTTCGGACCAGCACCTCTGGATGTTACATCCAGCACTTTTTTGCCATTCAGATACATTTTCACATTTTTACCATTCTTTACTACACAAACATGATACCAAACTCCCGGAGTCAGTGAATATCCGGTTGTAATACCATCTACTTCAGCATTGTGTTCATAGTTGGAAGTACCTGCGGGAGGAGCGTCTACTGATACAGACAGTTCGTTTTCTGCATTTGCATATTTGCTGTAGTCCAATGGACGGATTGCTGTCCACATTTCACCCCATACTTTTTCTGTCCATGTGCCCGCATAGTTTCTGTTCACTTTGGTCATCAAAAGAGTTCCTAAAGAGGCGTGTTCAAACTTCTCAACCTTAAACCATAAACCGAATGAGGTAGTTTGATAATTGCTGAGTACACCACTGTTTACGGTCAACTGGTAAGGTTCTTTCATATAAAGTGCCTGTGATACATTACAGTCGGCACCGTTGTAGGTTACACCTTCGTTGATCTCTGCCGTGAGTTTCACCGGAGCATCGGCCTTAGGCTCAGTATTGTCGGCAAGGATATTGGTAACTTCCGGCAAACGTCCTGTTTCTTCTTTAGAAACGAGGAGTAGGCCGCGTGTCATGTTCTCTTTACCTTCGCTGGTTACTTTAACATCATAGGTACCTTCTTCGGGTAGTGATGTGGTGAATGACAAAGAAGCAGCTTCATTTCCTCTTACTTCCTCACCTGTCAGTGAGTTGTATATCTGGAATTTGGATACGGCATGGTTCGGATCTTCAAACCCGATGGTAAATTCTTCTCCCGGTTTGATGATATCCTTGTCGATATTGATGGTTTCAATAATTGCAAGATCACTTTCAAGAGCATCACTCCATACAATTGGCGAAGCCTTTTTACCATCCAGACCGATCGCACGTACACCAACCTGGAAAGTCGGATCTGTTGTGTTTTTAAGTGGAGCATCTACAACATAGGCAGCCCATGAAGTGGTAGTAGTCACTACGAATGGAGTAACATCTTTTTGTTTCACGTAAATCTCGAAATAAGAAGTGTTTACTTCTTCATTGTAGATCGGGCATCCTTCATATTCTGGTTTTCTGTCACCGGTGAATGCAGAGTTAAATGTAATTTTGAAATCTGCACGGTTATATACGCGTTTCATTACTTTCGTTGCGGCGATAGTCGGACGTACCGGTGTTTTGTTAAAGTCTGAAGGAACGAATGAGAGTTCACCCAACAGTGTTTCATAATTGCTATCAGTACCGGCTACAGATAATCCGATACATCCGATAACATCATTGGCTTGTAAACCTAATTCGGATGCGTTGACAGTGATGGTTGTCCATTCGCCTTGTGCGATACCTTCTGCCGGAATAGTATAATAAGCAAACGTATTGGCATGGCCTTCTTTGGATACCATCAATTTCATTTTAGGATCAGTTCCGCTGTTGACTTTGAATGTTAGGGAGAATTTATCCTCTCCGGATACTACATTGAATTTTGTACGGAACAAACGGATATCAGAATGTGCAGTAGCACCATGTATTTTCAGGCAGGAACCTGCGAACCATGCATCGTCAAAAGTGAAATCACACTGAATAGCATCGGCAGGAACTGTCTGGCCGTCACCATTGTCAATCCACCAGCGCCAGGTTGGCAGCATGTCTTGTATACCGATGTTGTACCATTTATGATCGAAGGTAGTTACTCCGTCTTTCTTGAAGAACATACCGTTACCTAAGTTGAAACGTGTAAAGAAAGGAGTTTCTGTCAGCGCACTCTCTTCAATAACAGCTTTAGAATATCCGTGCCAGTTTTTTAATTGGCTTAAGTTGGCTGTTACTTGTGCATCAGTTACAGGCGGGGTATTCAGAACATTACGTGTACCACCGGTAAACAGCAGTTCCTGTTTGGTCTGATACTCTTTCTGAATGGCTAAGTCGGAAGTACCTCCTTCTGTAGAGCTGGCATACAACTGGCTACGGTCGTGTGCTCCCCATATTACTACTGAAACAGGTTGTCTCATCAATGCCGACCATCTTAAACCGTAACCACGTCCTTGCTGGTCGAAACCTGCATATACATCGAAAGTACTACGGCCCAATGTTTTGGCTGCTTCTGCTGATTTTATCAGTTGGTTTTCTCCCCAGTTATAGTTCAGGAAGAATACATCTGTAACAGGTTCTCCGTTTTTCTGGAACCATTTATCGTTTTCACCGATTCCAAGGCTACATCCGTTATCTGAAAGACCACCGGAATTGGAAACGAAAGCGTACCAGTCTACGTGGAACGGCCAGTTTTCTTCTCTCGCTACTTTATGACACTCTGCCAGGAAAGAAGAGAAGTTTTCGTTCAGTGTAGAAGACCAATATCCTTCGGGGTTGATGCCGATACCATCTATACCATAATATTTCAGGAACTGGATCAGTTTGCGGGCATATTTAAAGTTACCGCTTCCGTCTTTGGCGCAAAGTTGTCCGAGGAACTTTCCGGCCTCACTGCTTTCGGTTACCGAAGCAGCCCAGTCTATGAAATAGAGGCATCCTGTTTTCACACCATTTTTGTGAGCTACGTCATTGAATGCACCCGGTACACGGAACCAGGAGTTAGACCAGTTACCATGGATGTTGATGTATTGCCACATATTGAAGTTGTCTGCTTCAAAATTGTAACGGGGAAGTGGCCCCCACTTTTTGGTCATTTCACCGATAGGAGCCCACCAGCAAAGATTTTTGTTATTTGCATCTGTAAGATCTTTATTAGCTTTTGTTTCATTGTTCCAGAAACGTTCTTTCAAGGGAACACGTGAGATAAAGAAATTATCATCCATATATGCCGGATCGTCACTGAAAGAACTGCCGGGTGTCCATTTGTCAAGAGCTTCAATCATCTTGTTCTTGTCTGTTATTCCGAAGTCCACGTACATGTCGTGTGTTGGAATACTCTGAGCCATCGTACCGATGGATGCCAATAGGCCAATCGATGCAAATAGGTTTCTGAATTTCATCATAACTATTAGGATTTAGTGAATTAATAAAGATTTATTGTAATTTTTTTCTGTTTGCTACATCCCACCACAGGCGTGTTCCCTGCCAATCGTCCATACTGATGCCGGTTGTCTCAGAGTTGAGCGCTTCTTTTGCGGTGAGTTCTACTTCTTCTACAATTTCCGAATCACTGGAATTGTAAGGTATCCTCCGGACAGTAACTCCTTCGGTTAAGATTTCTCCTGTTATCCAGTTAAAACGTGGTTCTTCCAATGAGCCGTCAGAGTATCCGTAAGCATAAGGACAGGCAGGGATGAGTAACGGATATCCGGTGCGGCGATAGTCGGTCCAGGCAACCAATGACATCGGAAACAGTGTGATCCATTTTTGGGTAATGATTTTCTGTAATGCCTGTTCTTTGTCCTCATCCGGATTATGGTAATAGGGATTGTTGTCAGCGTTAGCAGGGAAGTACCATGCATTGTTGAGCTGATAGTACCCTGACCATAATGGCAGATTATTGTCTGCATCATACCAGTCACGATAAATAGCTTCGTTTTTCAGGGTAGAAGAGACCGTCTGATCTCCCATGCCTCTCCAGGCCATATATTCGTCATATTTGCCCGACATGGAGTGTTTGTCGAAGAATTCTTTGATTCCGGCTTCATAGAATGATTGTGCCGAACCTCCCATACTCCAACCTCGCAGAGCACCTTCTGCACGTAGGAAGAGCGCTTCTTCCGTTTTGAATAATGCCAGTTTCTCGCCTGCAAAATTCAGGTTGAATTTGGAGTAGTATTGATAGTTTTGTGAGGTTACACCGGCTACATCCAATGTGATTCCTGAACGAATACTGACATATTCAGTTTCTTTTTTCAATGTTTTTTGCTCTTGATTTTTTATATCTCCGCCATTCTTTGCAAACCAGAATTCGAGAATAGGGTGCTGGGTTCGTACTAAGATATTGTGGTAACTTGCGTTGAGGCGAGAGTCTACCCAGCTATTAGCTATCTTGTACAAAGGATGATATCCAACATCTGTTCCGCTTCCGCAAATCAATCCGATCGTTTTATCACCAGCTTCCAGAACTCCACGCTGAACAGCTTCTTCTCCCAGTTGGCGGGCCGTTTTGGGGACTCCGTTGACCATACAGGTATATCCTTCCACATTAACAGTAGTCATGGCCATACGCAGAATGAGGGAATTAGCATATTTCCGCCACATTTTGACAATAGCACTGGCAGAGGTTTGTTCGGTCACCATATCCGTTTTCTCGATAAGAGCGTCAATATTGTTGGTAGGGGCTTCCTGATAAACTTCCAGTATGGAATCGGCTTTAATCAGATCACGGAATATCTGAGAGTATACTTCGCTTTGTTTTTCGTAAGTCAGCGGATGGTCTTCTTTCAGTTCTTTGTAATCTTTCAGTGGCATCGGTCCGTGTACATTGGTATACTGAACCGCTTCATCAGAAAATAGTATAGATGCAAATGCACCTAAAGGAGCTATTTTAAGGGTATCGGAAGAACGCATTACCGGTACAACCTGCTGGGCTACCCATTGCATATTTGCGGTAGGACCACTGGCAAAATCCGCATAGAAAGACAGAGACGATTTCAAGCGTCCGTCAAAACTATGAGGAACAGACATATAACCAGCATAGTCATCACTGATAAAGCTACGTTGATACTGATATTTGTGCTCTCGTGAGTCAAGAACCCTCATCTGTGCTGTCCGGAGAAATTCGGAAGCAAGCTCTGCATTGGCTAAGATTCCTGTACTCGAAGAAGTACCGTCTTCTCTGTTGATGATTGAGGCATTTCCGTCATAGTCTAACAATGAGTCATAACATGCTGTTAATGTCATCGTTAAGAGGAAAGAGAATAATATAGATTTCTTGTTTTTCATCATATCTCTAATAATTTGAAGAGGTGGTTAGAATGATAATTTTAAGTTTAGGCCGTAACTGCGGGTAGTAGGTAATGAGAATGCTTCAATACCACCGTAACTATTGGCTGTGGATACGGATACATCGGGGTCAACCGGAGCATCTTTGTATAAGAAGAACAGATTTCGTGCTACCAGAGAAGCACTTAAGTCGATAGGTAACTTAAACAATTTACGGAAGGTGTAACCGAATGAAACTTCCCGTAAACGGAAGTTGGTAGCCGAGTAAGCATATTCACTTAAAGCCGGTTCACCAAGACCGATAGCCTGGTAGTAACCTTTGGCTGGTGCTATTTGTCCGTCGGGCATGACAACTCCCTGAACAGGCTTCATAACAAGCTGCCCTCCTACTGAGGATTTGGACAGATAAGTGACACCTGCGTCACGTGCTTTTCCGCTTCTTTCCGAGAGTCCGTATGCGTCCAACCTTGCTTCCGTATAAGAGATAACCGTACCACCTATTTTTCCGTCAATCAGGAAATAGAAGGAGAAGTTTCTGTAATTGAGTGAGTTACTCCAACCCAGATGATGCGGGGAGTTGGCATTTCCTAAATAGCAGTCATACTTAGAGCTGATCATGGGGGCACCGTTGACATCTGTTTTTATTTTCCCATCTGATCCGTAGGCAAATGTCCTTCCGTACAATTCACCGTATGGTTTACCTACTTCATAGCGGATCTTCAACCCTCCGGTATATACAGGAGTAGTTTCCATCACCTTATCTAAGTTCTCTCCGTAAGTTTTAAGAATCACATTCTTATTGAATGAATAATTGAATGCTGTACGCCAGATGAACTTTCCGTTAAGTCTCGAAAAATTATAAGCTAAGGTCGTTTCAAATCCGCGGTTTCTGATTTTACCGGAGTTCAGAGGTATTTGTCCTCCTGTAGCCGCTGATTTAGGCAACCACTGATTTAACATGATCGTATTGTAAAACGTAAGATCAAAGTCAATGGTGTTGTTTAAAAAGCGGGCTTCTACTCCGAGTTCTGTAGAACGCATAGTTTCCGGCAATGGGTTATAGAAGGTTCGGTAACCGGAGGCTTCCGTGATTTGCGAACCCCAGTTTTTAGACATACCTCCATAACTCAAATTGGGTATTGAGTTTCCTACTTCACTGTAGGATATACGCACTTTAGAATAGTTGAGTACATCACTTTGTATACCGAATATGGAATTCAGTAATGCATTACCACCCACACTGTAGTAAGTATAGTGGTTGGGAGTTCCTAAGGCTGAGAACTGAGTATATACACGTGCCCAGTCAGTGCGGACAGAAGCATCAATGAATGCCATGTCTTTATAGCCGATTGATGCTGTCGCATACACTGCATTTTCCCAATTCTGGTCTTTCGATTTGCTGGTCGGTACATTGGCTCCGTCATGCTTGGTTGTGATAATATTGCTCGGATCGAAGACATTGGGTGTACTCGTTGAATCTGCCATCCAGTAATTGAATCCGAATGAAGTGAAATCTTCTTTCAGTGTACTTCCTCCTACATTGGCTGATAGATCAAAATCGCCTACTTTCTTATTGTAGCTAACCAGGAAGTCTGCAAAGATCTGGTCACTGGTTGCTTTGTTATATTCGTGTATGGAGTTATACACGTTTTTGGCGTTGGTACCTTGATAGGTTTTTGTTTCGTTTGTATCTTTGGTTCTGTCTATCTTGCAACGGGCTAATGCGGTCAGGCCATCAATGATGTTTACTTTTAGTCCGATTGTAGCAAATGCACGTTCACGAACATTCTCCTTTTGCAGGCGGTTGGCATACCAGTAAGGCGAATTCCGGTTCTCATTATCGAGCCAGGGCCATTGTTGTATAGGACCTTCGGCGTTGGCTTTGGGGTACTTTCCGTTTATTTCTCTGACGTAGTACAATTGACCGTATGTTTCAGAGTGATCTTTGAAGTAAGAGATATCTGCATTACGAGGCATCAGATACAGGTCATATAAGGGATTGGCATATATACCTGAACCCGGACGGTTTTTAGAGGTCTGGTGTATATAGCTTCCTGAAAAACTGACCTCGACATGATTGTCCAACAGGTTTACAGTTTGGCGTAATGTGATATTGTGTCGTTCAAACTTATTCTGAGGTATCATTCCTTTCGAGGTTGTATTACCATAAGAGAAGTAAGAAGTTGAATTCTTTGCTCCGGAAGATACGGAAATAGAATTATTGAAGTTAGTACCGGTCTGAAGGAATGAACTAATATTATCTACAGCACTATTACGTGCATAGGGTATTTCGTTTAAAGCCGTTTGTGACATACGACCGATACGATCTCCCCATGAATACATATTCAAACGGCGCTTGTTGATTGCTTCATTTGGGTTCAGACTGGTATCATCATAAAATTCAGCATTTGCACCGTATGTGTTTTGAAACTTAGGAGTTACCAGCGGGGTTTCAAATAGCATACTGCTTGATACATCCACTGAAGTACGTCCTTCCTGACCTTTTTTAGTTGTAATGATAAGAACGCCATTAGCAGCTTTTGAACCGTATAATGCAGCTGCGTTCGCACCTTTCAGGATGTTAATATCAGCGATATCATCCGGATTGATGTTTGACAAACCATCCCCTCCGTCTGTACTATTGCCACCGGACAACAAAGCATCCTCAATCTGTGCCGTACTACGGTCTGCCATAGGTACTCCATCCAGGATGATCAACGGTTGGTTGTTTCCTAAGATAGATGTATTACCACGAAGAAGCAACTTTGAAGAGCCACCGGCACCGGTAGAGTTCGGTGTGATTACCAGACCAGCTGTTTTTCCCTGCAAAGCATTGATGAAGTTGGCATCTTTGGCACGTGTCAACTCATCTCCGTTTACTTTTTGAGTGGCATAAGTAAGTGAGGATGCTTTCTTTTCGATACCAAGTGCGGTAACGACTACTTCATCCAGAACTTCTGTGTCTTCGGCTAAAGTGACGTTAATCATATTCTTCCGGATAGCGACAGTCATTGCCTTATACCCGATATACGAGAAGGTCAGTTCTCCGGAAAGTTCCGGAATACGGATAGAATAGTTACCGTCGATGTCACTGATTACTCCCTCATTCGTTCCTTTGAGAGTGATGTTGACACCAATTAGAGGCTCCCCTGTACTGTCGGTTACTTTACCGGAAATGGTTACTCTTTTATCATTCTGATTGATTCCGTCTGTTTTGGTTTCTCCTACTTTGTTGGAAAGAATGATGTGTGAACCCTCCATTAGGTAATGGATGTTTGTACCCTTAAATAAATCATCCAGAACTTTAGAAACAGGAATTTCTTTGGCGTTAATTGACACTTTCTTATCAATGTCAACGTGCGAGTTTATAATAAATAAATACTCTGTTTGTTTCTCTATCTCATTCAATATATTTTCAATAGGGGTATTTCGTGCTGAATACGAAATCCGGGCGCTTTGTGAATACCCTTCTTTGGCATTGAGTGAAAATATGGAAATCCAGATTAATAGAAGTGCTACTTTCATAATCTTAAGAAGATGGTTAATTTGTTTTTCATCAAAAGATAAAAAATCCATTATAGACTTTTTATTCATATCTTTGCATTGATTTAATATGGTTTCTACTGTGTTGATTCAAAGGGATTCCGGCAGTGTGGTGAAGGACCTGTCGGTATCCTCCTTTTGGGGGATTAGGCAATTTCTACATCATAGGCTGGTTCTCCTTTTTATTTTATGTGAATAATATCGCTGTTCTCATCTCTGTGGAATTTGAACTTTACGTCTTTTTGCAAAACCCGCAGAGCATATGAAATACCATCGGAATAGCGGAATTTACCGCTGCAACGGTAATTAAGTACTTCTTTATTTTCTATCTTGATTGTTACTCCATAGTGTCTTTCAAATTTCTCCATAATCTCGGCAAAGGTCTTGTCTTTGAAACACATCAATCCTTCGCGCCACCTGTATACATTATAATCCTCTATCTCTTTTATCCGGAGATTTCCATCCTGGAGATAGGCCATCTGAGAAGGGCGTAGTGTGATCAATTTATCGTCTTTAGTAACATTGACGGAACCTTCTATCAGTGAAGTCACAAAATCATTGTTATCAGAATAAGCTTCTACATAAAACTTTGTTCCGGTTACTTCAACCTGCCCTTTGGGAGTTTCTACAATAAAAGGTTGCTTCCTGTTGTGTGCTACTTCGAAGTAGGCTTCTCCGTTAATACTTACTTTACGTTCTTTCCCGTTGAATACTGCGGGATATTGAATGCTGGTTCGTGAATTCAGCCATACCACCGTACCGTCTGCTAATTCTATATTGATGCGCTGTCCTGCCGGTACACTGAGTTTTTGCAGGGGCATCATATCTTCATTGTTGAATATGTATTGGCTGGTAAGCGTCATTACAAGGGTGATAATAGCCACGGCAGCGATCTTGCCTATTTCTTTGCCCCATGTGCTTACTAACAGCTTAAACTGGTTACGTTTGGACAACAGACGTTTTTCGTCAGCAAGCAGTATCATGGCATCAAATAGTTTTCTCTCTTCTAAGAAAGTGCGATAGTTTTCCGGAGAAGATTCCATCCACTCTCGTATACGCACCTCTTCATTCAGCGTGGTTTTTCCTTGAAAGAAAGTATATAATAGTTCTTTATTCATATTCTTTTTTTGTTTAAAGGCATTATGAGCCGTTACGATAATACAGCAGCTAAGTGAGAGGGATGCATAGTGCAACTCTCACCTATTTAACTTTTAATAACATTGAAGTACAAGAGAAAGAAAAGAGCGTCTACCCATTCATGCTATATAGAATATAGCCGATTTGACAGCACAGGGGCAGAAGAATTTCTTTATAAATCCCTAATGTACATACGTTTTGAATGGTGTTTCCGAGGATGCTGATTTTATCAGCAATTTGTTTTCTATAAAAACAGATAGATAAAGACTGGCATGTAGTCTTTCAAACTGATACGCAATTCTTTTAGTGCTTTAGCAATGTGAAACTCGACTCCTTTGGCTGTAATGTCAAGTTGACTGGCTATCTCTTGATAGGTCATATTCTGCATTCGGCTCATGATAAAAATTTGGCGGGTACGTTCGGGTAGGCTTTCAAGGGTGCGGTTCACTATTTCCTCAGCCTCTGCTGTGAAAAGCTCATAAGGTTCGCAGGCTTGCAATGTAGCGATACGGGTTTGTAGTTCCCATTGTGCATGATTTACCATGTTTTCGGCCACCTCTTCGTGCAGGCGGATATGTTGCAGGTAATTCAGGCACTTGTGTTTGATTGTGGTTAGTACATAAGCCGGTACATTCGTGTTTTCGTCCAATCGGTGGCGGTTTTCCCAGTAATAAATAAGAGAATCGATAACAAAGTCCTCAGCGACAGCCTGATCCCGCACGTACGTATATGCAAAGCGAACGAATCGCTCTTTGTAGTCGGAAAATAATTTGTTGAAGGCGGCCAGCTCTGAGTTTTTATTCATATTCAGGGTAAAATCTTAATAGTGGGCAAATGTAGTGAAAATAACAGATGAGTGATAGGATTAGCCCAAAAAAAGCTTAAAAAGTATGGATTGTAGTTTTATGGCAGGTGGGAAATGGACATAATAAAAAAGAGAAAATTCCTTGTGGAATTCTCTCTTTTTTATCTCGAATCGAAGGGTCTCGGAATTAACCGTTAACTCTTTTTTCTTTGATTCTTGCTTTTTTACCAGTAAGTGCACGCAGGTAGTACAATTTAGCGCGACGAACTTTACCTACCTTGTTCACTTCGATGCTATCAATAGCCGGTGATTCAATCGGGAAAATTCTTTCTACACCTACAGTTCCTGACATTTTACGTACTGTAAAACGTTTCTTGTCTCCGTGACCAGAGATTTTGATAACAACACCACGGTACAACTGTACACGTTCTTTGTTACCTTCGATAATACGATATGCTACAGTTACTGTGTCACCTGCTTTGAAGCTTGGGTGTTGTTTACCGGTAGCAAATGCTTCTTCTGCAATTTTAATGAAATCCATTGTTCTTGTTATTAAATTGTTTTATCGTTACAACGCAACATATCAGGCAACTCTCTCCTGACAGCGATTGCGCGAAAGCGGTGCAAAGTAACGAATTATTTAGCACACTACCAACATTTTTATCTATATTTGTAGCACGATTAAAAAAACAAGATATGAAACAAACTTATGCAAAGCTCTTTTCCGGAGTGGCTCTGATGGTACTCCTGATGCTTTCTTCATGTCAGTCACCTTATAAACTGGTGAATACCGAAGGAAGTATGATTACAATTGATTCGGTCTGGGATACCCATCCTGATGCAGAGGCTGTGGCGCTGTTAGCCCCTTACAAGGCATCGGTAGACAGCATGATGTATCGTGTAGTAGGTACAAGCGAAATGACAATGGAAAAGGGAGGACCGGAAAGTTTGCTGTCCAATCTGGTAGCAGATGTGCTGAAAGGGGCTGCTACCCAAGTTTTGGGTAAACCTGCCGATATGGGTCTGATGAATATGGGTGGTTTGCGGAATATTCTTTCTGAAGGAGAGATAACCTGTGGAAATATTTATGAGATATTGCCTTTTGAGAATTCTTTGTGTGTAGTGACGCTAAAGGGAAGCGTATTGAAAGAATTGTTTGCGGCCATAGCGGCCTGTAAAGGTGAAGGAGTAAGTGGAGTACGTCTTGAAATCACTAAAGACGGTAAATTACTTGATGGTACTATTGGTGGTAAGCCAATCGATGATAATAAACTGTATACGGTAGCTACTATTGACTATCTGGCAGATGGGAATGACGGAATGGGACCGTTGGCAAAGGCTGAAAAAAGAGACTGTCCTCCCGGTGCTACTCTACGCGGGCTGTTTATGGACTATGTAGAGCAGCAGACTAAAGCCGGTAAAAAGATCACTTCACGTATGGAAGGAAGAATTACGGTGAAATAATTATGAATAACGAACTACCAAATTATGAGAAGATGAAAAGATATCAGATATCAGTCACTATATTGTTTTTCCTGTGTGTGCTTCTTCCGGGATTTGCGCAACAGACTAAAATACTCACTTTGTTGCAAACCAGTGATACCCACAGTCGCATAGAGCCGATAGATATACATGCAGCCGATAAATATGCCGGAATGGGTGGATTTGTACGTCGTGCCACCATGCTTGACCAGTTTCGTAAAGACAATCCGAATGTATTGGTGTTCGACTGTGGAGACTTTTCGCAGGGTACCCCTTATTACAATCTTTTTAAAGGTGAAGTAGAAGTAGAAATGTTGAATCTCATGAAGTACGACGCTGCCACCATTGGCAATCATGAGTTCGACTTTGGGTTGGAGAATATGGCGCGTTTGTTCAAAATGGCAGATTTTCCGATAGTATGTGCCAATTATGGGGTGGAAGGAACAGTGCTTGAAGGGCTTGTAAAACCATATGTTATATTGGAACGTGATGGTTTGAAGATAGGTGTATTTGGCCTTGGTGCAAAAATGGAAGGACTGGTGCAGGCGGATAAATACGAAGGAGTAACCTTTCAGGATCCTGTGGCCGTAGCCAATGAAATTGCTGCCAAATTGAAAGAAGTAGAAGGATGTGATGCCGTTGTCTGTCTTTCGCATATGGGAATAAAAGAAGATGAAATGTTGGTGCATCAAACCCGCAATATTGATGTGGTACTGGGTGGGCATTCACATACTTTCATGCAGGAACCGGCTTTTTTTGTGAATCTGGATGGAGAGAGTGTACCTGTATCTCATACAGGTAAAAACGGTATTTTTGTGGGGAAGATAGATTTGACATTTGAAAGATGAGGAAAATGATATGTATACTTGTTGTGTGGTTGGTAGCGGTAGCGCCTCTGATGGCACAACAAGTACCCTGTTTGCTTCCCCGGCAGGAAGACGATGCATGCCGGGAGTGGGTGGACAAGATACTTTCGGGGATGAGTCTGAAAGAAATGGTCGGTCAGACATTTGTTTGTACGTTAAGTCCGGAATGGAACAAAAAGAACGAAAAGCTGGTACGCCGGCTGGCAAAAAAATATAAAGTAGGCGGATTACTCTTTTCCGGTGGAGAAGCCGGCGGGCAGGCGAGACTGACTAACCTTGCACAGCAGGAAACAGAGATTCCTCTAATGATAACCTTTGATGGGGAATGGGGGCTTGCCATGCGATTGCAGGATACACCTCTTTTTCCTAAAAACGCAGCATTGGGCTGTATAACAAACAATTCACTGATAGAAGAATATGGACATGAGGTAGCCCGTGCACTCCGTGAGTTAGGTGTCCACGTCAATTTTGCTCCGGATGCAGATGTGAATACCAACCCAGAGAATCCGGTAATTAACATACGCTCGTTTGGAGGTGATCCGAAGGCTGTAGCCGAGCGGGTATTAGCTTATGCCCGTGGTCTGGAAAGTGGTGGTATACTGTCTGTCAGTAAGCATTTTCCGGGGCATGGGGATACGGATGTAGATTCTCATAAAGCATTGCCAACCGTGTACTATAACCGTGCCCGGTTGGATAGCATTGAGTTGTTACCTTTTCGTGAGGTGATTCGTGCCGGATTGGGAGGTATCATGGTGGGGCACCTGCGCGTACCGGAATTGGAACCGGACAGGTTGACTGCTGCTTCTTTGTCACGAAGTGTCGTGACAGATGTTTTAAAAAGAGAGTTAGGCTTTCGCGGATTGGTGTTTACTGATGCGTTGGCAATGAAAGCCGTATCCGGTGAGCGTGATGTTACAGCCAAAGCGCTACGGGCGGGCAATGATATGGTGCTTGTGGGCAGGGATATAGAACAAGCACTTGAGACGGTGATGGCAGCTATTGACCGGGGAGATTTAAGTGTGAATGAGGTGGAAGCCAAATGCCGTAAGATATTAACTTATAAGTATCTGTTAGGATTGGATCAAGAAAACAGAATCTCTGCAGATGGATTGAATGGGCGCATTCATACAGTCGAAGCACAAGCGCTTGCGAGCAAGTTGCGCTTTGCGGGAGTGACCGTATTACGCAATAATTTTAGTACAATACCTTTGCCGGCTGATCAGTCTACGGCCATTCTGTGTGTAGGTAGGGAAAAGTCCGATCAACCCTTTATCGACCGCTTTGTTCAGTATACATCGCCGGTGGAATGTTTTCGGATCACAAAAGACATGACAGAGGAAGAGTGGTACCGGATCACTAATGATTTGAAACGTTTTCGTCGTGTCGTTATCTCTGTTACGATGGAGAAAGAAGAATTGGCTGCATGTGCCCCACTTCTGAATACATTGGATTTACAGGTACCTGTTACCTGTGTCTTTTTCACTTCTTACCGGGCGATGTATCCAATCCGGACGATGTTGGAACGTACCGCTACTGTTGTTTTAGCGCATTCGTCTGAGGAAGATCTTCAGCGATATGTTGCAGACGTTTGTTTTGCCAAAGCTCCTGCCGGGGGACGGTTGTCTATGCGTATCGGGCATCTGTTTGCAATAGGTGAGGGGAGTGATATTGTTCCGGGAATGAAGCCTGTGGTACAGCCCGAAGATTGCGGTATGAAAGGATACAGGTTGCATCGTGTTGATTCGCTTGTCAATGCAGGATTAGCTGCCGGAGCTTTCCCGGGTTGTCAGGTGGTGGTGATGAAAGATGGTATTCCTGTTTATAATCGTTGCTTTGGCAGTCATTCTGATACCGATAAGACTGCGGTGCGCCCCACTGATCTTTTTGACCTTGCTTCACTGACTAAGACCACCGCAACTTTACTCGCTGTGATGAAACTTTATGATCAGGGAAAACTGAAACTTACGGACAAGGCATCTGCCTGGTTACCCTGGTTGCGATCATCCAATAAAAAGAATATAACGATTCGTGATCTTTTGTTACATGAGTCCGGATTGTTGCCTTATATCCGTTTCTATCGGGAGGCAATAGATGAGAATACAGTTACGGGGCCTTTCACGCAAGGATTCGTAGACGAGTGGCACCACACACGTATCGGAGAATATACTTACGCCTGTTCGGACTTTAAGTTTAAGAAAGGGTTAATATCTCCGAAGCAGACGCCAACGCATACGTTGCATATGGCCGAAGGTATGTGGCTGAATAAAGCATTTAAGAGTACGGTTTTGCAATCAATAGCCCGTTCGGAGATGGGACAGAAACGCTATGTATATAGTGATGTCGGTTTCGTAGTACTCCAGCAAGTGGTTGAGGCAATAACCAAACAGCCTATGAATGAGTTTCTGAATAAGGAATTCTATCGTCCGATGGGATTGGAACGTACCTTGTTCACACCGCTTACTCACTATGATCGATCGGAAGTGGTGCCAACAGCTGCCAACGATTACCTGCGGAGGCAAGACCTTTGCGGTTACGTGCAGGATGAAACGGCTGCTTGCCTGGGTGGTATTGCCGGTAATGCAGGATTATTCTCCACAGCCGGAGAGGTGGCAGCTGTATATCAGATGTTGCTCAATGATGGAGAGTGGAAGGGACATCGTTATTTGGATGGGGCTACCGTTCGCCTGTTTACCACATACACATCCGTTCTCAGCCATCGCGGATTGGGTTTTGATAAACCGAACTACCGGGATGTGAAAGTCAGTAGTTGTGCTCCCGGAACGCCTGCTCGGGTTTATGGACATACCGGTTCTACGGGTACTTGTGTCTGGGTAGATCCCGAAGAACGATTGATCTACGTTTTTCTGAGTAACCGTGTTTGCCCTGATCAGTGGAATGCTAAACTTAACAATATGAAGATACGCCAGAACATACAGCAAGCCATTTATGATTCTTTGCCGGATACCAAAGGTTTGTCGGGCGATAATGAATGATGCCAATGATGAATATGAGAAAATACCTGATAATTCTTCTGTTTTTATGTTTCGGAAAAGCAATATATGGACAGAACGATGTACAACCTCTCCTGCTTTATAAAGCGGAACAAGATGCGCGTTGCCGGCAATGGGTCGATTCGGTGATGAACCGTCTGAGTCTGAAAGAGAAGATCGGTCAGCTTTTTATTTATACCATTGCTCCGGTCGATACAAAACACAACCAGGCGTTACTGCGTGATGCTGTGGATACTTATAAAGTAGGAGGACTTTTGTTTTCCGGTGGTAAGATGCAGACACAGGCCATCCTCACCAATCAGGCGCAACGAATGGCACGTTTGCCGTTGATGATTACTTTTGATGGTGAATGGGGACTTGCGATGCGCCTTCGCGGTACGCCGCTTTTCCCACGTAATATGGTGTTAGGGTGCATACAAGACAATCGTCTTATCTATGAATACGGTCGTGAGATGGCTCGTCAATGCCGTGAACTGGGAGTGCAGGTTAACTTTGCTCCCGTGGCCGATGTGAATGTCAATCCTAAAAATCCGGTTATCAACAATCGTTCTTTTGGTGAAGATCCCGTACGTGTGGCTGATAAAGTGATTGCGTATGCCACCGGACTGGAAGGAGGAGGAGTGCTTTCTGTTTGTAAACACTTTCCGGGACATGGAGATACGGACGTCGACTCTCATAAGGCATTGCCTGTACTGCCCTTCACTCGCGAACGATTGGACAGCGTGGAGTTGTATCCTTTCAAAGAAGCCATACGTGCCGGATTGAGCGGGATGATGGTAGGGCATCTCCAAGTACCTGTTATCGAGCCTTTGGGAGGGTTGCCTTCTTCTCTTTCGCGCAATGTGGTGTACGGTTTGCTGACGGAAGAGTTGGCCTTCAAAGGTCTTATCTTTACCGATGCACTTGCCATGAGAGGGGTGTCCGGTAATGCCAGTGTCAGTTTGCAGGCATTGAAGGCGGGTAATGATATGGTACTTGCTCCGAGAAATCTGAAAACAGAGGTTGCGGCAGTCATTGAGGCTGTGGATCGTGGTGAGCTATCCCGTGAAGATATAGATCGTAAATGCCGGAAGGTACTTACTTATAAATACATTCTTGGTTTAAAGAGAAAACCGACCATTCAACTTTCCGGATTAGGAAGTCGTATCAATACACCTCAGACGCGTGACCTTATCCGGCGTTTGAACCTGGCTGCTATAACAGTGCTGAATAACAAAGGTAATATTCTTCCTCTTCATTCCGACAAAGAAATGCCACCTATGGCTCTGCTGGAGGTAGGCGATGCGGGAGAGACGGATGTTCTTGCCAAACAGTTGGAGAAACATACATCCCTTGTGCGTTTTCGTCTTCACAAAGAGATGACGGAGGCACAGGGAAAGGTTCTGAGAGATTCTCTCTCGAAATACCGCCGTGTTATTGTGGCTGTTGCCGAACAGCGGTTGGCACCTTTTCAACCTTTTTTTGCTGCCTTGGCAGCTGATAAACAAGCTGCCAAGGCAATCTATGTCTTTTTCACTCCCGGAAAGATGATGTTACAGATACATCGTGCCGTGTCAGCCGCCCAGTCCGTAGTGTTGGCACATTCTGCTGGTCACGATGTACAGCAACAGGTTGCTGATGTACTCTTCGCCCGTGCTTCTGCCGATGGACGACTTTCCGCCAGTCTGGGAGGGCTGTTTCCAACCGGTGCCGGAGTTACAATTACTCCGCATACGCCGACGCATTTCAATCCGGAAGAGTATGGAATGTCTTCCATTGCCTTGAGGCGTATTGATTCCATCGCTAAACGGGGTATCCAAGAAGGAGCTTATCCCGGATGTCAGATTGTGATTCTGAAAGATGGAAAGACAATGTACGACCACGCTTTTGGAACCCATGCAGGCAAAGGAAGTACGCTGGTGCGGCCTACAGATCTGTATGATCTGGCTTCTCTTTCTAAAACGACCGGAACGTTGCTGGCTTTAATGAAATTGTACGATAAAGGACGTTTTAACCTTTCTGATAAATTATCTGACTACCTGCCGTGGTTGCAACGTACGAATAAGAAAGATATGACCATTCGTGAACTGTTGTTACATCAGTCCGGACTGCCTGCCGGAATTGTACTCTATCCGGGGGCTATTGATAAGGAGAGTTATAAAGGCCGTCTGTTCTCCGCCCGTAAAGATGCGTTGCATCCGTTACGACTGGGAGCTACCACCTGGGCCAATCCGAACTTTCATTTCAAGCCGGAGACACTGTCCCGAACCCGGAATGCCAATTACACTTTGCAGATATGCGATAGCCTTTGGCTCAATAAGTCGTTTATAAAAGTGCTACAAGAGAAGATTATTGAAGCTCCTTTGGGGGCTAAGCAGTACCGTTACAGTGATGTTGGGTTTATTCTTCTTCGTTTCCTGGCTGAACAGTTGGCTGGTATGCCGATGGATGAATACCTGGCACGTGAATTTTACGAACCGATGGGATTGGAGCGTACTTTATATCTTCCTTTACGGCGTATCCCGAAAGCTCAGATTGTGCCTTCTGCCAATGATAAATTCCTTCGTAAATGTGTGTTACAAGGATTTGTACACGATGAGTCAGCAGCTTTCCAGGGAGGCGTTTCCGGAAATGCAGGATTGTTTTCAAATGCCCGTGAAGTAGCTTCTATCTATCAGATGCTGTTGAATGGAGGAGAGTTGAACGGACGCCGTTATCTGAGTAACGAGACGTGTCAGTTGTTTACTACGGAAGTATCCAAAATCAGCCGCCGTGGATTAGGGTTTGACAAGCCGGATGCAAAATCACCCGACAAGAGTCCTTGTTCTGAATCGGCTCCCGCCTCTGTTTATGGTCATACCGGATTTACAGGAACATGTGCCTGGGTGGATCCGGAAAATGATTTAGTATATGTCTTTCTCAGTAATCGTACGTATCCTGATGCCACAAACCGTAAGCTGATGCAATTGGACATACGTGGACAAATACAGGAAGCGATGTATGAGGCGTTAAAAAAATGATAAGTGATTAGTGATAAATGATTAGTGATTAATGATTAGTGATTAATGATAAGTGATTAGCAGGCTGCGCACTCACAGCGCATGCCACTAATCACTAATCATTAATCACTAATCACTATTTTAGAAGGAAAGACCGACGCGAAAACCGAAGTTGTTCAGTTTGTCAACGCTATAAGTCAATACCTTATCAGCTTTGTTTGTTCCGTAACTATAATACAGTGCAAGGTGTAAGCCCGGACCGTAAGCCCATGGGTAAACGTTTAATCCGACTTCCGGTGAAACGTAGAATCCCCAGTTTTCATCTCTGGATTCAAAGACATTATAATTAGAACGTACTTTTGCATATTCAGTACCCAGTTTCACACCAACGTAAGGTTGCCATGCTCCGCCACGGTTGAACTGATAACGTGCAGCAGCACCAAAAGGCATCTGGAAAATAGTATGTTGCTGATCGCTGGTCATACTACCGCCGTTTACCGGGAAAGTTTCGCGACCTACATATTCATGGTTGCTATGATAGTTGAGGAAGAGTCCGAGACCTAAATTGGGAGTTACAAAATAACCACCTTCAAAGTTCATACCCCAACCGCTGGCATCATCGGCAAATCCATTGCTCAATGGCACATTGAACTGCCAGTCGATATTAGCGTATCCATTATCTGATAATTGTGCCTTTGCCGGCATGGCAAAGACGAGAGCCAAAGCTGCTATAGCCAGCACTCTCAATGAAATATATTTTATTGTCTTCATAACGGTTCTGATTATTTATTATTTGTTAGTAAGATAGGGTGATTGTGCAAATGCCTGGTTAACACCTTTTACGGCAAGTGCCTTGTTCATACTGCTGGAATATACCAGTCCGGTCATGTAACTTGTCCACAGAACAGGAATCTTTTCTTTCGGTCCTTCCGGTGCATTCAGGTTTACAATCTCAGAAATGAACGAGTTGGTACTGTAGCTATAGTTTATAGCATACGGATAATACCATCCGCCACCCCAGTTACCCCAGTAGCCTGAGCCCCAGTATCCTGGATATCCCCACCACCATTCTGGTTGTCCGTAATCGGTGAAGAAATAGGTACTCTTAATATAACTTACCTGTACACCCAGGTCAGCATTTTCTTTAGAAGCAGCCATCGTGTAGCCTCTGTTATCCATATTGCTTTTATAAGCAGCAAGAATTTCTTGTGCAGCTTCACCTTCCAGATATTCTGGTTCTTCTTTGTCGCTGATTACAAGAATTTTGTCCGGCAAATAGTAAGTGGTGAACTCTTTGAAGTTAGCCTTCTTGTCGTAGTTGGTATACACCAAATAATCATTGTCCAATTTGTCCATGTCAGGGTCTTTTTCGCAAGCAGCGAATGCAAAGACCGCTAATAAAATAGGAATTAATCTCTTCATATCTTTTATAATGTTTAGGTTAAATAAAAAAATCCTGCCCTGGTACCTTAGGCTTTTGATAGAAACAACAACTTCTTTTATAAAAGGTTCGCAAAGGTGAATGTTAAAATGTTAAAGTATAGGCCGACTTTTTTGTTAGAGAGGCTATCTTTGTACGAAATTAAAAACTGAATACATATGAGACCGTTACCCCGCTGCTACGCAGCACTTTTGGCTTTCTTACTTTTTGTCCTGTCCACCCATTTATCGGCACAGACAGAGTTACAAAGAAAAGTAGAAAACATAACTTCCGTGGATAGTGTGAAGCCATTGGAAACTACTGAATTTGTTGAAAAATATGTCGCGTATTTCTCACAACCACTGGATCATCGTCGTCCCGAAAAAGGTTCGTTCGATCAACGTGTCATTGTGGCACATGTCGGGTTTGATCGTCCAACGGTGATTGTTACCGAAGGGTATGGTGCTGCTTATGCGTTGCGTCCGGGGTATCGTGAGGAGTTATCACGGCTGTTCAATGCCAATATGATATTTGTGGAACACCGCTATTTTCTGGAGTCTACCCCGCAACCCCGGGACTGGAAATATCTGACTGCTGAGAACTCTGCAGAAGATTTGCATGCAGTGACTACCGCTTTTAAAACGTTGTATCCAGGGAAGTGGATAAGTACCGGTATCAGCAAAGGAGGGCAGACATCGTTGTTGTATCGTGCATTCTTCCCCGATGATGTAGACGTTTCGGTACCCTATGTCGCTCCGCTTTGTTATGGGGTGGAAGACGGAAGGCATGAACCGTTTTTACGGCAGGTATCTACGGCAGAAGAGAGAAAGGTGATAGAAGACTTCCAGTTGGAAGTGTTGAAGCGTAAAAGTACGTTGCTGCCTCGTTTTGAGAAGTATTGTGCTGAAAAGGAATACGTTTTTCGTGCACCGTTGGAGGAGATTTATGATTATTGTGTGCTCGAATATTCCTTTGCGTTGTGGCAGTGGGGGACAGAAGTGAGTACTATTCCTTCCGTAACGGATACGGACGATGAAGTGTTCCGGCATTTTCTGGAGATCAGTGAACCTTCTTATTTCACAAAGGACAGTCCTAACGTATCCTTCTTTGTGCAGGCTGCACGTGAGTTGGGCTATTATGGCTATGATATAAAGCCGTTTGAGAAATATCTTTCTATCAAAAGCAGTAAGAACTACCTGCACCGGTTGATGCTTCCGGAGGAATTGGGAGACATGAAATTTGATAAGCGTCTGGGACGGAAGATTGTGAAGTTCTTGAAACAGAATGATCCGAAGATGATATTTATCTATGGTCAGAATGACCCATGGACGGCAGCCGGTGTCACCTGGCTGAAAGGGAAAAAGAATATCCATGTATTTGTGCAGCCCGGCGGAAGCCACCTGGCACGTATCAGTACATTACCCGAAGCGATGAGGGTTCGGGCGATAGCGCAGATAGAGGAGTGGATTAGTGAGTAGTGATTAGCGGTTTAGTGAGTAGTAAGCTGCGCTTATTTAGTTGACAATTGACAGTTGACAATTGACAGTTGACTATGCAGAACGATAGCGCAGCCTACTAATCACTAATCACTACTCACTAATCACTACCTTCAGCCTCTCCGGCACCTCTACCTTTTCAAGGTTGAGTTCTTTCAGCCGTTCTTTCCCTTCCGGGGTCAGGCTGAAATACATTTGCCTTTTGTCTGTCTTTCCTAAGGCTCTTTTTATCAATCCCTTCTCTTCCACTGCTCTGATAACTTTGGATGTATGTGAAGCAGCCATACCTGTACGGGCAGAGAGGGCAGTAGAAGTCATTTCTTCCTTTGCCTCCTGCAAGGCACATAGTATCATCGCTTCATTGAGTGACAGGTCATATTCTTTCTCAAATTGCGCTTCAAATTCCGCTAAGGCTTTATAAAGATCGCGCATCATGCATATTGTTTTCATACTCTTATGTTCTTACTTATATAAACAAGTTGATGTTAGCATTGTCTGCACGCTCCATGTAGGTGGCTACGCCGCCAATTGTAACTTCATCCAGCAATTCTTCTTTCTTCACGCCCATTACATCCATTGACATCTGGCAGGCAATAAACTCCACACCATTTTCCAATGCCTGACGACGAAGAGATTCCAGCGAGTCGATCCCTTTGCTGTGCATAATGTAGCGCATCATTTTGCCACCTATGCCACCCATGCTCATTTTAGACAATTTCAGCTTCAGGGAACTCGAAGGCAGCATCATGCCAAACATCTTTCCGAAGATATCTTTTTCTACTTTAGGTTTGCTGAGACGCTTGATAACGTTCAGTCCCCAGAAAGTGAAGAATATAGTTACCTTCTGTCCGGTTGCTGCCGCACCGTTCGCCAGTACAAAGGTAGCTAATGCCTTATCAAGATCGTCACTGAACATGATAAATGTTTTTCCTTTACCTTCACAGGATGTCACCATGCTACAAGCTTTGGGCTCTTCTTTCTCGATAACGATGATTGATTTTCCGGCAGCACTCTCTTTGGATATCAGCTTGTTTCCGGTGGAGTTACACCAGGCGGCTGCATCACGGGCAAAGCCGGGATCAGTGGAGGTTATTTGTACACGTTCACCCGGTACAAGCGTATCCATTGTCTTTTTCATTTTCAGAATAGGGCCGGGGCATTGCATACCACAGGCGTCTACCTGAACGGTGCGTGGAGGAACGGCAGGTTCTTCCTGAATGGACACGGGTGTCGCACTCTCTTTCCTACTGGCAGGAGTATCCCCCCCCTCATTCCTGATGATCGGGGCAGTGGCCGCTTTGTATATTTTCAATCCGCCGGACAGATTGCGGACTTTATCGTATCCGTGCTGAACGAGTATGCGATAGGCGAGATAACCTCTCAGCCCTACAGCGCAGAACACATAGACCGGCTTATCTTTGGGTATTTCATCTATGCGGTCGCGTATCTCGTCCAGTGGGATGTTGATGGCTCCCGGCAATGAACCTAAAGAGAATTCATCTGGTGTGCGTACATCCAGCAGAAACTCATGTTCCAGGCGAATGTCACGCAAGTCGCGCCAGTAAACCGGTTTTACGGTTCCTGTCAGGATATCTTCTGCCACATAACCGGCAATGGCTACCGGATCTTTGGCGGATGAGAAAGGAGGAGCATAGGCCTGTTCCAGTTTCATCAGGTCGTAGATGGTGCCTTGATGCTTGATGACCAAGGCAAATTCATCGATGCGTTTGTCCACCCCGTCATAACCCACAATCTGTGCACCGTATAGTTTTCCTGTTTCCTTATCGAATGTAATCTTGATACTCATCTGCGTAGCGTCCGGATAATAACTTGCATGCGAAGACGAGTGGGTAGTAGAGGAAGCATAAGCTATTTCAGCTTGCCTCAACCGTTTGCCCGGTAAGCCGGTAGTGGCTACGGTCAGATCGAAAACTTTGGCGATAGAAGTGCCGATAGCACCCTCATAACTGATTTTGGCTCCTAATATATTGTCAGCAACAATGCGTCCCTGTCTGTTGGCAGGGCCGGCGAGATAGTTCAACCAGGGTTTCCCGGTTATCGGGTGGCGATATTCAATGGCATCTCCGATCGCATAAATCGATTCGTCCGAAGTTTGCAGGTAGTCATTGACCGAGATACCTCCGGCTTCTCCGATAGTTAGTCCGGCAGCACGTGCCAGCGTTGTTTCCGGGCGTACTCCGATGGAGAGTATCACAATATCTGCGGGTATGGACTGTCCGTCTTTGAAAACAACCTTTATCTCTCTGCCTGCCTTCTCAAAAGAGGCTACTGCCTGTTCCAGATACAAGTTTACCCCTTTATCCATCAGATGTTGATGTACGAGCGATGCCATAGAGAAGTCTATGGGAGTCATCACCTGGTTGGCCATTTCTACAATAGATACTTTGGCTCCCAGTGCATGCAGGTTTTCTGCCATTTCCAGTCCGATGAATCCGGCACCGATTACTACGGCTCTCCGGGGAGCGTGCTGGTTGGCGTACTCTTTTATCCGGTCCGTATCTTTCACATTACGCAACGTGAAAATTCCCTCAGAGTCAATGCCCGGCAATGGAGGTTTAACGGGAGTAGCTCCGGTAGAGATTAATAGCTTGTCGTAACTCTCTTCGTACGTATCTTCACTACTGAGGCGCACGGTTACGGTCTTTCTTTTCCGGTCAATGAAAATGACCTCGTTCTCTGTACGTACGTCTACACGAAAACGTACGGAAAAAGCCTCCGGGGTTTGCACAAAGAGTTTCTCCCGTTCAGCGATTACCCCTCCTATATAATAGGGTAGCCCACAGTTGGCATAGGATATGTACTTTCCTTTTTCAAGGAGAATAATCTCTGCTGTCTCGTCCATTCTTCTGATTCGGGCGGCAGTGGTTGCTCCTCCTGCTACACCTCCGATGATGATAATCTTCATATTTCTTTTTCTTGTAAATAGTTTCCTTTGGAAATAATAACGCAAAAGAAATAGATAAAGTTCACCGATGGTTGGAAAAAAAGTCTATTTTGCGTATCCGGGAGCGAATAATGCATCATTGAGGGCTTGTAGGGCTTTCTGTTTATCAACGGCTTTCACTACTACAGATACATCGTTGTTGGTACTGCCGTATGAAATCATACGCAATGGAATATCTTTCAGGGCTTCCATGATTCGTGCTTCAAACCCGGTGAACTGCCATTTCATATTACCTACGACAGAAACAATCGACATGTGATCTTCCAGGTACGCTGTGGCATACGCTGACAGTTCACGAATGATGTGCGTGAGAGCCTCATTGGTGTCGGTGGCGATGGAAATAGCGGTATTGGAGGAAGTGAGCAGGCAGAGCGGAGTTCTGTATTTGGCAAAAGTACTGAATACTTTGCTGATGAACAGGTATGGGCGCAGCAGGTTGTTTGATTCGAATTTGATATGAAAAACAGAGTCTTTGGCGGCAATGGCTTTAATGATATTATCGTCTTGTGCTTTTGATATAAGCGTGCCTTCTGCCTGTGGCTCCATGGCGTTGAGAAGACGTACCGGTATATTCTTCTCCCGGGCCGGAGCGATACAAAAAGGATGGAGTATTTTTGCTCCGAAATAAGCCAGGCGTTCTGCTTCTTCAAAACTCAGTTTCTTCACAGGCGTGGTGTTTTTTATGATGCGCGGGTCGTTGTTGTGCATGCCGTCAATGTCTGTCCATATCTGAATTTCTTCGGCGTTGATAGCTGCCCCGATAAGCGAAGCGGTATAGTCACTGCCACCTCGTTTCAGGTTATCCGTCTCATTATAAGCATTCTTGCAGATAAATCCCTGGGTGATGAAGAGTGAAATACCCTTATTATGCTGTAGTGCCTCTTGCAAATGCTGGCTGATATATTCAAGATCGGGTTCTCCTTCAGGTCCCGTACGCATAAAGTCGAAGGCAGAAAGGAGTACATTGTGCCGCTTCTGCTCTTTGAGGTAGAAACTCATCAGTGCAGTGCTGATAAGTTCGCCTTGTGCTACAATTTCTTTCTCGTCGGCAGAGGTGAATGTATCCCGGATAGACTTCCAGAGTCTGCGGAATCGGTCCAGGATATAATCTATGGCTTCCTGCTTGATGCAATCATCCTCCAACAGTTCGTTGGCGAAATCTATAAACTTGAATTCAAGTCTGGTTATTTCGTCGTGTGCTTCGTCTATTTCGCGGTTGAATAGGTGGGAAGCTATCTCTTCCAGATGATTGGTTGTACCGGCGGTTGCCGATAGTACAACGATCTTAGGGTCATTATCACTGATCAGGTTGGCCACATTTTTCATTCTTTCTACAGAACCGATAGAGGTTCCACCAAATTTACAGACTTTCATTGTTTTTGTTTTTAAGTGATTGTATTATTAGTTATACGTTTGGGAAGTACCATTTCATTTCAGTTCGTTTTTATCAAAATGAAAGGGGAGCGGAAGGTTCCGGTTTCGGGAGTTATATCCTCCAAATGCCTTTACAAGTGCTTCGGAGCTATTTGTAAGCCTTTCTCCACTCTGCTTCTCACATATAAAAAATCAAATGGCATACCAAAATCTTTGGCAGTCTGTTGAAAAGCTGTATATTTGCGCACCCTGTTTTTACCGTTCTTATGAAATCATGAGTAAGATTCTTATTATCGATGATGAAACCCAGATTCGTAGCCTGTTGGCACGAATGATGGAATTAGAAGGTTATGAAGTGTGCCAGGCCGGAGACTGCAAATCGGCTTTAAAGCAACTGGAACTTCACTCCCCCGATGTAGCTTTGTGTGATGTATTTCTTCCCGATGGGAATGGTGTGGACTTGGTAGTAGCTATTAAAAAGGCGGCTCCCAATACGGAGGTAATCCTGTTGACTGCTCATGGAAATATCCCGGATGGCGTACAGGCCATCAAAAATGGGGCATTTGATTATATCACCAAAGGAGATGATAACAATAAGATTATCCCTCTTATCAGCAGGGCTGTGGAGAAAGCACGCATGAATGTTCGCCTTGAAAAACTGGAAAAGAAGGTGGGACAGATGTACTCCTTCGAGTCTATTCTGGGTGAATCGAAACCGTTGAAAGAGGCTGTACAGTTGGCCCGGAAGGTTTCTGTGACTGATGTGCCGGTATTGTTGACCGGAGAAACAGGAACAGGCAAAGAAGTTTTTGCACAAGCTATACATTATAACAGTAAGCGGGGCAAGCAGAACTTCGTGGCCGTCAATTGTTCTTCGTTCAGCAAAGACTTGCTGGAAAGTGAAATGTTTGGTCATAGGGCCGGATCATTCACCGGGGCATTGAAAGATAAGAAGGGGCTTTTTGAAGAGGCAAACAACGGAACTATTTTTTTGGATGAAATGGGGGAGATGGCTTTTGAATTACAGGCCAAGTTACTCCGTATTCTCGAAACCGGCGAATATATAAAGATTGGTGATACGAAACCCACCCGGGTGAATGTCCGGATCATTGCTGCCACTAACCGGAATTTACCGGAGGAAATTGCTGCCGGACGTTTTCGGGAAGATTTATTCTATCGTCTTTCGGTTTTCCAGGTACACTTGCCATCCCTTCGCGAAAGAGCGGGAGATATCAGGATTCTTGCTGAGGCTTTTGTGCGTAGTTTCTCCGAAAAGCTCTCCCATCCGGTGACCGGGATGTCTCCGGCATATCTTGCAGCACTCTGCCAGCAAATGTGGAAGGGAAATATACGCGAACTGCGTAACGTGATAGAGCGTAGCCTCATTGTATGTGATGGAGAGTGCCTGGAGGTATGCGACCTTCCGCTGGAAATACAGAATTGTCATTATGAGCAGTCTGACGAGGCTGTACCGGGGAGTTTTGAATTATCTGCCATGGAGCGCAGGCATATTGCCCGTGTGTTGGAGTATACCAAAGGGAACAAAACAGAAGCGGCGCGTCTGCTTAAAATAGGACTTACCACGTTGTATCGTAAAATCGAGGAATATAAACTATAATAGTGTGGCAATATGCTAATGTGCCAATAGGACTGCGTTGGCATGGCATATTACTCTCACCTTCCTTCGTGTGTTTACTCACCGGGATATTTTCCTTATCTCGTAGAGGAGTGTTGTTTTTCTCACCGGAGAACGTTGTTTTACATGTACATGTATCGCAGCACGACATGCACATGTGGAGCAGCACGACATGCACATGTCGTACAGCTTTACATGTACATGTAAAACAACGCTCCTCTATGAGCTTCGATAGGTTTGTTTACGACATCCCTGACGAACCCTTTAATGGAACAACGCTTTCCATTCTTTCAAAACAGTGCAATCCTTTTCAAAATGGAAGGGTAGCGCTGTTTCTTCTTTTAAATGCTTTGTGATGTAATCTGTTGATACTTATTGTTTTATTACTTTCTTTCCGCTTTTGGCACGCAATTGGCACACAGTAAATCAGGTAAAAATAATTAGTAACAATTAAAACAAGGTAAAAACATGGGAATTACAGTATCATTTATTTTCTGCCTCTTGAGCGGCTTTGCCTGCTTCTGGCTCTTTTGGAAATGTGTGGATTGGTTTGAGAAGATTTAAAGAAAGGGAGAATTAGATTTATGTATACAATACTATTTGTGATAGGTATCGCAATCTTCGGTTATCTGATGTACGTACTCATCAAACCGGAAAAATTTTAATGAAGCAATGAATACAGAAATTTTAGGTGTAGTTTTACAGGTGATCCTGATGGTGGTACTTGCCTATCCGTTAGGAAAGTACATCGCTAAGGTTTATAAAGGAGAGAAGACCTGGTCGGACTTCATGGCTCCTGTTGAGAGAATAATTTATAAAGTATGCGGCATCCGTCCGCAGGAAGAGATGAACTGGAAACAATTCCTCAAATCATTATTGATTCTGAATGCATTCTGGTTCTTTTGGGGAATGGTGCTTTTGATTTCTCAGGGGTGGCTTCCTTTAAATCCCGATGGGAACGGGCCGCAAACACCCGATCAGGCATTCAATACCTGTATTAGTTTTATGGTCAACTGCAACTTGCAGCACTATAGCGGCGAAAGCGGGCTGACTTACTTTACGCAGTTGTTCGTAATTATGCTCTTCCAGTTTATAACTGCTGCAACCGGTATGGCTGCTATGGCGGGTATGATGAAGGCGATGGCTGCTAAAACCACGAAAACAATTGGTAATTTCTGGCAACTGTTGGTAGTGAGTTGTACACGTATCCTGTTGCCGCTTTCATTGATTGTGGGCTTTATCCTTATCTTACAGGGTACGCCGATGGGATTTGACGGTAAGATGAAAGTAACCACGCTGGAAGGACAGGAGCAAATGGTTTCGCAAGGGCCTACGGCAGCTATCGTACCGATCAAACAACTGGGTACGAATGGGGGAGGGTATTTTGGAGTCAACTCTTCACATCCCCTGGAGAATCCTACTTTCCTGAGCAATGTGGTAGAATGCTGGTCTATCCTGATTATTCCTATGGCAATGGTCTTTGCCTTCGGATTCTACATTAAACGTAAGAAACTGGCATATAGCATATTTGGAGTTATGTTGGCAGCCTATCTGGTAGGAGTCTTTATCAACGTAAGCCAGGAAATGGGTGGTAATCCGCGTATCGACGAAATGGGAATTGCCCAGTCCGGTGGAGCTATGGAAGGAAAAGAAGTACGTATCGGCTCAGCCTCCGGTGCTCTGTGGAGCGTGACAACTACGGTGACTTCCAACGGATCGGTAAATAGCATGCACGACTCTACTATGCCGCTTAGTGGGTTGATCGAGATGCTGAACATGCAGATAAACACTTGGTTTGGTGGTGTTGGTGTGGGATGGATGAACTATTACACCTTTATCATAATAGCCGTATTTATCAGCGGATTAATGGTGGGACGTACACCGGAATTTCTGGGAAAGAAGGTAGAGGCCCGTGAAATGAAAATAGCTACCATTGTGGCACTACTCCATCCGTTTGTGATTCTTGTTGGTACAGCTCTGTCCAGCTATCTATATGCACATCATCCGGATTTTGTGGCGAGTGAAGGAGGCTGGCTCAATAACCCCAGTTTCCATGGACTGAGCGAACAGCTTTATGAGTTTACCTCTTCGGCTGCCAACAACGGTTCCGGTTTTGAAGGCTTGGGTGATAATACTTATTTCTGGAACTATTCCTGCGGTATTGTACTTATTCTCAGTCGCTTCATCCCTATCATCGGGCAAGTAGCTATTGCAGGTTTGCTGGCTCAGAAGAAGTTTATCCCCGAGAGCGCCGGCACATTGAAAACAGATACAGCAACTTTCGGCGTCATGACGTTTGCAGTTATTTTTATCGTCGCTGCTTTGTCATTCTTCCCGGTACACGCCTTGAGTACGATTGCTGAACATTTTAGTCTATAAGTAAAGAGTATGAAAAAGAATAAATCGGCTTCTTTATTTCAAAAGGAGCAAGTCATAGAGAGTTTAAAGCAATCATTCGTGAAGTTGAATCCACGAACGATGATGATGAATCCGATTATGTTTACAGTGGAGATAGTAACGGTTATTATGCTGGTGGTTACCATCCTCTCCCTAAACAGAGATCATTACGGTTCATTCGGATACAATCTGCTGGTATTCGTTATTCTGTTTGCCACTTTGCTGTTTGCCAATTTTGCCGAGGCCATTGCCGAAGCACGGGGCAAAGCACAGGCAGATAGTTTGCGTAAGACGCGCGAAGAGACTCCTGCAAAATTGATGACAGGTGATAAACTTCAGACCGTGAGCAGTTCAAAGCTAAAGAAAGGAGATATCTTTGTTTGTGAAGCCGGAGATACGATTCCTGCCGACGGTGAGATAATTGAAGGATTAGCTTCCATCGACGAGAGTGCTATAACGGGAGAGTCAGCACCCGTTATCAGAGAAGCCGGAGGAGACAAAAGCTCGGTGACGGGCGGAACGAAGGTACTCTCGGATAACATTAAAGTATTGGTGACTCAGCAACCGGGTGAGAGTTTTCTTGATAAGATGATTGCCCTCGTAGAAGGTGCCAGCCGAAAGAAAACACCGAATGAAATTGCCCTGACTATCTTGCTGGCAGGTTTTACGCTGGTATTCGTGATTGTTTGTATCACACTGATTCCTTTTGCCGATTATACTAACATTGATCATCCGGGTACAACCATTTCTATTGCTGCCATTCTTTCACTGTTTGTCTGCCTCATTCCGACTACTATCGGAGGATTACTTTCCGCCATTGGCATTGCCGGTATGGACCGTGCGTTGCGTGCCAACGTGATTACTAAATCCGGTAAAGCCGTTGAGACAGCCGGAGACATTGATACGCTGCTATTGGATAAAACAGGTACGATAACCATTGGTAATCGTAAAGCGACCAAATTCCATACGGCACCGGGAGTAGACGAACGTAGTTTTGTAGAAGCCTGCCTGCTGGCCTCTCTGTCCGATGAAACTCCCGAAGGTAAATCGATTGTAGAGTTGGGACGTGAGTTGGGGATGCGAATGCGGAACCTGAACACAACCGGCGCGCGCATGATTAAGTTTACTGCCGAAACGAAATGTTCGGGCGTTGATCTGTCCGATGGTACCCAGATTCGCAAGGGGGCATTTGACGCTATCCGCCGGATTGCAGAAAAGGCCGGGAACACCTTTCCGAAGGAAGTGGAAGAGACTATTGCAGCTATTTCCGGCAATGGGGGTACACCGCTGGTGGTATGCGTCAATCAGCAGGTTACCGGGGTGATAGAGTTGCAGGACATCATCAAACCGGGCATTCAGGAGCGTTTTGAACGCCTGCGTAAGATGGGAGTGAAAACCGTTATGGTGACCGGAGATAATCCGCTGACTGCCAAATATATTGCAGAAAAGGCGGGAGTAGACGATTTCATAGCCGAAGCCAAACCGGAGGATAAAATGGAATACATCCGGAGAGAACAGGAAGCCGGCAAACTGGTGGCGATGATGGGCGACGGAACGAATGATGCTCCTGCACTGGCACAAGCCAATGTGGGCGTAGCAATGAATAGTGGTACACAGGCGGCCAAAGAAGCCGGTAATATGGTAGACCTTGACAATGATCCTACCAAGCTGATTGAGATTGTGGAGATCGGTAAACAGCTACTGATGACACGCGGTACACTGACCACATTCTCGATAGCCAACGACGTAGCCAAATACTTTGCAATTGTACCTGCTTTGTTTATGGTGGCTATCCCCGAGTTGGCAGCGCTCAATATCATGGGCTTGCATAGTCCGGAGAGTGCTATTCTGTCGGCTGTAATTTTCAATGCTATCATTATTCCGATCCTGATTCCACTTGCTTTGAAGGGAGTACAGTACAAACCGATAGGTGCCAGTGCACTGCTTCGCCGTAATCTGCTGATATACGGATTGGGAGGGGTAATTGTACCTTTCATCGGGATTAAGTTGATCGATTTGGTAGTAAGTTTATTCTTTTAAATAATATGACGATGAAAACTTTATTGAAATCATTTAAAATAACGCTTGCGTTCTGCGTATTCTTTGCAGTGTTTTATGTCCTTATTCTATGGCTTTTTGCACAGGTGGCAGGACCGAATAAAGGAAATGCCGAAGTGGCAACATTGGATGGTAAGGTGGTAGGTGCTGCCAATGTGGGGCAGAATTTCACAAAAGATATTTATTTCTGGGGTCGTCCTTCCTGTGCCGGAGATGGCTATGACGCTACGAGTTCTTCCGGTAGTAACAAAGGGCCTACGAATCCCGAATATCTGGCTGAACTGGAAGCCCGCATTGACACCTTCCTCGTTCATCATCCCTACTTGAACCGTAGTGAGGTTCCTGCCGAGATGGTAACTGCCAGTGGATCGGGACTCGATCCGGATATCACCCCTACTTGTGCTTATGTACAGGTGAAAAGAGTGGCACAGGCACGTGGGATGCATGAGGAACAGGTAAAAGAGATTGTCGACAAAACGATAGAAAAGCCCTTATTAGGACTTTTTGGAACAGAGAAAGTGAATGTATTGAAACTGAACATTGCTTTGGAAAAAGCAAAATAAACATTGTAGTATATGAAGGTTTTTAGTAAGAAAGTATTTTTAGGTTCATTGGTAGCTGTAGTTGGTTGCTTAATGGCAACCACCAACACACAGGCACAGGAATTTACCGTACAGGGCGACTTAGTCAGTTCATATGTATGGCGTGGAATGTATCAGACCGGAGCCAGTATCCAGCCAACCTTAGGCTTTACTATCGGTGGCTTTTCATTGACGGCCTGGGGATCAACCGATTTCGATGGTTGTCAGGCCTCAGAAGGAAAAGCGAATAAAGAAATAGACCTGACCGCTGCTTATGCTTTTGGAAGTACAGGACTGACCCTTTCAGTGGCAGACCTTTGGTGGCCCGGGCAAGGGACGGGTAATTATTTTAAATTCAAAAGCCATGAAACAGCACATCACTTTGAAGCAGGATTGGCTTATACGCTGCCGGTTGAAAAGTTTCCGCTTTCAATTGCCTGGTACACGATGTTTGCCGGACAGGATAAAAAGGAGAATGACCGGGGAGAAATGAAACAGAATTATTCCTCTTATATGGAACTCAACTATCCGTTCAGTGTGAAGACAGTAGATCTGAATGTAACGTGTGGCATTGTTCCCTACACTGCTCCTCAGTACAATTGCAATGGTTTTGCAGTGACCAATATTGCTTTGAAAGGAACAACTGCCATCCGGTTTAGTGATCGGTTTTCCCTGCTGGTTTTTGCACAAGCCATCTGGAATCCACGTATGGAAGATGCCCATTTGGTTTTCGGCATTACTTTAAAACCCTAACTAAACTCTGGCATAACTAATTAGTATCTTGAGGATGTGTAAAAAGTAAAACTCGTTATTATTAAAACGCAAATTAACGCAAAGATTAAATTAAATCTGCGATAATTTGCGTTAATCCGCGTTATTGAATTGCAGCTTGATAGCTTTTTTAGACTTTTGACACAGCTTTATGGGGTTGAAAAATAGATATATAGAAGTATGGATAGAGAAGAGAGTGTACAGCATTTCCTGGATCTGATAAAGAAGTCACGCCGGGGAAAATTTAAAGTCTATATCGGGATGATTGCCGGTGTAGGTAAGAGCTATCGTATGCTTCAGGAAGCACATGATTTACTCGATAACGGGGTAGATGTGCAGATAGGATACATCGAAACACATGGGCGTGCCGGGACAGAGGCACTCATAGAGGGCTTGCCGCTGATTCCGCGGCGGAAGATTTTTTATAAAGGGAAAGAACTGGAAGAGATGGACCTTGAAACCATCATCCGTATCCACCCGGAAATCGTGATTGTAGATGAGTTGGCACATACCAATGTTGAAGGTAGTTTGAACGAGAAACGTTGGCAGGATGTACTGACACTGCTTGATGAGGGCATTAATGTAATCTCTGCCATCAACATTCAGCATATCGAGAGTGTAAACGAAGAAGTGCAGGACATTTGCGGCATCGAAATAAAAGAACGTGTTCCCGATAGTGTGTTACAAGAGGCAGATGAAGTGGTGAATATCGACCTTACCGCCGAGGAACTGATAACCCGTTTGAAAGCCGGAAAGATATATCGTCCGGATAAAATTCAGGTAGCTTTGAATAACTTCTTTAAAACGGAGAATATCCTTCAGTTACGCGAACTCGCTCTGAAAGAGGTAGCGTTGCGTGTAGAAAAAAAAGTAGAGAACGAAGTTGTAATGAGTATGGGTGTCCGGCATGAAAAGTTTATGGCTTGTATTAGCAGCCATGAAAAGACGCCCCGGCGTATTATCCGTAAAGCAGCCCGTCTGGCCACCCGTTACAATACCACCTTTGTTGCCCTTTATGTGCAGACGCCCCGTGAGAGTATGGACCGGATAGATCTTGCCAGCCAACGTCATTTATTAAATCATTTTAAATTGGTAGCTGAGTTGGGGGGAGAAGTTGTTCAGGTACAGTCGAAGGATGTACTTGGAAGCATTGTCCGGACGTGTCGTGAGAGGCAGATAACAACTATCTGTATGGGAAGCCCCCGCTTACGTGTCTCGAATGCCCTTTGTGCAGTGTTCGCCTATAAAAAGTTTTTGGCAAATCTGGCACAAGCAAACGTAGATTTGATTATACTTGCAGTGGAATGAGTTTGTAAGTAAACTAAAGAACTCACGAACTCACAAACTAAAAAACTTCTTTAAATCATGAATATAAAAACGAAATTGCTTTTCGGAATCGGGATACTGGCCGGAATGATTATTTTATTGGTAACTCTATCTGTTGTCAACCTACAGCTACTGACTGCTACGGACCCCGACAGTCCTGCTGCACTGCCTGCCCTCGAACGGGCTTTATTATGGATCTCTGTTACAGGAGGTATTTGTGTACTCACAGGTCTGGTTCTGCTTTTTTGGTTACCGCGTTCCATTAGTAGACCTATTCTTGAGCTTAAACAAGGTATTCTTGAAATTGCCAATCATAACTACGAAAAGCGCCTTGATATGAAAAGCAGTGAAGAATTCAGGGAAGTTGCTGACAGTTTTAATCGTATGGCAGAACGTCTCACCGAGTATCGGGCCAGTACGCTTGCCGATATCCTTTCAGCCAAAAAGTTTCTGGAAGCCATTGTCAATAGTATCAATGAGCCTATTATCGGATTGAATACCGAGCGTGAAATTCTTTTCATCAACAACGAGGCACTGAATGTGCTCAATTTGAAAAGAGAAAACGTGATCCGCCAATCTGCCGAAGAGCTTTCTTTGAAGAATGACCTTCTCCGTCGCTTGATTCGCGAACTCGTTAGCCCCGGCGATAAGAAAGAACCATTGAAAATTTATGCAGATAATAAAGAGAGCTATTTCAAGGCTGCCTATATTCCTATCAACAATACCAATGCCGATAAAGACGAACCTCATAAGTTGGGAGATGTTATCCTTCTGAAGAATATCACCGAATTTAAAGAGCTGGATTCAGCTAAAACCACATTTATCTCTACCATTTCCCATGAGTTGAAGACTCCTATTTCTGCTATCATGATGAGCCTTCAACTACTGGAAGATAAACGTGTGGGTACGTTGAATGAAGAGCAGGAACAGCTGTCTAAGAGCATTAAAGACAGTAGCCAGCGCCTGTTGGAGATTACCGGCGAACTACTGAATATGACTCAGGTAGAAGCCGGGAAACTCCAGATGATGCCTAAGATCACGAAGCCCATTGAGTTGATTGAATATGCTATCAAGGCCAATCAGGTTCAGGCCGATAAGTTCAATATACAGATTGAAGTGGAATACCCGGAAGAGAAGATCGGCAAATTGTTTGTAGATAGTGAAAAAATAGCCTGGGTACTTACCAATCTGCTAAGTAATGCCATCCGTTATTCAAGAGAGAACGGACGTGTGGTTATTGGTGCTCAGCAAGAAGGTGACCAGATAGAGCTTTATGTACAGGATTTTGGTAAAGGTATCGATCCTCGTTATCATCAGAGCATTTTTGACCGCTATTTTCGTGTACCCGGCACTAAAGTGCAAGGCAGTGGCCTGGGACTCTCCATCTCTAAAGATTTCGTAGAAGCACATGGCGGCACGTTGACTGTAGAGAGCGAGTTGGGCAAAGGTAGCCGGTTTGTTATTCGGTTGAAAGCATGATACAGTTTGTTTCAATGTATTGAGAAAATAGTTTCAATGCATTGAGAATTTTTTCTCAACGGCTTGAAACTCTTTGAAACTTATACTATTCTGTTTGTTCTGACTTAAAAAATTACATATTATTCAAAGATAAAAGACTCGTTCCCTTTAATTTTTATTACTTTTGTAAAGTTTGATATCTTACTTAGTTACGAGTGAGGCATAATTATAGGATTGCCTTATGTTGTAACTTTCATGTTATGCTATTCTGTATCATAGGAATATTAGGAGGATATACTTATGATTGATGTCTGGGAGTGAAGCAAACTGCTTCTGTTATCGTTGTGATAGAGTTTCCTTATTTACTAATATTTAAAGCTATGAAAAAATATTTATTGATTTTGGTTTGTTTGTTGACACTGCAGGGCACAAGCTTTGTGATGTCCCGTGACATGAAAGGTGATTTAAATACATTAGAGGAATTTCGGTCAACTGCTTTGGAAGAGACAGATAAACCAGTCTTTATCTCCGTGACTGTAGATGCCATCACTCCAATTCCCGGATCAAATTTTTATAATCTTGACCTAACAGCCGAATTTCGTGGTGCTGAATCTCTTTATGCAGAACTCTATGAAGAGTTCAGCATTGTAATTAGATCGCGTTCTTATCAAGAACCGTACATCGTTCATCTTCACTTTGAAAATATTTACAAGGGTGGAAGAGTCTGGGTCGTTTTAGAATTAAAGAACAATGTGGGAACAACGTCTTATACAGTTGAAATTCCCAATCAGATGAAACCTGATTCCATAGAAGAAGTAACAATGGAATCAAGTATTTCACAGGTTGAAGTAAGGGATATGCAAGGAAGGCTTGTTCTTCACACTGAAAATTATGAGAATATTAATCGTCTATCGAGAGGAATGTATATCGTAACGATTACCTATTCGGATGGAAAAGTAGTAACGAGGAAGATTTGTCGATGAGGACATTTATTGTTCTGGTATTGAATATTGTTTGTTTCTTCTAATATTTAAAACTATGAAAAAATGTTTGTTAGTTTTGGTTGGTTTGTTGACACTACAGAGCATAGGTTTAACTATGGCTCAGCAAGATACAATTTTAGTATTCGAAGGACATATGAATACTACTCCATGGGGATCGCAAATCATGAAACCTTGTTTGCCTCGAATAGAACGTTTGAGTAGTGATTTTGGAGGAGTGATTAAAGTAATATGTGGAGCCGGAATAGATGATGAAATGCAGCATTGTATAAAGGCCGCCGCACTACTTTGGGAAGAAAAGTTATATATTCCTGAAAATGTAGTTTTGAAGTTTGAGAAAAAAAAGTTGGGAACAGAAGCTGCCGATTTTCAGGCTCAGGTGAGATATACTTCATTCCCCGATGCGAAAACAACATATCCCAATAGTTACTACCAGAATTTCTTAACTGATGACGAACGTGTATATGACGAGGATGCTATTATCCTGATTAATGAAGACGCGGATTGGGAGTATAGTTTTAACGGAAAGGTTGTGGATAAGAAGAATTTCACAACAGCCATGTTACGTGCCATTGCCATCTCGTTAGGCTTTGGTTCATCGGTTGTAAATGATGTGTCACATGGCATTATTTTCTCTATAGAGGGATGTTTCTCTCCTTTTGATAATCTGATTGTTGACTCCAATAATGTCCGTCTGAATGAAATGCCGAATAATGGAGCTGCAAGCCAGGAACTTTCTTCATTTGTGTCGGAAGAGCGTGTTTATTGTAAAACGTCTGCTAATGAAAGCTTCAGGTTGTATACTTCTCGCAGGTTCCAAGGTTATAATTACTTGAATTATCTATATTTTGATGGTGACTTGATGTCATACAATACCAGGACAGGAGATAAAATTCAGCAAATAGATGAGATAGTATTGGGAGTTCTCAGAACAATTGGCTGGGAGGAACCTGAAAGTAATTTAAGGATAATAGCAGAAGGTATTGATGATACGGGTATTGCTTCTTCTTCTCAAAGCTATAATTTTCATGCCGAAACCACTTTAGGCAGTATAGCGAATTATTCATGGAAGTATGAACTGTTGGATAACGAAATGAATTTTGTCACTATCAAAACAGGAGATTCTTCTGATTTCAGTATAGATGAGATAGATGATGTAACGAAGTATAATAAGAATATTAATGCAGATATTAAGGGTAAGATCAGTTTGACTGCTACTACTGCCGATGGGAAAAAGAAGTCTGAAACATTCTATGTGTATTTTGCTACCGAACCTACTTTTGTATCGGTAAAAGTAGCTATAACTCCAATTCCCCAAAAAAGATTTTATAATCTTGATATAGCGCTAATATATACAGGTACTGATTTTCTTTATGCTTTTAAAACAGAGGAAAATAGTAGTCTTGGAGAAAGTGCTTATGTCTATGAACCTTATCTTACTAAATTGCATTTTGAAGGTGTTTATATGATAGGAATGGCTTGGGTTGAGATAGAATTAAAAAATAAAATAGGAAAAGCATATTATACGGTAGAAATTCCAAGCCAGATGAATCCCGATCCGATCATAGAGGTCACAGCAGAATCAAGCATTTCACAAGTTGAAGTAAGGGATATACAAGGAAGGCTTCTCCTTCAAACAGAAAATTATGAGGCTGTTAATCATCTATTGAGAGGAGTCTATATCATGACGGTTACCTATTCAGATGGAAAAGTAGTAACGAAGAAGATCTGTCCGTAAGACCTTCACTTTTAATCCTTTTTGTGAATGAAATATGAAATATAATCGCATTTTCTTTTTTTCTTTTCTCATTGCAGTTTTCGTTGCTTGTTCCTCTACACCAGAAGAGGTCATAGTAACTCTTCGGCAAGCGGAGCAGTGTATGGAAGCATATCCTGATAGTGCATTAAATCTATTAAGGAAAATATCTTGTCCCGATAAGTTGTCAGGTCAGGAACGTGCAGATTATGTGTTGTTACTGACTCAGGCATGCGATAAGAATTATATGGATATGTCTGCTGACTCTTCTATTACTTTTGCTATCGATTATTTCAGGAAGAAGAATGATAAAAGTAAATATGGTAAGGCTTTATATTATTACGGGCGTGTGCTTCATGGAAAGCGAGAGACAACGCGGGCAATGAAAGTCTATTGGGAAGCCCGGCGAGTTTTGAAGGATACGAAAGAGTATAAGATAATGGGGTTGATGCTTGCAGATATGTCGTTTTTTTATCGCGATCAATCACTTTATGATGAAGCTATTCACTGCTGCCACCAAGCCATTTCCTATTATTATCAGGCGAAAGACACATTGGGCGTGGCCTACGCCTATCAGACAATGGGAACTTCTTTTTTCTTAAAGCAAGAGATGGATAGTGTCTACCAGTGTGTTATGACAAGTTTACAATTACTTACGAATAATCCTGTCCGGTTAAAAATCAATGGTTCCAAGATATTGGGAAAGATGTATTGTTTTGAAAAGCAATATTTAAAGGCTGAAAAGGTTTTTCTGAGGATTCTCGATGAAGAGCCTGATAAAGATATGTTTGTGCTTCATTATATGTCATTAGGACGTTTGTATCAGATGATGGGGCGAAAACAAGATGCAGAGAAGTACTTGAAACTTTGTTTGGATAGTGATAATCTATTCACCAGTTCTGAAGCTTATGAATGCTTGGCAAAATTGGCTAAAGCTGATCATGATTATGAGCAAGCTCTCATTTTGAAAGGACGATCGGACTCCTTATTATATATAGCTGAAAATGATAGAAAACGAGAAGCATTGGTACAGCTTCAGGTTAAATACCAAAAGGAAGAATTTGAAACAGAATTGTTGCAGGGCAAATTAGAGAAGAGGGGCTTACATATTCTTTATCTGATTGTTGTGATTTTGTTTTCTGGGATAGTATATTTTTTCTATGCGAGATATGGGCGTGCAAAATTAGAAGTTATACAAACCAGAAAGGTTATTGAAAAAAATAATAAGCAAATAGCCTCTTATCAGAATGAAATCGGAGCGTATAAACAACAGAAGAATGAAACAAGTGTACAGTGTAAGGTAGAAGAGTTGTCCCGAAAAATGAAAGTATTGATCACAGAAAATGAGAAATTGCGTAGTAAAATTGATGTCAGTACATTGATCAAGATGCTAAAGAATGGGGAGGTACTTGTAGAAAAACTAACTCCTGAAGAGTGGGATAAAATATTTGATTTAGTGAATTGTCTTTATAGCAACTCTCTAATCAAGTTGAAGAGTGAATGTACTCAATTAACAAAGCATGATATTAAACTTTTAACATTTCTGTTTTTAGGATTTACTACAAAAGAATTGAAGATTCTCTTTGATAGTAAAGATAATCATACAATATTTAAAGCTAAGATGCGCTTAAAGGAGCGTTTAGAGTTAGCAAAAGATGAATCTGTAGAAGATTTTTTGCACAAATGTCAGAGTGATAAACTCAAATAGTCCACTTATTTTAAGTTGTTTGATTTTTATTTTGTTGATTTGTAGATATATATGTACTAAATTTTAGTCCATGCCTTATTTTTTGTTCATTGAACTCAATGCTCTACTTTTGTGTAACAGAAACATAAAAACAACAGAAAATGAAAGCACGGATTGTCCTACTATTGTTAGTTTGTCTTAGTTGCACAGTTGTTGCACATGAGAATGGCGATGATTTTATTTCGCCATGGGGGCAAATTTCTTTTACTGGTCATTGGAAAGGTGATGATAGTGAAGATAAAGGTCATCGTTCCATTCCTTTTATACCTATAACAGCATCTCTCGAAAATTCTATTATTTCTCTCGAGTTTCAGGAATTTGCAGGTGATGTCTCGATAACTATTTCCAAAACTAATCAGGTTGTATATTCTTATTCTCTTCTGATTAATAATCCTGAGAAATATAGCATTTCTGTTGAGGATTACTCTCCTGGAGTCTATTTGTTAGAACTAACAAATTCGTATGGAGGATATATTTACGGTGTGTTTGAAGTAAAATAAATAGCTCCTATTTTGATTACAATAAAAAATGATTTCTGCTAATACTTGACGCGATGAAAAGATATTTATTGATTTTAGTCAGCCTTTTGACTCTGCAAGGCATAGGCTTAGTGATGGCTCAACAAGATACAATTCTTGTATTTGAAGGACGTCTGGATACTTCTCCTGTAAGTGCGCAGACAATAAAACCTTGTTTATTACGTACAGAACGCTTGAGTAGTGATTTTGGAGGAGTTATTGAAGTGCAGTTCGGAGGTGGAATGAGTGAGGAAATGCAATGTTGCATAAGGGCTGCCGCACAACTGTGGGAGGAGAAACTATATATTCCTAAAAAGATAATTCTAAGGTTTGAGAGAGAAAGGATGGGAGTGGAAGCTGCTGATTTTGCTGCTCAGGTAAAATACACTTTATTGTCGGGGACCAATGAGGCATATCCTCAAAGTTATTTTATAAATTTCTTAATTGATGGAAAACGGACTGGAGAGGAAGATGCCATAATTCAAATCAATGATGATGTAGATTGGGATTATAGTTTTAGTGGAGAAGTTACGAATAAGAAAAATCTGACAACGGCAATGTTGCGCGCTATTGCTATGTCGTTGGGATTTGGATCTTCTGTTGTTAATAACTCTACAAAAGGAATTGTTTTTTCCACGAGAAAATATTTCTCTCCCTTTGATAATTTGGTTGTTAATTCTAATAATGTACGTTTAAATGAGATGCCCAATAATGGACGTACGAGCCAGGAGCTTATTTCGTTTGTAAAAGGTGATAATGTCTATTATAAAACTCCTGATAATAATAATTTAAAATTATATGCTTCACCTGAGTTTCAAGGCTATAATTATTTGAGCTATTTTGATACGGAAGGTGATTTGATGTCATATGATGTGCGAATCGGAGATAAAAATCAACAAATAGATGAAAAGACATTAGAAGTTCTTAAAACGATTGGTTGGAGAGAACCGGAAAATAGTCTGAAAATTATAGCAGCAAATATAGATGCTACAGGAATGGCTTCTGCTTTTCAAAGTTATGGCTTTCATGCAGAAACAACTTCCGGAAATATTACAGATTATTCGTGGAAGTATGAATTGCTGAATAATGAGATGATGTTTGATTCTATTAAAGTAGGAAAATCTTCAGAATTTAGTATAGATAAAGTCGATGATTTAACAAAATATTATAGAAATATTAATGGTGATATTAAAGGTAGGATAAGTTTGAGTGCTACAGTTAATGGGACGAAAATGTTTAAAGTGTTTTATGTTTACCTTGCTACTAAACCAACTTTTATATCGGTGAAAGTGGATGCTATAACTCCAATTCCTGGATCAAAGTTTTATAATCTTGATTTAACAGTTATCTATACTGGAGCAGATTATCTTTATGTGGAAAAATCTGAAGAGTATAGTGATATAGTTGATACTCATTTTTTTTATATTCCGTATATCGTCCATCTTCGTTTTGAATACATTTATATGATAGGAACGTCTTGGGTTGATTTGAGGATAAGTAATAAAATAGGAAAAGCATATTATACTGTTGAAATTCCAAGTCAATTGAATTTAATGAATAATTCTACTCAGATAAGAGATCCTATAGCTAACTCAAATATTGTATATATGGAAGTACGAGATATACAAGGGAGAATTATTCTTCAAACAAAAGACTATGAGGATGTTAATCATTTATCGAAAGGGATATATATCATGATGATTACATATGCAGATGGAGAGGTAGTAACTAAAAAGATATATCGATGAGAATACTTTCTGTTTTAACGTTGGCTTTTGTTTGTTCTCTTAATATCTATGCCCAAACTGATTATGCCCTTTCAGGTACAGTGGTAAAGTTGGATAATGTATCTTTGGATAAATACGGTGCTTTATTACTTGATGATAGTTGTGCTTTTCATGTAGTGGATAAGTTCGGGGAGAATATAGTTCCTGATGTTTGTAAATGGAGCTTTGGTGTTGAAGCACAGCAAGGAAATTATGTAATTATAAAGAACGCTACTTCTATAGATTATGGAATTATTATAGATTCGTCGGCATATGAATATTCTGGACCTGAATATAAAAGATATACTGTAGAGAATGATAGCTCTGTTTATTTTCAAGGGAAAATAACTTTTGAGGGGGAATATCAGGGACGAAAGATACAACTTGATAAGATCTTTTATATAAATGTGCTTCCTTCTGTACCTAAAATAAAAGTACTGGATATTACTTGGAGTGATTATGATGAACAATGGAATATTTATGAAGATGGGTATATAACAATACAGATTAATTCCTGTAGAACTAAGTATGTATATATAGTTGAGCAAGATGCTTCTTTTACGGGGAATATGTTGTCCTCTTATTTTGAGCCTAATATTGACGCTGAGAAGGGAGTGGGGCTTCTGGAGTTTTATGATGGAGATCGCTGTTTTAGATTTTGGGCAGTTAACTATAGTGGAATGGTTGAATGCAAAGATACTTTGTGGAATTCCAAAGTAGCTACATCCATTCCGACTATTAAAATGGAGAATGTACCATTTTATCCAAATCCAGCAAAGGATATATTATACGTACAAGAGGGTATGGATGCTATCTTCCCTGTATCTATCTATGATTCTAAAGGACGACTTGTAAAATATGTTGGGATGCCAATGAGGAATATTGATGTTTCAAATCTGGTGGAAGGTATTTATTTTGTTTCATATAAAGATAGTTACTCTAAAAAGAGGTTAACATTCAAAATGGTAAAAAAAAGATGATGTATTAATTATAAAAAACATGGATTATGAACAGACTATTACTATTATTTTTTGTGTTTGGATTAGCAACCCTTTCTTATGCACAAGAAGATGAGATTGAGTCAATTAGCTTTGGTGCTGATTTTTTTCGTAAGGAAACTTTTCCTAAACCAATAGTACGTGAAGTTGTAGGTGGAACGGTTATTCAAGTTCAGTATGAAGGTGAAGAATGGGAACAAAACTTGGAAAGAAAAAGTGCTTTTGAATACGCTTGTCGGCTTTTAGAGGAGCAAATGCCTACTGTATTGCCGCTTAAAATAATGGCTAAATTTGGTAAATTGAGAGGAAATAATGTGATAGCTAAAACGGCTCTTCGTACTGATACTTGTAATATGTCTCCAGGTGGTGCTGCTCTTCTTGAACGAGTTGTAAAACCTACAATAAAGTATAGATTTAGAGATAATGGGCTTGATGGAATTAAAATTTCATTGGATTATTTTGATGAACCTGATGGAATAATAACTTTTAGTGATAATGATATTTTTTCTTATTCTTTAGACTCTGTAGAAGAAGATAAATATGATTTTGTAACGATTGTATTACGTGAAATTTGTAAAACATTCGGTTTTTATTTTGGTCCTCATGGTGATAATACAAATAAAATTCTTGATTTTAAAAAACAAACCCTTCTTTTATATGATGAAAAAGTATTGTCGCCAGATTTTGATATCTTTTCACAAGAATATAATCCGATAAGTGCATATAATCGCGCTACTTCAGGTAATGCAATCATCGAATATTCTTACGGAGACTCATATGGCTTGTATTCTCCCTCTATATTTGAGAATGGACGTTCTTTGTCTTTTTTCAAAGCTGATGAAGCAAATACTGAAACACGATTGATGCAACCGGATTTACCGCGAGGAACTTCTATACGTAATATTGGTAAATGGTTTAGACCTTTTCTGAAAGCTATGGGTTGGTATACTGATATTGCTGTTGGAGGCGGAGGTGGTGGACAGGGCAATGCAACCTCTACTTCTACAGATAAAGTAAAAGCATACGGAAAAGAGTTGTCTTTTAATAAAAGCTCGAAAAATAGAAGTGTAAATTCAACAGTTTCCTATAACTATCTAAATGAGATGAAGCGATCATCTAGTGACGAAGTCTATGACTATGTACGCCAATTTATGACCTACCCTGAACTAAATATGAGTTTCCCATATACATTGCTGGGATGGAGTATTTCTATCTTGCGTAAAGATGGAACATGGGACATCGTGAAAACAGCAAATGTGATGCTTCCTGAAATAAAGTTTTCTACTTCCGAAATAGATCCTGTAAAAGCATTAGATTATATTCGGTCAAGTGATGGATATTTGCGTTGTAAGTTAGCTCATCTGGACGAAGACTATTATTATGACCAATCTCTTCCCACACCTCCCGGCATATATACGTTTGCTCGTTATTTCCTCTTAGACTATCTTCCTCAGAAGCCTCAGTTGGCATTCTCTAAAGTAATGCCACAAACCAGAGCTTCGGATTATGAATATTATGCTGATGTGAAAATTGCATTTAAGAATGTGGAAGGGACTGAAAGTATCTTGGTAGAACAGTTGGAAGAAGGATCTCCAGTGCCATTTACTTTCTATGTTGAGGATATAAGAGCTGGCTATTTCATAGCATCAGTTGATAAAGAGTATAGTACAACTTTTAGATTGCGTGCGATGAACAAGAATGGAGAAACTATTAGTGAACAATTGCTTGTGTCCCCATTAGTGCCGGCAACGTATACTTTAAGCTCACGCGTAGATAAAAATGTTATATCTTTAGAATTGAGAAATAGCCGTAAGAGAAATATCAATAAGTTGATAACAGATTATAAAGTCCTGGATTTGAATTCCTCGATGATAGTACAAGAAGGTAAAGTTCTTGATAATAATATTGATATTAACTCATTAGGTAAAGGTGTTTACGGCTTGCAGGTTGCAGACGAAGATGGTAAATCCTATAATACGAAATTCATAAAATAAGTTCTTATAAAGTTCTTGAGGGAGGATTTATATGAACGGAGAGTCATTGGAAGAAGAATATTCTTTTCAGTGACTCTTTAATTATAAATGTTTTCAATCAATGTATTAAATGTTTGCAGATGTCATTTTAGAAAGAATAGTACATACAGCTATACGTTTTGAGCTAAAAAGGTGAAAGAATGAGAAAAAACTACTACTTTTGTGATACATGGAAGATGATGACAAAAAGTGAATGGATGTGGGGGAATCGACCGTTTTTTTCCAGTACTAAATTTTTAAAAGAGGAAATAGTGTATGAAAACACGAATTATCATGTTGCTGTTAATTAGTCTTAGTTGTACTCTCTTTGCACAAAAGAACGATACAGAATCTTTGCCGATTAATAGCCGGTTTTCAGAGATATCGCTTGTTGGAAGAGAGATTCAAGAACAATCGGGTTTAAAGATTGTATGTGGAAGAATTGAAGAGGATGGATTTGCTTCTGCTTATGAAAGTTATAACTTTAGCATTGAGAATAACACGAATCATTCTATTAGTGAGCCGCAGTGGACTTATACTTTGTCTTTGAAAAGTGGTGGAGAGACCATCATTGCTACATCCCAAAATGATATATTTACAATCCCTATAGTTGAGAGTAAAGATCTCTATGATATAGATACAGATCATTGCATTAGTGGGAAGATTGTATTTAGTTGTTTCATTGATGGGGAAGAGTCAGTAGCTTCATATAATATAATGTTGGATTTGAAACCTCACATTATATCTTATAGTGAAATCATAAAAACGGTAAATGAAACGAATACTGCATACAGCATTGATTTTACGGTTCGCTATGTTGGTTCTGATTTTTTGGAAGTTGGAGTTAGAGAGGAATATTCACCTTTCTTGGAAATACAAACGATTGAAGAACCCCTTGTTGCCCATGTGCGCCGAAGTGGTATTAATACATTTGATTGTGCATGGGTTTGGCTTCATGTTTACAATGAGTATGGCGAAGATGAGGTTATTATAACCTTGGAGAGTGATATAACAGGGGTACAAACAATACATAGCGATTTTGTAAATGCTTCTGTTATAAACATATATACGAAAGAAGGAAAATATATGATGCAAATAACCAATTGGGATGATTTGAAAGAACTTAATCAAGAGATTTATATACTTCAGCTATGCAATAAAGAGGGTATTCCTTTTAAGACTATCAAGTATCTGAAGGGGCAGTGATGTGAATATGTTTGTAAGTCTGTGAATATATAATTATGATAAACGGTGTATCAAGATGTAAATTCTCTGATAATAAGTATATTAACTTGTTGATAACTTTAGTATCCCCCTGTTGATAACATTGTTCATAACTTTGTGGATAAAGAATGGGGGTAGGGAGAAAAAAGAAGGATTCTCTTGTTTTGGGGGTGCAAAGATAACGGTTATTTTTGAATTTCCTATAATTGAGTTTAAATAAAAAGAGTACTCCTTTCATCACGAATGGAGTACCCTTGAGTTGTGTGTTTTTATAAGAGTAGAATTTATTTCTTTCGGGTTATTGTATGAAGTACGTTCCCCTTTTTATCGATCATACGCAGGTTGAATTCTTTTTTATCAATAGAACAGACAGAAAAACCAGGTTCCGGGCTACAGAACAGTGTTCCTTCGATCGGTTTTACTTTACGTGCCAGTGAGCCGGCTGAATTGACAACGTAGTCAATATCGCTTCCTGATACGCGGATATGCTGGAAGTTATGAATGTGTCCGCAGATATACATATCTACATGATGTTTTCTCAGGATGGGATCCAGGTATTTCTGCAGGTCGTCTCGTTCACTGGCATCTTTGGGAGTTTCGGCGTAGATAGGATGGTGTCCTACTACAACTACCCAGTCTTCTTTGGTTGCGGTCAGTACTGAGTCTACCCAGGCGAGCTGTTTTTCTCTGTTTTGCTTGCAGGCATCCGGATAAGTCTCTTTTTCATTGCGGTATTTATTAATGATGGGGGCAGTATCCAACCAAACGACGCGGACGGTTGTACCTTCTTCATTGAATACCTTGGTGTAGTAGCGGGCAGGCATGGACCAGCGGCGGCTTATATTACTATAGTCAAGTACGGCTTGGGTATTACCGCGATATTCATGATTTCCCAATACAGGAAACCAGTCGATCATTAACTCCGGATGCGAGTAGATTAATTCGTAATTTGTCATCCATAGAGGGTCATTGACGCTGCGTACACCTTCGAAATGGTGAATATCTCCGGTGGCAACAACGAACTCAGGACCGATTTCTTCTGCCATCGTTCCCATTAGTTCGGCAATTGGCTTTTGGTCATAATATCCGTTTCGTCCCAGATCGTTGGCAATATAGAAATTGAATTTTTTATCGAAGATGGAATAGTCGCTCTTTTGTGCATATCCTATTGTACAGATTGTGATAAACAGAAGAACGAGAAGGCTTTTTGTTTTCATTTTATAAATTGTTTCTTATTGATTATTAATAGATACTTGCTTTGCGTCTTTTTATAGGGATTTAGAAATTGATTTTGACTCCTGCATTTACCTTTACACCATAATGTTCTGATTGCATGGTGCGTTCTGATATTCCCTGGTAATAACGCAGAGGTTGGTTTAGCAGATTGTTAGCCTCGGCATAAAAAGTTGTTCTCAGTTTTTTACCAAAAGTATAACTGGCGTTTACATCCATGTAGTTTACTTTATCATAATAACGGTCGTAGAAAGCGCTTTCACCCATTTCATCAATAAAATCGGATGCGAAATTGTAAGATAAGCGTACGTTGAGTCCTCCTTTTTCAAAGTAGAGAGACGCATTGGCTGTATGTTCCGGTGATCCGGGCAGTTTCAGGTCTTTTTCGTTTTCACGTCCGGTGAAGTTGAAGTTGTTCACCTTGCTATGTGTATAGGTATAGGTTCCGTAGAATCCAACACACTTTAAGGCGGGAGCGATGAAACCGAAATCCCGTTGGTAGCCTACTTCTACACCCAATAAATTGGCATCTCCTGCATTGCGGGGTTGCATGAATTTATCATAAGAATTGCCTTCATATTCATATCCTCTGACTGTCTGGGTTACGATGAAGTCATTGATGTCTTTGTAATATATACCAATACTGACAAGTCCTACACTTTTGAAATAATAATCTGCACTCAGATCGAAGTTGAACGAAGTGGTCGGTTTTAATTCCGGGTTACCAAGTGTCAATTCGTTGTCTTTGTTGTTGATATTTACATTCGGTATCAATGCTGAGTATTTAGGGCGTGAAAGTGTTTCAGTGAATGAACCGCGAATCTTGAAATCTTCATTGACGTTGTACTTCAATAAGACGGAAGGTAAAACGTTCAGGTAGCTGTCTTTTACATCCGGGGTAACAGTCAATGATTCCGGATCGCCATCGTCGTTCAGTGTCAGTTTGCGTCCGTTGTATTTCAAATGGGTATTTTCCAGACGCAAACCTACCATTGCACTAAGTTTCTTACCGAAGTTCTGGTCGAAACGAAGGTAGCCGGCAGTAACTGTTTCACGTGCTTTGTATTCGCCTGCCAACTCTTCCAGATTTTCTGTCTTATTAAACAGGCTGTTGTTGTTCAGGTCGAGCCCTCCCACATATTCTTTGCTGATAAATGTCCCTGCTTTGTATTTTTCTCCGGGCATATATCCATTTCTGTTTTGTTCGCTGGTATTGGAAAAACTATTTGAATTAAAAGCCTTTTCGTCCACTGGCTCATAATCATAAAACTCCAGATCTTTGTCTTTACTCTTGTCTACTACTTTGGCTCCGAATCGCAACTGATTACTATAGAATCCTTTCACTAATGGTAGTTTGAAATTCATTGAAAACTTAAGATCTTTCTCTACAATATCTTCCTGCTGCTCTGTAAGTTCTTGCAGGGAGAAATCATTATTAAGTATAAGCGTCGATCCGGCTTGTGCTGAAGCATAGGGTCTTCTTATATCGCTCAGGTCTATGTCGAAATTCTGTTTCTTTAGTTCATATCCCAGGTAGCGTTCGTTGGGACGCTCTTCTGAGGCACGGGCATAAGAGGCATTCCAGTCCATGGATAACTTGCCGAAAAGATGTTCGCCACCGAGAGTGAAATCCATCGTACGCTGACGCTCGAGGCGGGCATTACGGTTGTTTGGACTTCCAGCCTTTGTCTGTAGGCGTACAGAGGCCTTGTTGTCGGCAACTGCGCCTTCTTTCTTCTTATTAACATCTTTGTTCAAATCTTTCAGAGTAAGGCGATACCGGTTTTCCCAGTCATTGCGATTGTTGAATATTCCTTTGAAGAATAACTTATGATTTGCGTTTATATCCCAGTCCAATGCTGCTGAGTAACTTTGGCGCTCACGGGTTACGTAGTATTGGCGAATCTGGTAATCAGTCAGGCAGATTGTTCCTTTTGAATCTGTATCCCAAACAAATTCTACATCATCAGATCCTGAGGGAGCATTTTGATAGGAAGCAGAAAGCATGACGCCCAGTTTATCATTGAAAAAACGATCACCATAGGTGAAGCCCAGGTTGAGTTGGGCTTTTTCACTGATCCGGTTATATCCGCTTCCGGCAGTAGCAGTGATTGTACGTTTGTAAGGAGAGTTCTTGGTAACCAGGTTGATCGATCCGCCAATGGCATCTCCATCCATATCCGGGGTTACTACTTTATTTACTTCAATGGTTTGTATCATATCCGCCGGGATAAGGTCTAACTGTACATTACGTGTATCGCCTTCGGCGGAAGGAATACGATTACCATTGATCGTGACCGAGCTTAAATCAGCAGAGGTTCCGCGAACTTGTCCGAAACGAGCTTCGCCCTGATCATATTGTACATTAATACCTGAGATACGTTTAAGTGCGTCTCCGATGTTTGAGTCGGGGAATTTCCCCACCTGATCGGCAGAAACAACGTTGGTGATACCCAGGCTGTTTTTTTGTGAGTTAATAGCCCGGCGTTGCCCTTGAAAAGCGCCTCCTACTACTACCTCTTGTAGCTCTAATCCTTCGTTGAGTACAACATCTTTTTCCAAAGTCCTTCCGGCAGGAATCGTAATTTTCATCTCTACCGGTGAGTAGCCGACGTAACTGATTTTTATGGTGTAGGTGCCTGGATTCAGATTGGAAAATGTGTAATATCCATTGACGTCACTTGTTACTCCCGTGCGTAAGTTTTCAATATAGATAGATGCTCCGGGGAGTGTTTGTTTGGAAGCATCGATGATTCGTCCGCGGATTGTTCCTTGCTTGACTACATTTACTTTCTCTTCGGCGAAAGTATTGCTGCTCATGTTTAAAAATAAGAGAATCAATGAGACTAATTTAACGAGTCGTTTCATATTTGTTAGTATGCGTTAATAATATGCCGCAAAAGTAGGGGGATCATATTTCATTTTCTTTGCTGGATATTGAAGATGCGGTAACAAATATGTTTCGTTTGTGTGTCGGTGTTATCTGAAGTTGGTTGTTTATATATTGTGAGTTAATAATTACGGGCAGTATGTGGCGTGAAGTTAATTTGTTGTATATAAATTCGTTACCCTGTTGATAACTTTATAGTACACCTGTTGATAACCTTGTTAATAACTCTGTGGATTAATAATGAAAAAAAAGAAGAGGAATGTAGTGAAATAAAAAAGCGCCCAAGAGTGGAAGCCTCCCAAACGCTATTTTCTGTAGTAGCGGGACCCGGGATTGAACCGGGGACCTCATGATTATGAATCATGCGCTCTAACCAGCTGAGCTATCCCGCCATCGTTTCTCGATTGCGGGTGCAAAGATAGATACTTTTTTTAAAACTCCAAAACATTTGTCGTTTTTTTCTGTTTTTTCTATTAGAAACCCATATGTAATCTGCGATAAATTGGTACATTGGGACTGAGAAATGAAAGCATAAAGAAATAAAGTGTTTGATTTATACTGTGTAATTAGAAAAAAGTATTTATCTTGGCACACACAAATTAAGTAAATGTAACTATGAAAAGAGAGAAAATTCGTTTAGAATATCTTTTGAATGCGACCTCTAAAAATATTCTTTGGTCGGCAATCAGCACACCGACCGGTCTGGAGGACTGGTTTGCGGACAAAGTTGTGTCAAATGATAAAATCGTGGAGTTTCATTGGGGAAAAACAGAACAACGAGACGCTGAAATTATAGCTATACGTGCTTATTCTTTTATACGTTTCCGCTGGTTGGACGACGAAAACGAGCGGGATTATTTTGAAATAAAGATGAATTATAATGAACTCACAGGAGATTTTGTGTTGGAGATCGTTGATTTTGCCGAACCTGATGAGGTAGATGATATGAAGGAACTGTGGGAGTCTCAGGTAAATAAATTGAGAAGAACTTGTGGTTTTTAGTTAACTTTCAACTAAAAACTTTCTGCACTCCTTTTTTTGTGCTAATTTTGCATCTCAATCGTACGAAACGAATAGTAAGATGCTACGCATAAAAAGATTAGATATATTTATTGTAAAGAGTTTTTTGCTACTCTTTGTCGGCACATTCTTCATTTGTCTCTTCATCTTCATGATGCAGTTTCTGTGGAGATATGTGGATGAGCTTGTCGGAAAAGGGTTGGAGATGAGCGTGATGGCTCAGTTCTTCTTTTATTCGGCATTGACTCTGGTGCCTTTGTCACTTCCATTGGCCGTACTATTGGCATCACTTATTACTTTCGGAAATTTTGGAGAACGTTATGAATTGCTCGCCATGAAAGCGGCGGGCATTTCTTTGCTTAAGATTATGCGTCCTCTCATTATACTTGTCTGTATTATTTGCGCTATCTCCTTTTATTTTCAGAATGTTATTGGTCCTATTGCCCAGGGAAAGCTGGGGACGTTGTTGATTTCGATGAAACAGAAGTCACCGGAACTGGATATTCCGGAGGGTGTCTTCTATTCGGAAATTCCCGATTATAACCTTAAAGTAGGTAAGAAGGATCGCAAAACCGGTATGTTGTATGATGTGTTGATCTATAATTTTAAAGATGGCGCAGAGAATGCACATATCATTTATGCAGATTCGGGACGTATGGAAATGACTGCCGACAAGCAACATCTGCACCTGCATCTTTATAGTGGAGAACTGTTTGAAAATCTGAAGAGTCAGAATGTAAAGGCACAAAATGTACCTTACCGGCGTGAATCTTTCCGGGAAAAACATACGATTATTGAATTTGACTCGGATTTTAATATGGCCGACGCAAGTATCATGAGCAATCAGGCGACCACCAAAAGTATGCAGACATTGCAGGCTTCTATTGACTCCATGAAATATGTGGGCGACAGCATCGGGCGGCAGTATTATAAGGAAGCTATCGGGGGCGTTTACAGTCGGCCGACAGGACTTTCCAAAGAGGATACACTTAAAATAGAAAGGGCTAATATGAGCTTATACAATGTGGACAGCCTCTTTGAAGCTGCTACTTTGATGCAGAAGCAGAAAATCCTTTCTTCGGCTACAAGCCGTGCTGAAAGCTTGCAGGGAGATTACAGCTTTAAGACCTATACGATGGATGGGAATGATTACCAGATACGCAGACACAGGACCGAATGGCATAAGAAGATCACAATTTCTCTCTCTTGCCTGCTGTTCTTTTTCATCGGTGCACCACTTGGAGGTATCATTCGTAAAGGTGGACTGGGTATGCCTGTCATTGTATCCGTATTGGTGTTTATTATTTATTATGTGATAGATAATAGCGGGTTCAAGATGGCACGTGACGGGAAGTGGGTTGTATGGATGGGGATGTGGCTCAGTTCCTCTATTTTGGCTCCGCTTGGGGCTTTTCTTACCTACAAATCCAATAATGACTCTGTTGTGCTGAATGGCGATGCTTACGTTGCGTGGTTCAAGCGTATTGTGGGAATTCGTAGCGTACGGCACTTATTCAAGAAGGAGGTGATCATTCACGACCCGGATTATACGCGGATTTCATCTGAGTTGACAGCTCTTACGGCAGAGTGTCGTACCTATATAAGTAAACGTCAGTTGAAAAAGGCACCTAATTATTTTAAGCTTTGGATGACTACTGGTGACGATGATGATATAAAAGTTATCAATGAACACCTTGAAACGTTAGTTGAAGAATTATCAAATTCTAAGTCCTTCACTTTGCTGACCGCTTTGAATAACTATCCGGTGATACCTGTAACGGCGCACGTACGTCCGTTTCATGTTTACTGGTTGAATCTGTTGGCAGGAATCATTGTTCCGATAGGATTGTTTTTCTATTTCCGTATCTGGATTTTCCGTATACGCCTTGCCCGGGATATAGAACGGATTATAAAGAACAATGAAAGTGTTCAGTTTATAATTAATGAGAATAATAATTTATAGCATGATATAGTATGGAAGAAATAAGATTGAATACGATTGATGAGGCTATTGCCGACTTTAAAGAAGGTAATTTCGTAATCGTAGTAGACGATGAGGATCGTGAAAATGAGGGTGATTTTATCATCGCAGCTGAAAAGATAACTCCGGAGAAAGTGAATTTCATGATGACACACGGACGTGGTGTGTTATGTGCACCTATAACAGAAGAGCGTTGTGCAGAACTGGAGTTGGATATGCAGGTGGCTGCTAATACTTCTATTTATGAGACTCCTTTCACTGTAACTGTTGATTTGTTGCCGGGTTGTACTACGGGAGTGTCTATGCATGATCGTGCTGCTACGATTCGTGCGTTGGCCGATCCTAATACCAAGCCTACCGATCTTGGTCGTCCGGGACATGTCAATCCGTTGCGTGCCCGTTCGCGTGGTGTGCTTCGCCGTGCCGGACATACGGAAGCAAGTGTGGATCTTGCTAAGTTGGCAGGGCTTTATCCTGCTGCTGCTCTGATTGAGATTATCAATGAAGACGGCACTATGGCACGCTTGCCGCAGTTGATGGAAGTGGCTAAACGATTCGGACTCAAAATCATATCTATTAAGGATCTGATAGCTTATCGTGTGCACATGGAATCGCTTGTGGAGAAAGGGGTAGAAGTTAATATGCCTACTCAATATGGAAATTTCCGCCTGATTCCTTTCCGACAGAAATCAAACGGAATGGAACACGTTGCCATCTTTAAAGGCACCTGGAGTGAAGATGAACCTATTCTTGTACGCGTGCATTCATCTTGTATGACAGGAGATATTTTTGGCTCTTGTCGCTGTGACTGTGGAGAACAGTTGCATAAAGCTCTGGAGATGATTGATGCTGCCGGCAAAGGAGTGGTTGTTTATATGAATCAGGAAGGGAGAGGCATTGGATTGATGCATAAGATGGAAGCTTACAAACTTCAGGAAGAAGGGTATGATACGGTAGACGCTAATATCCATCTTGGCTTTGATCCCGATGAACGTGATTATGGTGTGGGTGCGCATATTTTGCGTGAACTGGGTGTTCATAAAATGCGTCTGATGACCAATAATCCCATTAAGCGTGTGGGGCTTGAAGCGTATGGGCTTGAAATTGTAGAAAATGTACCTATTGAAACAGTTCCTAATCCTTACAATGAACGATATCTGAAAACAAAGAAAGAACGTATGGGGCATACGCTGCATTTTAACAAGTAAAATGGGGATTTGCTTTCATATATCAAATATTTTAGCTTATTTTGCAGCGATTTTCAATCAACAATAATAAAATAGATACAAAATGAATCAGTTATCAGACCGTTTGAACAGCTTGTCGCCGTCGGCAACACTTGCTATGTCGCAGAAGAGTAACGAACTCAAAGCACAAGGCGTTGATGTAATTAATCTGAGTGTGGGAGAACCCGATTTCAATACTCCCGATCATATCAAAGAAGCTGCAAAGAAAGCTGTAGATGATAATTTCTCACGTTATTCTCCTGTTCCGGGTTATCCGGCATTGCGTAACGCTATTGTAGAGAAGTTGAAGAAAGAGAATGGTCTGGAATATACAGCCGCTCAGATATCTTGTGCTAATGGTGCAAAACAATCTGTGTGTAATGCAGTTCTCGTATTGGTAAATCCGGGTGATGAGGTGATTGTACCTGCTCCTTATTGGGTTAGCTATCCTGAGATGGTGAAGTTGGCTGAAGGTACTCCGGTTATCGTTACTGCCGGTATAGAGCAGGATTTCAAGATTACTCCTGCACAGCTTGAAGCGGCTATTACTCCGAAGACCAAAGCTTTGATTCTTTGCTCACCGTCTAACCCTACAGGTTCGGTTTATAGCAAGGAAGAACTTGCCGGATTGGCTGCTGTATTGGCTAAACATCCGCAGGTAATTGTTATTGCTGACGAAATCTACGAACATATCAATTATATTGGCAAACATCAGAGTATTGCTCAGTTCCCTGAAATGAAGGAACGTACCGTAATCGTAAATGGTGTATCAAAAGCTTATGCAATGACAGGATGGAGAATCGGTTTTATAGCCGGACCGGAATGGCTTGTGAAAGCTTGCAATAAACTGCAGGGACAATATACGTCAGGACCTTGTTCTGTATCTCAGAAAGCTGCTGAAGCTGCTTATACAGGTTCTCAGGCTCCGGTAGAAGAGATGCGTAAAGCATTCGAACGTCGTCGCGACCTTATTGTGAAGTTAGCGAAGGAAGTTCCGGGCTTTGAAGTGAATGTTCCTGAAGGTGCTTTCTACTTGTTCCCGAAATGTGACTACTTTTTTGGTAAATCAGATGGCGAACGTACTATTGCTGATTCTGACGACCTGGCTATGTACTTATTGGAAGTTGCTCATGTAGCTTGCGTAGGTGGTGCTTCTTTTGGTGCTCCTGAGTGTATTCGTATGAGCTATGCTACAAGTGACGAAAATATTGTTGAATCTATTCGTCGTATTAAGGAAGCATTGGCAAAACTGAAATAATAGGTGATTCCGGATGTTTATCATTCGGTTGATAAGTACAAAAGATAGAGTAACCTGTATCGGTACAGAACATTGGGTTCTGGATTGATACAGGTTGTTTTTATTTTATCACTCAGGAGGGGCTGACTTTATTTCATTATTATTTTGAAGATCTGTTTACCTGCATTATTGGTGATGGTTAATAGATATATACCTTGAGAAAGGTTATTGACTGGCAATTTTATAACATTATCTGTTGCTTTTAACTGTATTAGGGTAGCTCCTTGCATTGTAGTCAATCGGATAGATGAACCTGAGATTGTTTCAATGGTTAATGCCTCACCGTTGGTAATAGGGTTGGGGTATACACTTGCTGTATTGCTGCAAACGGTATTGCCGATTCCCACAGTTCCACCTGACTCTTTTCCTTCTTTTGTGACGGCAAATATACTTGGATGCCCGTTTCCTGCATTTTCGATTTTCAGAGATGCTATTACTTTATTTTTGTTAGTAGCTATTTTCTGTTCAAACATACAGAATTTGCGGCGTCCGTCCAGCTTGTCACCGGTCAGGGCAATCCTGTCCAGATTGTATACTGCCTTGCCTGTGGGATCATCACTGAACCAGTCACCTACCGAAACAGTCTGGGTATTGGAATGAGTAGCATCTGTATAATATACGGTTACGTCTATTAAGGAACTACCGTCTGTACAGGTTGATAGGAGATGCAGAGCTTCAGTTTGTGGAGTACCCTCAAAATGCAGGGTTATTGCAGCCTCTTCTTTTAATACGGCGGCATTTTTCTTGTCATATGCAGCAAGCTGGTATTTGACACCGGTATTGGAAATAATAGTACCGTCAGCAGGCAATGATCCTTGTTCCTGAACTGCCGAAGAATAATAAATCCAGCCTTGATTATCGAGAGAGGTTGTAGAATAACTGACGGCAGGAAGTGCTTCTGCTATAACATCTTCATTGAATCCTGAACTAACGACCAGCTGAGTATATTCCGGCGTTTCGGGTTCTTTTCCAAGAAAAGCTCTGTCCATGAAAATCAGCCGTTCGTTTATCCAGCTTTTCAGATAAGATATTTCATCATCATAAGATTTTGCTACGTACTTGTTGGGCCATACGTATCTTCCCCATCTTGGCCAGGCTTGTGAATTACGTCCTTGTGCTCCTTTGGCATTTAATAATGCAGTCAATGAATCAATGGTTTGTTCGATGTGTTCGTCGGAATAGCTCGTTTCACGATACAGCTCCCAGCGTTCTTTTACCTCTTTCATAAAAGAATCGTCTTTGAGTAACTTATACCACCAGAACGGGACTAACTGATTGTCACCCGGTGATACATCATTGAAGTTGTATGCCCATGTATCCGATCTCCAGCCTTCACTATAGTCTGCATTACCAAACCCTAAATTCATATCCCATAAAGATGTTTTGAATTTAGGGTCTTTGCTGTCTCTGTATTTATATAGGTTAGTACTCAGGCGATAACCATCTACGTTGTGGCAAAATTCTGTTGACAACATATAATCTATAAAAGATGTGACGTCGATATATTTTCTGTATCCGGTTTCCGGATTCTTATAATCGGTGGCAGCCAGACTGTTTTCAAAAGCGTCAATGTATCCATGGATATAGTTTAATTGTGCTTTACTAAACTCATCCTGATCCATGTTTTTATATTGGAAAGAGATTTTCTTTCCATAAATAGGAGTTCCTTTTGAATTGACCGGAGTATGCTTAGAGTAATAAACCGGTTCGTCATCCCTGTCTACTTCCATGTGGTAGCCTCCTGTCAGAGCATCATCACTATCACCCGGATCCGGCAGATCTAAACGAAATTTACCTTTCCTTACTCTTTCAGATAAAATAAACACTCCGTAATAAGTACCGTCCATGATCATTTCACAGTATTTTCCGGTAGGTACATATTCAAAGAAAGGTCTTGCTAACGTGAAGGCGAATACGTCTCTGATCATACTTTTGTCTGCATATGGCGCCAATAGTGCCCAGTCATTGTCTTTGCCCATGCCAAGCATAGATACTTTTTGCTTTTTGCCACCATCTTCCAATGGTTTGTCTAATGCGCGGATGGCATACGGTTTCTTATCGGAGTTGGTAAAAGAAGAGTTGCCACGATATTTTAAATCTATATACCCGGTATAGTCTGCTTTCTGGTTGGGGTGGGCAATGGTATCCATGTAATTCAGTTCACCTTCACCGTTATCTATTATTTTCATTTTGGCAGTAATCCGGTTGTCCCGATCAATTATTTGTCCTTGTGTATTGATAAACACGATAGGAAGATTTGTCTCAGTGAAAACCACATTTTTATTATCGGGCTTGTAATTGTCTGCCCGTTGGGCACAGACAGAAATAGAAGAAGAAAAGAGTAATGAGAGTAGTAGTAATTTTCTCATGATATTGATGTTATTAGGTAATAAAAGGTTTTTTATATAGATAAAACAACGGATGGGAGGAAAACACTTAGCTGGTGATTTTTTTTCTTCTGCGGATGTGCGTATCAATAAAAAAAGCTGCTTCCCTGAAATGGAAAAGCAGCTTTCACAGTTCTTTTGTCTGATTGTATTATTCAGCCGGGTGAATTGCTTCAGAAGGACAAACATCAGCACAAGTGCCACAGTCTGTACATACATCCGGGTTAATAGAGTAGATATCGCCTTCAGAGATAGCTTCTACCGGACACTCGTCAATACAAGTTCCGCAAGCAATACAATCGTCACTAATTACGTAAGCCATTTTCTTTAAAATTTAAATTATTAGTACTAATTTATTGGGCAAAAATACACGTTTTATTCATTAGTTGATCTCAATCTTGATTAAAATCCTTTAATTTGTACCGCTTCTAAATAAGCGAAACAATAATTTAACTATAAAATCGTTTTTATTATTGTGAAACGAATCGTGTTACTTCTCATAGTTTCGCTGTTGGTGGCAGGTGCCTCTGCCCAAAAGCGTAAGGTACAGAACCGCCCGTATATTGACCAGCGGATCTGGCATTATGGTTTTCTGGCAGGTATCCATATGCAGGATCTTAAGTTTGTAAACAATGGTTATGTCACCGAGGACGGGCAGGTCTGGTTTGCTGATGTACCCGAATACTCTCCGGGATTTTCGGTCGGTGTGTTAGGAGAATTATATTTGAATAAATACATGGCGCTCCGCCTGATTCCCACGCTTCATTTTGGTGATAAGAGAGTGGTATTCCGTGAGCAGACAAGTGGTGAAACGGTTTCTCAAAATGTAAAATCGGCTTACCTTGCATTCCCTATTGATATGAAATTCAGCGCCGAACGCTTCAATAACTATCGTCCTTATGCGATGCTTGGCCTTAGTCCTACCTTTGATTTGAGTGTAAAAAATGCCCGTCCGCTGTTGGTGAAGCCTTTTGATTGTTATATCGAAGTCGGCCTTGGCTGTGACTTATATCTTCCTTTTTTTAAGCTGATACCAGAGTTGAAATTCTGCTTCGGATTAGCCAACCTGCTGGAGAAAAAGCGCCCTGATCTTACTGATAAATCATTAATGAAGTTCACCGAATCTCTGGATAAAGTAAAGTCCCGGATGATCGTATTGACTTTCTACTTCGAATAAGTTCGCCACAGAGTAGCACTGAGTTTCACAGAGTTTTATCCTTTTTGAACATATTTCTCCGTGAAACTCTGTGCTACTCTGTGGTGAAATCGTTATTTTTGCAAAGAATTTGCCGAATGGCAATCGTAAATCGTTAAATCGTAAATAGTAAATACCCTCATGCCATTAAATTTACCTGATAAGCTACCTGCGATAGAATTGCTGAAGGAAGAAAATATCTTTGTGATTGACAACTCGCGTGCGACACAACAGGATATACGTCCGTTGCGGATTGTAATTCTGAACCTGATGCCATTGAAAATAACCACAGAGACTGATCTGGTGCGTCTGTTGTCCAATACACCACTCCAGGTGGAAATCTCGTTTATGAAAATAAAGAGTCATACATCCAAGAATACGCCTGTCGAACATATGAAGACCTTTTATACGGACTTTGATAAAATGCGTGGCGAGAAGTATGATGGTATGATTATTACCGGTGCTCCGGTGGAGCAGATGGACTTTGAAGAAGTCAGTTATTGGGATGAGATAATGGAAATCTTCGATTGGGCACGTACGCATGTCACTTCGACGCTTTATATTTGCTGGGCGGCTCAGGCTGGTTTGTATCACCATTACGGTGTTCCTAAATATGCTTTAGATAAAAAGATGTTCGGTATCTTCGAGCACCGTACCCTCGATCCGTTGCAAGCTATCTTCCGTGGATTTGATGATACTTTTTATGTTCCTCACAGCCGTCATACGGAAGTGCGTAAAGAGGATATTCTTAAAGTATCTGAATTGACATTGCTTTCCGAATCGGATGAATCAGGAGTATATATGGTAATGGCTCGTGGAGGGCGCGAATTCTTTGTAACCGGGCATTCGGAATATTCTCCGTTAACGCTTGATACGGAGTATAGGCGGGATCTGGCAAAAGGACTGCCGATTGATGTGCCGCGTAATTATTATATAGACGATGATCCGGAGAAGGGGCCTGTTGTGCGTTGGCGTGCTCATGCCAATTTGTTATTTTCAAACTGGTTGAACTACTTTGTTTATCAGGAAACTCCTTACGATATTAATGATATTAAATGATAAAGCAGCGTAAAATAGAACTTCTGGCTCCGGCTAAGAATCTGGAATGTGGAATAGAAGCTATTAACCACGGAGCGGATGCTGTATATATTGGTGCACCAAAGTTTGGTGCCCGTGCTGCTGCTGTCAACTCGTTGGATGATATTGCTGCCCTTGTAGAGCATGCGCATCTGTACAATGCACGTATCTATGTCACTGTCAACACAATTCTGAAAGAAGAAGAGTTGAAAGAGACAGAAGAGATGATAGGAGAATTGTATCGGATAGGAGTGGATGCGTTGATCGTACAAGATATGGCGATCACGCAATTAAACCTGCCGCCTATCCCGTTGCATGCCAGTACACAGATGGATAACCGGACGGCGGATAAAGTTAAGTTTCTTGCCGATACGGGATTCCGTCAGGTAGTACTTGCCCGTGAACTTTCTTTGCGGGAGATAAGTAAAATACACGAAGCCTGCCCTGACACGGCGCTTGAAGTCTTTGTACATGGTGCTTTGTGCGTCAGTTATAGTGGTCAGTGTTATGTTAGTCAAGCCTGTTTTGGCCGGAGTGCCAATCGTGGCGAGTGTGCGCAATTCTGCCGTTTGCCTTTTAGCCTGGTCGATGCTGATGGTAAGACAATTGTGAAAGATAAGCATTTACTTTCGCTGAAAGACCTTAACCAAAGCGAGGAACTGGAGGCATTGCTGGATGCCGGAGTCACTTCTTTGAAAATTGAAGGACGGTTGAAGGATGTCTCTTATGTGAAAAATGTTACTGCTGCCTATCGTCAGAAACTGGATACCATTTTCACCCGGCGTAAAGAGTATGTCCGTGCCTCTTCCGGTTCCTGTCGTTTTGAGTTTAAACCTCAGTTGGATAAGAGCTTTAGCCGTGGTTTTACGCATTATTTTTTGAAGGGTCGGAGTAAAGAGATTTTTTCTTTTGATACTCCCAAGTCGTTAGGAGAAGAAATGGGTACGATGAAAGAGACTCGTGGAAACTATCTTACGGTGGCCGGGCTGAAATCTTTTAATAACGGTGATGGCGTTTGTTACATTGATGAACAGGGGCGTTTACAAGGATTTCGTATCAATCGCGTTGATGGCAATAAGCTGTATCCGCAGGAGATGCCCCGTATTAAACCCCGGACTGTATTGTATCGTAATTTTGATCAGGAGTTCGAACGCGTGCTTGCCCGTAAATCTTCTGAAAGAAAGATTGCCGTTTCTATTTTGCTGGCGGAGAATAACTTTGGGTTCTCCCTTACTATGACAGATGAAGATGATAATAGTGTGACGCTTACATTGCCTCGTGATAAGGAACTTGCCCGTACCCCCCAGGAGGATAATCTCAAAAACCAGCTATCCAAACTGGGAAATACTCCCTTTGAGGCAATGCGGATAGATATTGACTTTACCGGGAATTGGTTTATTCCGGCCTCTGTACTTTCCGATCTGCGCAGGCAGGTGGTCGATAAACTGATAGCTGTCCGCAGAATGACATTTCATCGTGAACTGGCTGTCTTAAAACCAACCACACACGCTTATCCGCAACAGACGCTTTCTTATTTAGGCAATGTGATGAACACCCGTGCTGCTTCTTTCTATCAGGATCATGGTGTGAAAGATATTGCGCCTGCTTATGAGAAACAGGCGGTGGAAGAGGCTGTCCTTATGTTTTGCAAACATTGCTTGCGTTATAGTATGGGTTGGTGTCCTGTTCACCAGCGTGAACGCTCGCCCTATAAAGAACCTTATTACTTGGTAGGGACGGATGGAAAACGTTTCCGGCTATCATTTGATTGTAAGATTTGTCAGATGAAAGTGAGTGCCGCATTATGAAAACAAGGTATCATAGAATGAATCATGGTAACACGAAGAGCAATTTCAGGAAGCTTTGTGTTGCTTTGTGCTACTCTGTGATGACTCTTTTTTTGTTTGCAGCCTGCCATTATCCCCGTCCCGATCTTTCTGCCGAAGGAATGAGCGATAGGGCGAAGGATTCTCTTACTTATTTATTTGAACGGCATTATACCTATAACACGAATCTGGAAGTACAAACAGATTCTGTTGTTTTGGAACGTTTGCCTGTGAAGGATTCTTTTGTCAGTCTTCACCGGGGAGACCGTGTTGTAGTAGCAGAGTTCGCTGTTCATCCGGCAGACAGCGTGGATAGTATATGGGTAAAACTGGCCCATTCACAGGAAATCCAGGGATGGATGCGTGAAACGGAATTGATAAAGTCTTTTGTGCCTACCGATAGTATATCTCAGTTTATTTATTTGTTCAGTGATACTCATGCCTCTTATTTTGTGATTGTCTTTGCCTTGTTCGTTGGTGTTTATCTTTTTCGTGCTTTTCGGCGTAAGCAATTACAGATGGTTTATTTCAATGACATTGATAGTATTTATCCGCTTTTTCTTTGTCTGTTGATGGCGTTTAGTGCCACTATATATGAGTCGATGCAGGTATTTGTACCTGATACATGGCAACATTTCTATTTTAACCCTACACTTTCACCTTTTAAGGTACCACTTGTTTTGTCGATGTTCCTGTTGAGCATCTGGATTTTTCTTATTGTCTTTCTGGCAGTGCTCGATGACCTGTTCCGGCAACTGGCTCCGGCCGCTGCTGTCTTCTATTTGCTTGGATTGACTTCCTGCTGTATTTTCTGTTACTTCTTTTTTATTCTGACTACACATATATATATCGGTTATCTTTTCCTTTTCTGCTTTGTGTGGCTGTTTGCGAAAAAACTGCATAAAAGTAACGGGTATAAATACCAGTGTGGACGTTGTGGAGGGAAATTACGGGAGAAGGGAGTCTGTCCGCATTGTGGAGCTATAAATGAATAATTTGCCAACGTGGCAATATGGCAACATGCTGACTGGTTATACTGCTGCTTCTTGATTTATCTTCTTACGGCTTTTTTCTTTGTAATTATTTCAGATAATTTGTAAGGCTTTGAAAATAGAAAGAAAATAGATTTCGATAGTGAAAATAATAGACTATTTCATGAATTGTTAAATGGCTGTATATCAATGAAATATGTAGGCTTGTTTTTTCTCGTATACTCTATTAAAACCAAATGTTTCCGCAGAATATTGCTTTAATAAATGTTAACTACGAAAGATATGTCCTT
>NZ_JAASHC010000017.1:0-104556 GCF_019734355.1 Bacteroides sp. K03
AAGGCTGAAAGCAGGATGGGATGAAAAATACCTGTCAACACTTTTACAGGACAGCGCATTTTAATGCGTCGGCCCTGTTTCTCTGTGGGCAGTATTGTTTTACATGTACATCTAAAGCGGTATGACATGCACATGTGGAGCTGCACGACATGCACATCTCGTACTGCTTTACATGTACATCTAAAACAACGTTACATACCGGGGATCAATACGTTACTCTATGAGATAGAACTTTATCAATACCGGAGAAAGAAATAGATGGCAATGGTAGATGGCGCTTTACTCAAAATTGATGGATAATCTGCCAATATACTACTATGTCAATATACAATTGGTATCGTTGTAGCGTTGAAAGGCATTGATGTATTGGCGTATCAGCAAATTATTTAAATTAATCTCACCGATAATTTTGAGATAATCTTAATAGTATTTGGAATAATGCTGCAAAGCAATATAGGAGATATTACCTTTCTTTGCAGAGGTCGAAATATTAATTATTATGAGAAACAATACAAAATTACTTTCTTTAGGAATTGCCTTTACATTGTGTACAGGAGTACTTCAAGCTCAGGAACCCTGGCAGTCAAAACTATTGAAGATGAGCGATGATGGTTCGCTTACCTATGTGCGGGATGCCGACGGGTTTGTTTTGCCAGATTTCAGTCAGGCGGGTTATAAGAACGGGGAACCTATTCCGGTGATCGATTTGCCCGACCGGACAGAGACCATTAGCCCTCTTCCGGATGCTTCAGCAGATAACACGGCACACATACAGGCTGCTATTAATAAGGTAGGGGCTTATACACCCGATGGAAATGGTATACGTGGGGTAGTGCTACTTAAAGCGGGACGATATAATGTAGACGGAACGATTAATATGACTTATCCCGGAGTGATCTTACGCGGTGAAGGCAATTGTTATGCAACGACAGACTCTACAGTGCTTTTTGGAAGAAATGCCAAAGAGAAAGCGAAACGATTGATATTGATGGGAAACAGTTCGGCACATAACTGGGGGAATGGTTCGGGAAGCAACCGTACGAATGTTACCACAGAGAAAGTGATGCCGGGAGATTATAGTTTGGAAGTGGCAGATGCAAGTGCATACAAACCAGGCGATCTTATTTGCGTGAAGTACCCTACAACGGAAGCCTGGCTGGAGGCTGTGTGGTATGGTGGAAATTCGAACCGGAACACCGATGCTTCTATGAAATGGAAGGCAAAGGACGTAGATATGTCCTATCACCGCTATGTGACGAAGGTGGAAGGGAATACCATCACACTGGATGCTCCGCTGTTTTATACACTTGACAAGACGTATTCACAAGCTTATATTTATAAGATAAATAATGCTACAACCATACGTCATAATATAGGTATAGAGAATCTGCATATCTCTTTTGAACGCACACCGAGTAGTTCTAAGGTTAATGCCGATCAGAACTGTATTTACATGAGTTCATTGGAAAACAGTTGGGTGAAGGGAGTATCACTGACCGGATTCATCCATGCAGGAATTAAAATAACTTCTACTACACGTAGTACGATAGAAGATTGTTACTCTATCGACCCGTCGGGATTGTGTACCGGAGGGACTTATTATAATTTTGAAACGTATCATCGTTCCCAATTAGTACTGCTTAAAAACTGCTATGGACGTAACGGACGCCATCATTATCTGTCTAATGGGTGTGCTACAGTAAGTGGTATCGTAGTTCAGAATTTCCGTTCGGAGCTTTCATTGGCATCTTCCGAAGGACACCGGCTTTGGTCGCAGGGAATTTTGTTTGACAACTGGAAAGAAGTAGGTACGGTGAAAAATAATGCAGGTAAAATAGGCATGTTCCTACGTGATAATATGGGTAGCGGACATGGTTGGGGAGGAACCAACAGTGTATTCTGGAATTGCGATGTGCAACAGGGGATGATTTATCTGGATAAAGTACCTACCGGACAGAACTATGCGATTGGTTGTACGGCAAATACTATCCGTAAATACCGTAATACGAGTGTATATACTACCGGATACATAGAAGGACAAAAGAAAAAAGGTTTGCAGCCGCAGTCACTTTACGATGCGCAGTTGGCAGCTCGTAAGAAGGCTACAGGGATAACTATCGCAAAAAACGGTGAACAGCAACCACGTGTATCGGCAGAAAAAGGAAGAGTGGTGATTTCTTCGGAGGATATGGGGCACGTGAATATATATAATGTAAATGGTACGCAGTTGCAATCATTTGCCGTCACTACCGGGGAGGTTGTCAAGAGCCATGTGTTGACTTCAGGTGTCTATGTGGTAAATGTTCAGATAAAAGGTGGGGCGGATTATACTACGAAAGTTTATGTAGAATAAGGGCTCCGGAGCATGTGTGGTTAAGTATCCGGAATATTATTCAGAATCTTTTTCGACAAAAACGCCTGTATAACTCCCCGGAGGAAAAGGTAGACCAGAAAAGCCAGCCATAGAGCATGATTTCCCATTTGGGCGTGGAAAACATAATAGGTAACGAAGAAACTTACGGAAGCCACAAGCATCGAGGCAAGCATTTGCCGGGTGGCTGTGGCTCCGATAAAGATACCATCCCACAAAAAAGCGGAGAAACCAGCCAGAGGGATGGCAAGTACCCAATAGAAATAGTTGCCTGCTTCGTCGATCACTGTAGGCTCATTGGTAAGTAGTTCGAGAAAAGACTTGCCTCCGATAGCATAGAGTAGCGTAAAGACAACTGAAAGTCCTATACCCCAATTGAACAATTGGCGTACTGTCTGATGTAGTGCTATCCGGTTACGGGCACCAATGTATTTACCGGCCAATGCTTCTCCGGCATAGGCAAATCCATCCATAATATAGGAAAAGAGGGTGAATAACTGCATCAGAAGCGTGTTTACAGCAAGTACAATTTCACCTTGTGCTGCTCCGGCCGAGGTGAAATAGATGGTGACAATCACCAGGCAGAGTGTACGAAAGAATATGTCCCGGTTTACAGAAAAAAAACGGGACATTGCCTGCCCTTGCCAGATTCCTTTTAAAGTGATACGTTTTCGCAACGGTTTATAATAATATATCCATAACAGAAGTGCCATGAAGAAACCGGCATATTGGGCAATGAGAGTACCAAGGGCAACACCTTCCACTTTCATCTTCAGCAGGTAAACAAAACTTAGGCTGGCTACAATATTTACTATGTTTTGCGTAATGGCGATATACATAGGAAATCGGGAGTTCTGCATGCCGATAAACCATCCGGCGAAGCCATAAAGTCCGAGCATGGCAGGTGCTCCCCATATGCAGATACGAAAATAGAGAGTAGCGAGTTCTTGTACCTCCCGACTGGTTTTAATAAAGGTAAAGGCCGTTTTCTGGATGGGATATTGAAGTAATAACAGGCAAAAGGCGATAAATAACCCTACACCAACAGAACGTAGTAACAGACGGGTTACTTCGTCCAGATCGCGCTTTCCGTAAGCTTGTGAGGTCATTCCGCTTGTACCCATGCGCAGAAACCCAAAAATCCAATAAATGATATTGAACAGCAGACCACCTACCGCAATCGCTCCGATATAAGCAGGTGCCCCCAGATGCCCCACAATCGTGACGTCAATCAATCCCAGCAATGGGACTGTAATATTGGAAATGATAGAGGGTATCGCAATCTCAAGGATGCGCCTGTTTCCGTTATTGATCGATCTCTTTTTGCTCATTCTGAAGACAAAGTTAGATTAAAAAATATATATCATGAAATTTAACTGAACAATAACTCTATTTAATTGGTTCGTACTTACAAAATGAGAATAAAACGTTATCTTTGCAAGGTGCTTAACTAAATAAGTATTAATGAAATGAGAGCCTTAACTTTACTTTTTACTTTTTTGATTTCTTTTCCGTTTGCACTTTCGGCACAGGTTGCCGGAGATGTGTTGCAGAAGGTTTCGGAAGCGATGGCTGCCGAACAATGGGAGCAGGCTGTCAGCTTGTTCCGTCAGGCTATTCAACTTAATGCTGATAAGTCTGAGATGTTTTATTGGACAAGTGTAGACAAGAATAGCAATGTCAGTGCTAAAATGGCTCAGGAGTTGACGCTTCATTATAAAAATGCACGAAACTACGATAAGGCTTATTTGTTTTGTAAAGAGCTTCTTCAAAAGTTCCCTAATGATATAAAGTGGCTTTTGACTTGTGCAGAGACAGAAGTATGCAGAGGGAAAGAAGAAGAGGCTTTACAGACCTATCAGAAAGTGCTCTCGCTGGATGCAAATAATCTGGCTGCTAATATCTTTGTCGGTAATTATTATTATCTGAAAGCTGAACAGGAGAAGCAGCAGTTGATACGTGATTATAAGAAAATTAATTCTCCCACCCGTATGCAGTATGCTCGTTACAAGGATGGGTTGAGCCGGCTTATGACTGAAAGATATGGTAAGGCGAAAGAATATCTGCAGAACGTAGTCCGCCAGTTTCCATCAACAGAGGTTATGAAAACGCTGGAGAAAATAAGGAAACTGGAAGTTGAAATGAAGTAAGCGGAGCGGGTAGAGAGATTCTTGTTAGCAGCTTATTATATGTCATATTGTACCTCTTTGAATAGATAGGTTCGTTCCGTTCCGATCTGATCTTCAAGAATAAGCCGTCCGTCCGGTTCTACACGTAGAAGGCGGGCCAGAAACTTTCCATTGGCATCGGTGTATCGGTGAAATCCATCTTTACGGAAAAGAGATCCGGCATATCGGTCGGCTATGAGAGTGTTTACACTTTCGTTCTCTGTTTGCAGTAACGCATAGTAGTCTTTTATCCGTCTCATGGTAGAAGCTAATATCTGTTCAGGGCTGTAAGATTGTCCTGTGATTTGTTTTAAAGATACCGGGTTGGGAGCCGGACTGGTAAATGCTTCCTGGTTGATATTGATTCCAATACCCGCAATGCTCCGGCTGATATGAGTTCCTGTCAGATCATTCTCGATAAGCATGCCGCAAATCTTCTTATCTTTCCAGTAAATATCGTTCGGCCATTTGATGGAGACATCAGAAACATGTGTGTCCAGCTCTTCTTTGATGGCCAAAGAGATAATCTGGGAGAGCAGGAATTGTTTGCGGGCTTTCAGGAAGGCAGGATAGAGTACAAAGCTGAACATAAGGTTTTGTCCCCTCTCAGATTCCCAGCTATTCCCACGTTGTCCTCTCCCTGAGGTTTGGAAGTCTGTGGTAACAGTTGTCAACTCTCCGACACACTGTTGGTTACAGATCTCATTCAGGTATTTATTAGTTGACTCTGTCTCTTCCAGATAAATCAGAGACACGGGAAATGATTCAGGGAAGTGCATCATATTCGGCACGCAATTTTTTGGTAAACTTTTTTAAAACTTCTTCGTAAGAATGGTCTATCAGATGTTCTATCAGACGATCGTCTGCATCCTGGTCAAAGCAGACACTGTTCCAGTATTTCTTATTAAAATGATAAGCCCCATTAACTGCAGAATAACGCTCACGAAGCTCGATTGCATATTCCGGGTCACACTTTAGAGAAATGCTATTAGTTCCCTCCAGATCGATCAGAGCAAACATTTTATCCATCACTTTCATAACGAGTGATACATCATCAAAAGGTAAACATTCTGTTACTCCTTTCTTGCTTATACAATATTCTCTTGCTTTTTCTACATTCATACGCTCAAAATATGGGCGGATAAAACGCCTCTTTTATATGTTCTATTTTAAAATCTCCTGCTTTTCCTACAACTGTGATAATATCGAAACGTACCGGTACATCAAGCTGAAAAATCCTGATATAAGTATCTGCCGCTTTTACGGTATGCTTGATTTTCTGCACAGTAACGGCCTCTTCGGGTTGCATGATATTTGCATCACTACGGGTCTTAACTTCCACTACAATAAGTTCATTGTCTTTGGCTGCCACAATGTCAAGTTCAAGATGTCCTTTTCGCCAGTTACGATGACGAATGATATACTCATTCTTTTCCAGATAGGCCACAGCGGCATCTTCTCCGGCTTTTCCTAATTCATTGTGTGAAGCCATAGATTTAGCAGTTAAAATTCGGAATTTGGCAGTTAATATGCAAAAATACTCTTTTTATTCTTTGTTTTTACAGAAGTAAAAGTAATTTTGCAGAGAATATGGGAAAGAGAGCTAAAAAAGGCCTTAAGATGCATGTTGAACTCACTAAACGTGAGCGGCGAATGAGCATTTTACTAAGCGAAGATGAACAATTGATTGTGGATCGTTATCTGGAGAAATATAAGATAACGAATAAATCACGTTGGCTTCGTGAGACGATTCTCATGTTTATTCATAAAAATATGGAGGAGGATTATCCTACTCTTTTTGGTGAACACGATATGAGGCGTTGAAACCCTATGCTGGACGATACTTATTTTATGAAACAAGCGCTCATAGAGGCGCAAAAGGCTGCCGACAGAGGTGAAGTGCCTGTGGGGGCTGTGGTTGTTTGTAAAGAGCGGATTATTGGTCGTGCTCACAACCTCACTGAAACCCTGAATGATGTAACTGCCCATGCCGAAATGCAGGCAATCACTGCTGCTGCCAATGTTCTTGGTGGTAAATATCTGAATGAATGTACGTTATATGTTACAGTGGAACCATGCGTCATGTGTGCCGGAGCCATTGCCTGGGCACAGACAGGAAAACTTGTTTTCGGAGCAGAAGATGAGAAACGTGGTTATCAAAAGTATGCTGCACAAGCATTGCATCCCAAGACAATAGTGGTAAAAGGTGTATTGGCCGATGAATGTGCTGCTTTGATGAAAGAGTTCTTTGCGGCAAAAAGGTGAATAATATGCCAATTATGCTGCGCTATCATCCGCATGGTAATTGGCACATTGGCATATTAGCACATTATTCCTTTATTTCTTCAAAATCAACGTATTCCCCCTCATCTTTAGCGAATATCTTTTTGTGTCTCCGGGGTTGAAAATCATCTTCTGTTACGCTTTCCTCCTCTTGTTCTCTTCTTTGGGAGTTTTGTTGTTGCTGTCTTTCGTTCGTAGTGGTATAAGTACGTGTGCTGGATGTAGAACGACGTCCGAAGCCAAAAAGGGCTCGCAAGATACTTCCTACAATTGAAACGCCAATAACGAGGACGGCTATTATTAGAATAAAAAAGAATCCAAGAAGATTAAACATGAGCTATTAGTTTTATACGTTGTTTGAAACTGATAGTACAACAAACGTGCCAAAAGGAATGTTTATCTATTTTTTCTTGTAAAAAGTGAAAGTATGATATACCACAAGATGATTGCCGCAAATCCACTGATGCCTAAGAAGACCAACAAGGGAATGCATACGATTAAAAAGATAAAACTAACTTTATTGTCTTTCCAGGATAAGTTCTTGAATTTAAGAGAGAACATTGGTATTTCTGATATCAGCAACCATGAAAAAAGCATTACCAATAATAGGATGTATAAAGGGTGGCAGCTTTCGGATATAAGAAAGTCATGAGCTCCAAGGATTAGAGCTCCCCAGAATAATGCATTAGCCGGAACCGGCAGACCGATAAAAGAACTGGTCTGGCGGGTATCGTTATTAAATTTAGCCAATCGTAAGCCTGAAAAAACAGAGATAAGAAAAGCAGCATATGGCAGATAGGGAGCAATCACTTCGATATTTGCCGGATAGTGCATTTCTCTTAATAGTGAAAAGATAACGAATGAAGGGGCTACACCAAAGCTAATATCATCGGCAAGCGAATCAAGGTCTTTTCCGATAGGAGAGTGTGCATTGAGAGTACGTGCCAACATGCCATCAAAGAAATCAAAAACAGCACTTAATATAATAAAAGTAAGAGCCAGGTCATAACGTGCTTCGAAAGCCATGACAGAGGCAATACAACCGGAAAAAAGGTTCAGGCAGGTTACTGTATTGGGTATATAGTTCTTTAGGGCATTTGTCATTGTGACAGTTTTTTATTTCAGTTTGGCGATAACCGTCTGGTTACCGGTGGTTAATTGTCCCATAGTAACACAAACTTCTGTGCCCAATGGGAGATATACATCTACACGGGAACCAAATTTGATAAATCCCATATGTTCGTCAATATAGCATTCTTCACCTACTTCTGCGTAAGTGACGATACGGCGGGCTAATGCTCCGGCAATTTGGCGTGCCATAATTTCCACTCCTTCCGGAGTTTCAATAACTACCGTTGAACGTTCGTTCTCTGTACTGGCTTTTGGCAACCAGGCTTTCAAGAACTTGCCATTGTGATGGGCTACCTTCTTTACGGTTCCATCCACCGGATACCAGTTGGCATGTACATTCAGTACACTCATGAAGATAGATATCATGAGACGACGGTCATGGAAGTATTCGTGTTCGTCTACCTCCTCAATAACCACAATCTTTCCATCAGCCGGCGCAACAACAATCTTCTCGGTTTCTCCTCCGAAAAGACGCTTTGGACAACGGAAGAAGTTTACCATCAATCCGTAGACAATGATACTGGCCAAAGCCACCAGATAAAATGGTATTTTACAGTCTATTCCCCAGTAAAGAGCCGCATTAATTAACAGTAGAAAGATGATACCTCCCCACAGAATATGAGTACCTTCACGGTGAATACGTATTTTTTTTAATTTCTTTAGTCTGCCCATGTGCACTGTTTAATGATAATTGTCTGCAAAAATATAGTTAATTTAAAAATCCAGCAAGTAAATGAGCATAGAAATACAAATGTTGATAACTTTTTGGGCATTATTTTTGTTAGTAACCCCAGAGATTGTAATTTTATGGCTTAAAATCATCAACCTATTCATTATGCAGGATTTCGTTCACTTACATGTTCATACCCAATATTCTCTTTTAGATGGTCAGGCCAGCGTCAGTGCTTTGGTAGATAAAGCCATGAAAAATGGGATGAAGGGAATTGCCGTAACCGATCATGGAAATATGTTCGGTATCAAGGAATTTACTAACTATGTCAATAAGAAAAATGGTGGACCGAAGGGAGAGATAAAAGAGCAGAAAAAACGTATTGCTGCCATCGAATCCGGTAAAGTGGAATGCGAAGATAAAGAAGCGGAAATTGCTGCTTGTAAAGCTAAAATAGCTGAAGCCGAAGCAAAACTGTTTAAGCCCGTCATTGGCTGTGAGATGTATGTGGCTCGTCGTACTATGGATAAAAAAGAGGGAAAGCCGGATCAGAGCGGTTACCACTTAATAGTACTGGCGAAGAATGAAAAAGGTTATCATAATCTTATAAAGCTGGTATCACATGCCTGGACTAACGGATATTATATGCGTCCGCGTACCGACCGGAATGAGCTGGAGAAATATCACGAAGGTTTGATTGTGTGCTCAGCCTGTTTGGGTGGCGAAGTGCCTAAAAAGATAACGCAGGGTTTGCTGGATGAGGCCGAGGAAGCCATCCAATGGTACAAGAACCTCTTTGGAGAAGATTATTATCTGGAACTTCAACGACACAAGGCTACTGTTCCTCGCGCCAATCATGAAGCGTATCCATTGCAGGTAAATGTGAACAGTCATCTCATCGAATATTCTAAAAAGTATAATGTTAAGCTGATTTGCTCTAACGACGTTCATTTCGTGGAGGAAGCACATGCGGAAGCACATGACCGTCTTATTTGTTTGAGTACGGGTAAAGATCTGGATGATCCGAAGCGTATGCTTTACACCAAACAAGAATGGATGAAAACGCGTGAAGAGATGAATGAGCTCTTTGCTGATGTTCCTGAGGCTTTGAGTAATACGCTTGAGATTCTCGATAAAGTGGAGTACTACTCCATTGACCATGCTCCTATCATGCCCACTTTTGCCATTCCCGAAGAGTTCGGAACGGAAGAAGGGTATCGGCAGAAATATACAGAGAAAGATCTTTTCGACGAATTTACGCAGGACGAAAATGGAAATGTAGTACTGAGTGAAGACGCGGCCCTGGATAAGATAAAGCGATTAGGTGGGTACGACAAATTGTATCGTATTAAGCTTGAAGCGGATTATCTGAAGAAGCTGACATTTGACGGAGCGAAGAAATTCTATGGAGATCCTTTAAGCCCGGAGATAAAAGAGCGGCTTGTGTTTGAGTTGCATATTATGAAGACGATGGGTTTTCCGGGTTACTTCTTGATTGTACAGGACTTTATTGCAGCAGGACGCAGTATGGGAGTCTCTATTGGTCCGGGACGTGGATCGGCTGCCGGTTCGGCTGTAGCATATTGTTTGCAGATTACGAAGATTGACCCGATCCGGTATGACTTGCTGTTTGAACGTTTTCTGAATCCGGATCGTATTTCACTACCGGATATTGATATTGACTTTGACGATGACGGTCGTGGCGAAGTACTTCGGTGGGTAACAGAAAAGTATGGGCATGAGAAGGTGGCACATATCATTACATATGGTACGATGGCCACAAAACTGGCAATTAAAGATGTAGCGCGCGTTCAGAAACTGCCTTTGTCCGAATCGGACCGTCTGGCAAAGCTCGTTCCCGATAAAATCCCTGAAAAGAAATTAAACCTGCGTAATGCTATCGATTATGTACCCGAACTGCAAGCAGCCGAGGCGTCGCCTGATCCGTTGGTACGTGATACCTTGAAGTATGCTTTAATGCTGGAGGGTAATGTGCGCGGTACGGGAGTACATGCTTGTGGTACGATCATCTGTCGTGATGATATCACCGATTGGGTACCGGTAAGTACCGCGGATGATAAGGAAACGGGCGAGAAGATGCTCGTAACCCAGTATGAAGGTTCGGTGATTGAAGATACCGGATTGATTAAGATGGACTTCCTTGGATTGAAGACTTTATCTATTATTAAGGAAGCTGTTGAGAATATCCGGTTAAGTAGAAATATTGAACTGGACATTGATACGATTTCTATTGAAGATCCTGCTACTTATAAATTATATAGTGACGGACGAACCATCGGTACGTTCCAGTTTGAATCTGCGGGGATGCAGAAATATCTACGTGAGTTGCAACCTTCTACTTTTGAAGACCTGATTGCCATGAATGCTCTTTATCGACCGGGTCCAATGGATTATATTCCTGATTTTATCGACCGTAAACATGGGCGTAAGCCGATTGAATATGACATTCCTGTTATGGAGAAATACCTGAAGGATACTTATGGTATTACTGTGTATCAGGAACAGGTGATGCTCTTGTCTCGTTTGCTGGCCGACTTTACCCGCGGTGAGTCCGATGCATTGCGTAAAGCGATGGGTAAAAAGTTGCGTGATAAGTTGGATCATATGAAGCCGAAGTTTATTGAAGGCGGACGGAAAAACGGACATGACCCAAAGGTGCTTGAGAAGATCTGGACCGACTGGGAGAAGTTTGCTTCGTATGCGTTTAATAAATCGCATGCTACCTGTTATTCATGGGTGGCTTATCAGACTGCTTATTTGAAGGCGAACTATCCTTCGGAGTATATGGCTGCCGTTATGAGCCGAAGTTTGTCTAACATTACTGATATCACAAAGCTGATGGATGAGTGTAAGGCGATGGGAATACAGGTACTTGGTCCGGATGTGAACGAAAGTAATCTCAAATTTACGGTAAACAAGCAGGGTGATATTCGCTTTGGATTAGGAGCCGTGAAAGGAGTAGGAGAGTCGGCTGTACAAAGTATAATCGAAGAACGCCGGACAAACGGTCCGTTTAAGGGCATTTTCGATTTTGTACAGCGTGTCAATCTGAATGCTTGCAATAAGAAGAATATGGAGTGCCTGGCATTGTCGGGTGGATTTGATAGTTTTCCTGAGCTGAAGCGTGAGCAGTTTTTTGCTGTAAATTCAAAAGGAGAAGTATTCCTTGAAACGCTGATGCGTTATGGTAACCGTTATCAGGCAGATAAGGCTGCAGCGGTGAATTCACTGTTTGGAGGAGAAAACGTGATTGATATTGCTACTCCTGAAATTCTTCCTGCTGAACGTTGGGGAGATTTGGAACGTTTGAACAGGGAAAGAGACCTGGTAGGCATTTATCTTTCTGCACATCCGCTGGACGAATATGCTATTGTGCTCGATCATGTTTGTAATACACATATGGCTGAGCTTGAAGATAAGTCAGCACTCGCCGGGCGTGAGATAACAATGGGAGGAATAGTGACCAGTGTGCGTAGAGGGATCAGTAAGAATGGTAATCCATATGGTATTGCCAAGATAGAAGATTACTCCGGTTCGGCAGAGTTGCCGTTTTGGGGGAATGACTGGGTTACCTATCAGGGGTATCTGGGTGAAGGAACTTTCCTTTTCATTAAAGCCCGTTGCCAACCCAAACAGTGGCGTCCCGAGGAATTGGATATTAAAATCACTTCCATGGAACTACTCCCTGATGTGAAGGAGAAACTGGTTGAAAAGATAACAATTCTGATACCGTTGTCTGTTTTGAATTCAGCTATGATTGCCGAACTGTCTTCACTGACGAAAGATCATCCCGGGAATACCGAGCTCTATTTTAAAGTGACAGACAGGGATGAAAAGATGCATGTTGATTTGATATCCCGTCCGGTAAAACTATCTGTAGGGAAAGAATTAATCTCCTATTTAAAAGAACGACCCGAACTTGAGTTTCGGATAAATTAAGTATATTTGCACCGTAGCATTGGAGGCTATAAACTTCCGGCTACCAATTTCTAACTATTAACTTTTAAAATTATGGCTTTAGCAATTACTGACAGCAACTATAAGGAAATTCTTGCAGAAGGGAAACCGGTTGTTGTTGACTTTTGGGCCCCTTGGTGTGGTCCTTGTAAGATGGTAGGTCCTATCATCGACGAATTGGCAACAGAGTTTGAAGGACAGGTCATTATCGGCAAATGTGATGTCGATGAAAATAGTGACATGGCCGCAGAATATGGTATTCGCAATATTCCTACTGTTCTTTTCTTTAAGAACGGAGAAATTGTGGATAAGCAGGTAGGTGCTGTGGGCAAACCTGTTTTTGTAGAGAAAGTGAAGAACTTATTATAAGCTTTCAACTTAACAAATTAAGATTATGGGACTGGAAGACGATTTTTTACTCGCTGATGCCGATGACGAAAAGACCATCGAGTTCATCAAAAATTATTTGCCTCAGGAATTGAAGGAAAAGTTCTCGGATGACGAGCTTTACTATTTTCTTGATCTGATTGATGAATATTACTCAGAAAGTGGTATTCTGGATGCACAACCCGATGAAGATGGCTTTATTGACATTGATTTGGAAAAGGTGGTGGACTACATCGTGAAGGAGGCTAAAAAGGATGAAATGGGTGAATTTGATCCTGAAGAAATGCTGTTTGTAGTTCAGGGAGAAATGGAATATGGAAACTCTCTGGGACAAGTGGAGTAATTCGTCTCCGGATTTTCTACAGTGAAACCCCGTTAAAGTCCTGATAAAGCTATTACCAGATAACTTTAGAAGGAAACGCAGATTAACGCAAATTATCGCAGATCAGAACTTGATCTTTGCGATATATTTGCGTTAATCTGCGTTTTTATGATGGCTGAGTTAACTTGTGGAGTTATATTTCTTCCAGTGCATAATACTGGTAATCTCTCAATAATGTTTGCAGGAATTTCTCGTCGTTCCCTTCCGTTTGCTTAATGGATAGCAGGGAACGAACTTTTTCAGCCAGTAACCTGACACGACGCGGACGGTCTTTTTTGCCCGATGCCAGTGTTTTGGTTATTACATTGACCTGTTCCAGAGATAAGTCGGCAGCCGATACATATACCGGGTGATAACCTTTGGTCAGATAATCATATTCGTCAAGGCTGACTTGTATTTTCCGGTAGTTCTTTTCTTTTATTACCATAGTGCCGGCGGCAAGGTCGCCCAGACGTTGGTGATTCTTGGTGAGCAGAATGAAAATGACCCCTAAACCTCCTGTAATCGGTAAGTCTATGGGGAATAGTAACCACCGGAGTAAATAAGAACTAAGGCTTGGTGTTGATCCATCCGCCTTGACTACCCGTATATTGAGAAGCCGCTTTCCTAAACTCTGCCCACGATTGAATATTTCACAAAGGAGCGAATAAGTAAGAATCGGCGCATAGATAATCAGGAAAAAGAAGAAAACGGAGAAACCGGAAAAGGCATGTACATTGAGGTAAGCTAACGTGAGACTAAGCCCTACTGCATATATAAATAAAAAGGTATAATCGATCAGCAGAGCAAGCATACGCTCGCCAAGACTCGCAGGCGTTTGGCTGATGCGTACGAACTGTCCTGTAATAATGGTGGATTCTGCCATTTCTTTTTAAACATTTTTGTGATTCCGTTGCAAATATATCATATTTCTCTTACTTTTGCTTCGGATTCGGACAAAACTTCTATCCGGACTCCCCTAAACAATGAAAGAAGTTACGTTTATCCGCCGGAACATTGAAAAATGGAAAGAGACAGAGAAGGTTGTGGAGAAAGCTGACAAGCTTAATCCGGACCGGCTTGCCGACGCATATACGGAACTGACTGCCGATCTGGCTTTTGCCCAGACACATTATCCTTCTTCGCGTATCACTATTTATCTTAATAATCTGGCTTCGGCCCTCCACAATGTGATCTACCGTAATAAACGGGAGAAGTGGACGCGTATCATTACTTTCTGGACGCGCGAAGTGCCTCAGACTATGCACGATGCCCGTAAGGAGCTGTTGGTGTCTTTTCTTATCTTTGCTGCCAGTGTGGTTATCGGTATTATCTCTGCCTGGAACGATCCGGATTTTGTACGGTTGATACTGGGTAATGGCTATGTAGATATGACACTTGAAAACATTGCCAACGGTCAGCCGATGGCAGTATATAATGGTTCGGAAGAGATGCCGATGTTTCTGGGTATTACGCTGAACAATATCATGGTATCTTTCAACTGCTTTGCTATGGGTTTGCTCACAAGTTTCGGTACCGGATACATGCTTCTTTCCAATGGAATCATGCTGGGAGCTTTTCAGACTTTCTTTTACGGAGAAGGGTTGTTGGCCGAATCCATGCTTGCAATCTGGCTGCATGGAACGCTTGAAATATGGGCTATTATCGTGGCGGGAGCTGCTGGGTTGGCTTTGGGAAATGGCTGGCTTTTTCCGGGGACTTACTCCCGTGCAGAGTCTTTCCGCCGTGGTGCGAAGCGGGGATTGAAAATAGTGATAGGTACAGTTCCTGTGTTTATTATGGCGGGGTTTATTGAAGGGTTTCTCACCCGTCATACCGAGTTCCCTACAGTGCTGAGATTAGGTATTATTCTTCTTTCACTTGCATTTATCATATTCTATTATATTTATTTACCAAACAGAAAGTCATATGGAGTCACAGAAAGCTAAAATTGCATTGTATGCGAAGCGTACCTTTGGAGAGAAGATGAACGCCTCGTTCGATTTTATAAAGGAGAACTGGAAGCCTTTGTTTAAGTTTACAACTTACCTTCTATTGCCTTTATGCCTTGTGCAGGCATTAAGTTTGAATGGTTTGATGGACAGTACCATGAGTTTTACCTCCAATATACAGGCTGGTAGTACTAATCCGTTAGCTATATTCGGGGCTATATTTTGGGTAAATTACGGATTAACCATTCTTTGTTATATGATTGGTGTGATTCTGCTTACCGCACTGGTTTATACATTGATGAGAACTTACAATGAGCGCGAAGAACGCCTCGAAGGTATTACGCTTTCTGCCTTGCGTCCTTTACTGATGAAAAATATGGGCAGGATGCTGAAGCTGACTTTATTCTTTTTCATGTTGTACCTTGTTACTTTGGCAATAATAATAGGACTGGTTGTATTGACTCCATTTACTTTGATCATCACGATCCCTTTGTTGGTAGCTTGTGGTATTCCCATGGGACTGTTTGCTGCCATTTATCTGTTTGAAAACGTGAGTATCGTAACAGCTTTCCAAAAGACGTTTCGTTTAGGGTTTGCCACTTGGGGAGGAGTTTTTCTCATCATGTTGATTATGAGTTTTATTGCCAGTATTCTGCAAGGTATTGCCATGTTACCCTGGTATGTTGCTACGATCGTGAAATATTTCTTTGCTATGAGTGAAGGGGGCAATGTAGTTACTGTATCTCCACTCTATAGCTTTTTCCTTTATCTGTTGGGTATTTTGCAGACCTTTGGTGCCTATTTATCAATGATCTTCTCACTTATTGGTCTGGCCTATCAGTATGGTCATGCTTCAGAAGTAGTGGATAGTGTTTCTGTAGAAGAGGATATTGATAACTTCGACAAGCTCTGATTTTCTTTGGATGACTGCACCTGCCGATACTTTAGTTTATGACACCGCAACCGTTGCTATTTGGCAAAGTGGTTCTGAGTACGACTATAACCGTGAATTACAGACCCCCGAAGTCGATCTGATCGGGTGGCTTAATTTGTGGTTAGGGAAGCTGTTGCAGAAAATATTTGGCAGTAAGTTTGCCGAGCAGTATACTGAGATTGTGCTGGCGGGCTTATTTATACTTATAGTACTGTTGTTGATCTGGTTCCTATACAAAAAACGTCCGGAACTCTTTATGCGTTCGGGAAAGAAGTTGGCCTATCATGTCGAAGAAGACACCATTTACGGGATCGATTTTGAGAAGGAGATAAGTGCAGCTATGTTGCGCAATGAGTACCGGGAAGCGGTGCGCTTGCTTTACCTGCAGACACTGAAACAATTGAGTGATGCTGAAAAGATAGATTGGCAACCTTATAAAACTCCGACGGAATATACTTATGAATTAAAGTCAAATGCATTGCGGACTCCTTTTCGCGAACTGACCAACCGTTTCCTCCGGGTGCGGTATGGTAATTTTGAGGCAACCGAAGTACTTTTTCATGAGATGCAGACTTTGCAGAGAGAAATCATGAAAGGAGGCATGTCATGAAAACCAGCCATTGGTTTACTCTCATTATAGTCGTCCTTCTGGCAATAATGTTTCTGGTAGAATACAATTTGCCCAAGAAGTTTGTCTGGAATCCTACTTTCAGCCAGAACGACTATCAACCTTTCGGATGTGCCATTTTTGATGATGTGGTGGCTGACTCCTGGCCTAAAGACTATTACTGCAATGACTGGACTTTCTATAACTTCGCGAATGATACGACAGGCGAACCGCTGGCAATACTTGCTGTGGCCCAGAACTTCCGCTTTACAAAAACTGACAGGAAGGCAATCATGAGTCTTGCCGAGAGAGGAAACAAGGTGATACTGGCAGCTACTGCTTTCTCTTTGTCGGACACATTGGGATATGACATGACATACACCTGGTTCCGTCCGTCCGAACTGAAAAAGTCCGTCAGTGAGTTCAATCGCCGTGATACACTTTATTGGTTGCCTGACTCTGTGAATCCTTACCCGGAAGCGAAGTTTGAGTTTTATTCCCATCTCTGCAATGTATACTTCACAGAGTACGATTCACTTTCCATCCCGTTGGTGAGAAGAGAGTGCAGTGCTGCGTCCAGGACTGGAGATTCGATCACTTTGTCTCTTAATGACGAGATACGGAAAGCATTGAAAGACTCTTTGCCTCAATCACAGGATTCGGCACGATTGGCTGTCAATCTCCCCTGTGGTCCGGTAGCTATTCGTCGTCCGGTGGGAAAGGGAGAAATCATTCTTATTTCCACTCCCTTGCTGTTTACCAACTACGGGATGCTGGATGCAAACAATGCCGCTTATATTTTCCGTCTGCTTTCTTTGGCAAAAGACTTGCCTTTGTATCGCACGGAAGCCTATACCAAAGCTGAATATGAACAGCAATCGCCGTTCCGGTATTTCCTGTCTCAGACGGCTCTTCGCTGGGGATTGTACCTTACCATGTTTACCATTCTGCTTTTTATGATATTCACTGCACGGCGGCGTCAAAGGCCGATACCTGTTATCCGCCAGCCGGAGAATAAGACGTTGGAGTTTACCGAGTTGATCGGTACACTCTATTTCCAGAAGAAAGAGCATGGCGACCTCGTTCGTAAGAAGTTCACTTATTTTGCTGAGGCCTTGCGGCGTGAAATACAGATAGACATAGAAGATGATAGCAATGATACGGTCCTTTGCCGCAAGATAGCGGGCAAGACGGGACTGGAAGAGGAGAAGATTGCCAAACTGTTTGCCAGACTTCGCCCCATTGTCCGGGGAGAGCGGGAAGCTTGGGAACAAGAGATGAAAGACTATATAGATGGTATGAATGAAATATTGAATCGGATATAACAGATAGATTATGAATGATACGAATGAACCTTTAGCAGAAGTTACACCTCCTGCCCTTCCTTCGGAAGAAGTACAGAGCGAGACTCCACGTACTGATCTGACTCTTTTCGGAGAGAAAATAGAAGCTCTTAAGTCACAGATTGCTTCTGTCATAGTGGGGCAGGAACATACTGTAGACTTGGTACTTACAGCTATTCTTGCCAATGGGCATGTACTGATAGAAGGGGTGCCCGGTGTAGCAAAAACATTGCTTGCCCGCCTGACCGCCCGCCTGATTGATGCTGACTTTAGCCGCATTCAGTTCACTCCTGACCTTATGCCGAGCGATGTGTTGGGGACTACGGTTTTCAACATGAAAACAAATGAGTTCGATTTTCACCGCGGCCCTGTGTTTGCCGATATGATACTTGTGGACGAAATAAACCGTGCTCCTGCCAAGACGCAATCCGCCCTCTTTGAAGTGATGGAAGAGCGTCAGGTGAGTATTGACGGCACTACTTACCGGATGGGAGAACTTTACACGATCCTCGCCACCCAGAACCCTGTGGAGCAGGAAGGAACGTATAAGCTTCCCGAAGCCCAACTGGACCGCTTTCTGATGAAGATAACCATGGATTATCCATCCTTAGAAGAGGAAGTCGATATCTTGGAACGTCATCATACAAATGCAGCCTTAGTGAAGTTGGAAGATATCCGTGCGGTAATTACCCGTGATGAACTTCTTACGCTTCGTCGCCTGATGGATCGGGTATTTGTAGATCGCACGTTGTTGCAGTATATCGCTCTTATTGTACAGCAGACCCGCACCAGTAAAGCCGTTTATCTGGGAGCTTCGCCTCGTGCTTCGGTAGCTATGCTGCAATCTTCCAAAGCCTATGCTCTGTTGCAAGGACGTGACTTCGTAACCCCGGAGGATATTAAATTTGTTGCTCCCTACGTGCTTCAGCACCGTCTTATCCTGACAGCCGAAGCAGAAATGGAGGGTTACTCTCCGGTAAAAGTAACGCAACGACTGATTGATAAGGTGGAAGTCCCGAAATAAGCTGAAAGCTTATTTAATTGAAAATTGAAAGTTGAAAATTGAAAGTGAGCTGCACTGTTATGCTGCATAGTAGTTTTCTTTAGCCTTTAGCCTTCGGCTTTATAAGCTCTCAGCTTTCAACCCTAAACTAAATTGTTGATAGTTTAAAGTCATTATACAGCATAACAGCGCAGCTCACTTTCAATTTTCAACTGTCAATTGTCAACTAAATAAGCTTTCAACCAAGTAATCTTTCACCCCCAAACTCAGTCATTAACACTTTAAAGTCATCATACAGCATAACAGCGCAGCTCACTGTCAACTGTCAATTGTCAACTGTCAACTAAATAAGTAATTCCCTATGTTATTCCTATCTCGTCGCTTTTATATGTTTTCTATTCTTGTTATTCTGTTGCTATGCGGAGGATACCTGTTTGGTTCTTTGTTCCTATTGGGACAGATAACATTGCTTTTGCTTGCTCTGGCAGTGGTGGCAGACGGATTTCTTCTTTATCGTACGAAGGGTATCGAGGCTTCCCGTCAGTGTGCCGACCGCTTTTCTAATGGTGATAACAATGAGGTTAAATTAAGAGTGGAGAGCCGTTATCCGTTTCCGGTCCATCTGTCGGTAATAGATGAAGTACCTGTGATCTTTCAGCAGCGTGATATTTGTTTCAAGCTTTCCCTTGATAGCGGACAGGCAAAAACGATTGTTTACTATCTGCGTCCCAACCATCGCGGTGTATATGATTTCGGAATGATTCGTGTGTTTGCCTCTACCCGCCTGGGGTTGATAGAGCGTCGCCTGTCCTGCGGTAAACAGCAGAAGATAAAAGTATATCCTTCTTATCTGATGCTTCATCGTTATGAACTGCTTGCTATGAGCGATAATCTTACGGAATTGGGTATCAAGAAGATCCGGAGAGTAGGACATCAGACTGAATTTGAGCAGATAAAAGAGTATGTGAAAGGGGACGATTACCGTACTATCAACTGGAAAGCCAGTGCCCGGCGGCATCAACTGATGGTGAATGTATACCAGGACGAGCGTTCGCAGCAGATATACAATGTGATTGATAAGGGACGCGTTATGCAGCAAGCCTTTCAGGGAGTGACATTACTGGACTATGCTATCAATGCCTCTCTTGTGCTCTCTTATGTTGCCATGCGCAAGGATGACAAAGCCGGACTGGTTACTTTTAATGAGCATTTCGATACGTTTGTTCCTGCCTCCAAACAGGCGGGGCAAATGCAGACCTTGCTTGAAAGTTTGTATGCACAGGAGACGACGTTTGGAGAAACGGACTTCTCGGCCCTTTGTGTGCATTTGGCCAAACATGTAAACAAACGAAGCCTGTTGGTGCTCTATACCAACTTCGGCAGTCTTGGCAGTATGAACCGTCAATTGGCTTATTTGCAGCAGCTTTCCCGGCAGCATCGTTTGCTGGTAGTGTTTTTTGAAGATGCTGATCTGAAAGAGTATATCTCGAAGAAACCGGTAGATACCGAAGGGTATTACCGGCAAGTTATTGCCGAAAAGTTTGCGTATGAGAAGCGTCTCATTGTTACTACGTTAAAACAGAACGGCATCTATTCCGTACTCACTACCCCCGATAAGTTATCTATTGATGTGCTCAATAAATATTTAGAGATGAAATCCAGGCAACTTATTTAAGACACTCCACAGAAAAAGATTGAAAAAACAGGAAAACAAATAGGAAGAAATCTTAATCTTATTAAAAGAATCGTTATATTTGCGATTGACATAACCTTCGTCTGTCTTCCTTTAAGATTTATCCCTATTATCGGAAATGATACACGTATGTCACCGATCAAGACGCCTCTGTAATTATCAGATATGATATACGTATGTATCTGAAACTAATGCACTTACGCCTACGATAAATAGCTCCTTGATATTGCTCATTGAGACATGCTGATGTTACCTGTTATGACATCACGATGTCACCCGTCATGACATCACGATGTCACCGGGTATGACATCACGATGTTACCGGGCATAACATCACGATGTCACCGGGCATAACATCACGATGTCACTGAGCATGACATTAATGGTGTCACTGAACATGATATTATTGATATCATAAAGTATGACATTATTGGTGTCATAAAGTATGACATTAGCGCGTTTCTGAAAGTAGAACAACTGTGCCTCTTTATATGCCGCACAGACATTATAAACAATTAAAAAGCAGACAAGTTATGCAGAAATTCAATCTTGTACAGAAGGGCGTTCCGGCAAAGCCAGATGCACCTAAAAAGTGGTATGCTGTCCCTCAAACTCGGGAAGCACAAAGTGTTAAAGCAATGACCCGTTCGGCCACAGAGAACACCAGTACTGCTCCCATCGAAATGGAAGCTGCACTGGATTTATTAGGGAAATATGCCAGCGAACAGCTCTTGCAGGGCCATACCGTAAAAGTAGGTGACCTTGGGACACTGCGCATTACCTTCAAAAGTGATGGAGTGGAAAATATCAACGATTTTAATGCCGGGGTGATGATTAAAAATCCCCGTATCCTGTTCACTCCCTCCAAAGAGTTCAGACAGAACATTATCCAGCAACTCAAATATCAGAACGGAGGTGTGCTGGAAGAAGGTGTAAACTATGCCTCACTGACCGATTACCGCAAGGCAAAGGGGATTTCATCCGGTGGTAGCGGCTCCGAAGGCGGTGAAGGCGAAGGGGAGGATCCTTCGGTATAATAGCTTGCCGGAACGTGACGCTGAGCTTCACGAGATGGGATTATTAAAAAGCATATAAACGTAGATTTCCGAAGATAAGAGACGAGGATGCAATATGCTAAAATCATCTTCTTATAGATGGAAATCTGCGTTTATCTGCTTTTTTTATCTACTGCCATCTCTGTTTTCGATCTACTGCCACTTCCTAAAGCCCGGTACTACTCCTGTGGCAAATTCTCCTCTGATTATCTCAGTGATTGAAAGAAGTAGATGGCCATCCCGATCAGTAGTAATCCGAGTGCTCCATACAGAAGTCGTGCACGGGAGCGTCCTATTCGCCGTACTACAGCCTGGGCATTGTGTGCGGTAAAGAACCATCCCCAGTTGAGCACTGCGGCAAGCAATGAAAGGATGCCTGCAAGGGCAAACAGTCCCAGAATAAAATAATGCGGTGTCATCGGTATTAAAGAATAATTTTCCGGCTGCCGTCTTCCAGTTCTTCTATCGTCACCTTTACAGCATCGCCCGGCAGAAGCTCTTCCACCAGTTCCGGCCATTCGATAAAACAGAGGGCACCACTATAAAAGTAATCCTCGTAACCCATATCATATACTTCGCTCAGCTTCTTGATACGGTAGAAGTCGAAATGATAAATCAGTTCTCCGTTCTCATCCGAACGATATTCGTTGACAATAGCAAATGTAGGGGAAGTAATAACGTCCGAAACACCCAATTCCTCACAAAGAGCTTTTACAAAGGTTGTTTTTCCTGCTCCCATCTTTCCGTAGAGGGCAAACACGGTATTATCACCCATCGCAGTAATGAACTCGCGGGCGGCTTCGTGTATCTGATCTAATGATTCAATTTTTATTTCCATAAAGTTATTGATGATTTACTATTTGACGATTTACTATTTACTATTTGGCTGCACTGTACTAAGCAGGACTTCAGATTTAGTCTATATTATGACAACATTCTGTTGAAACGCAAATGATCGCAGATTTTCGCAGATTAAATGGCTGCGCTGTACTATTTACTATTTGACGATTTACTATTTACTATTTACTATTTGGCTGCGCTGTACTATTTACTATTTGACTACTTGCTCTTCTCTTACTGCTATCACCGCTTGGCGAACCTCCCCATGTAGGAAGCATCGCTTGGCGAACCTCCCCATGTGGGAAACATCGGGAAGCATCGCCTGGCGCACCTCCCCGTGCGGGAAGCACCACTCATTTGGGTTTTAGGGTGATGAGGGGGATGATCATTTCTTCCATGGAGATACCTCCGTGCTGGAAGGTATTGGTGTAATATGACACATAGTAGTTGAAGTTGTTCGGATAGGCCAGGAAGTCGTGTCCACTGGCAAAGATGTACTTCGTGCTGACGTTAGGTGATGGCAGCAAAGCATCTGCCGGGCGGCTGATCTCAAATACCTGTTTCGGGTTATAGGACATATTCCGTGATAGCTTATAACGCAGATTCGTATTAATCTCTCCGTTATTGGCCTGTACTTTGATCGGATTGTCTACGCGGATGCTACCGTGGTCCGTGGTGACAACTACACGCACCTTTCGTGCTGCCAGTTCTTTCAGCAGGTCGCGTACCGGCGAATGGCGGAACCAGGATAGTGTAAGACTACGGTATGCAGCCTCTGTCGAAGCCAGTTCACGTATCATTTTACTCTCCGTACGTGTGTGACTTAACATGTCTATAAAATTGAATACTACCACATTCAAGTCATTCTGCATCAGTTGTGGAAGTTGACCCACAAGACGTTCTCCGGCAGACACATCGTTGATCTTATGATAAGAAAAGGTGTGCTGACGGCGGAAACGGTCGAAACAAGTCTGTATCAGCGGAGCCTCGTTGAGGTTTTTGCTTTCTTCCTCATCCTCGTCCACCCACAGATCGGGGAACATACGTGCGATCTGATCCGGCATCAATCCGGAGAAGATAGCATTACGGGCATACTGCGTGGCAGTGGGCAGGATACTGAAATAGAGCTGTTCCTCGAAAGTAAAAAGCTCGGATAGCTCACTGGCAACTACGCGCCACTGATCATAGCGGAAGTTGTCCAACACAAGGAAAAACACTTTCTCCCCCTGATCCAGCAGAGGAAAGATGGTACGTTTCATCAAGTCCGGACTCATCATGGGAGCTTCCTGCACAGCATTTCCTTTGCGTGTGGGATCCATCGTTTTCATCCAGTCGATATAGTTTTTCTTGATGAACTTGGTAAAGGCCGTGTTTGCTTCCGTTTTCTGCATGGAAAGCATTTCGCTCATAGGGCTGTCACTGGCTTCCAGTTCCAGCTCCCAGTATACGAGGCGGCGATAAAGCTCCACCCAATCATCGGCAGTGAGAGAGTCATTGATCTGCATACCTATCTTACCGAAGTTCTGCTGATAGGCTGTTTGTGCTACTTCGGAAACAATATCACGGCGGTGCAGATTCTTCTTTAATGAAAGAAGTATCTGATTGGGGTTGACGGGTTTGATCAGGTAATCGGCTATCTTGCTACCGATAGCCATATCCATGATATCTTCTTCTTCGCTTTTGGTTATCATGATAACAGGTACGGTCGGAGAGATATCTTTGATCTGTGCCAGCGTTTCAAGGCCGCTGATGCCGGGCATATTCTCATCAAGGAAGATGAGATCATAGTCCGTTTCACGGCAACGGTCGAGGGCATCCTGTCCGTTACTGACGGTATGTACCTCGTAGCCTTTCGACTCGAGGAAAAGGATATGGGGACGGAGAAGGTCTATCTCGTCGTCTACCCAGAGTAATCGGTCATTCTTCATCTTGATATTTACTATTTAGCTATTTACTATTTACTATTTGGCTGCGCAATTATTATTGCTATTATTATTCTGCCACCATCGCCTGTCGGTGCTTCCCGCACGGGGAGATACGTCAAGCGATAAACACTATTATACGGCCACCACCGCCTGTCGGTGCTTCCCGCACGGGGAGATACGTCAAGCGATAAACACTATCATACGGCCACCATCGCCTGTCGAACCTCCCCGCGCGGGAAGCGCCGGGAAGCACCGCCTAGAAGTAGTTGGTGCCGGGGGATTGTTGTATCTCTTCGCCTTCATCTTCTTCTGCCGGGGTGGTTCCATCGACCGGTGGAAGGTTCAGTAAGGGTTCATCCAGTGTACTTCCATCGATGGGTACTTCTTCCTCTGTCGGATAAGGATCGAATGTCTTCTTATAGAACACATCATAATCGTCGAAGCTATAGAATTGGTTCAACAGTTCATAATTGGCTTGTGAGATAAGGACGGCCCGCATTCCACTGAGACGTTCGTTCATATGTGGGTCAGCGTAAAGCTGACGTTGGTAATACTGTGCCTCCTCATAGTTGGCAAATGAACTGATGACGAGTCGTCCGATACCCCGGTCGTGGGAGAAGGAGAGGTCAAAGTTCTTCACCATGAAGGATGAGAAGTTGTAACGGGCTACTTCGTAAAGCAGTTGGTTCTCGTTTACTTTTCCTTCTTCGTAGGCCAGTATGAATAAGTAAGGTGTATTACGTTCGGCAGTAAAGACATGCGTACTGTCCATTCCGGCTATACGCGTACTGTCTGCCAGGTCTTCCGCACTTCTGCGCGACCAGATACTACCAAAGGAGATACTGCCTTCTGCCAGCAGACGCCCTTCCTGTACCCCTTTCAGGATGTGGGCGGCAAGATCGGTGATCTCATTTTCCGGGTACTGTTGCACAAGCTCTTTCAGCTCGGCCAGGAATTGCTTCTGATCCCCTACCTGCAAGGCACTTACGGCATGCAGGAACATAAATTTCGGACGATGCTGCCCCATTGGATATTTATTGAAAGAGTATTCCGCATTAGCCACTACCTGTTTGTAATTGCCTACCATGTATTCCTTATAAGTATTGGCATAAAGCGAATCTTCCAGGTGCTTGCCATGTACGGCGATGTAGGCAAAGTCAGGATCGGCGAGCATCTTGGCATACTTGCTATCCGGGAAACGGTCTATAAGTTCCTGCTTGTAAATGTTGGCATCTGCCATGCGATCCATACGTCCCAGCATGAGATAAAGATTATAGTATGCCACATCCAGTTGGCCGAAGTCCGGGAAGTTATGAATCAACCGTCCGAGGGAATGCTCAGCGCGAGGGAAGTTCTCCATCCTGTCTTTGAATATCATTCCCATGTTGAACAGACCGTCTGACAAGATTTCGTTAGAGGCAGCCATTGCTTCCTCCGTCAACGGAATCTGTTGCAGGTAGAAGATCGGATTCTTTTCATCGATAGCAGCGGTAGAAGTCGTATCAGCAGGAAGCTGAGAATCATTCTCTTTATTGCCTGCCGCATCTCCCTCCGTGGATATCTGAGAGCCCTCTTCATTGCTTATCGTATCTTCCTGCGCGGGAAGCGCCGCTTCATCGTAGTTGATCGGTTCGAAATCGTCCAGGGCAACCACTGTTTTGTTTCTCCGCCGCCAGTTATCTTCCAGTTTGCGTCGTCCCCACAGCCGTTGGAAGTCAGCTTTACCTTGTGTTACTGCTTGCGAATTATAGAAATACCAGGAGTCATCTCCCGTAGGTATTGTAGGTTGCGTTGTAGTAGGCTGCTGTGGGGCATTGGCGGCGTTTTCGGCAGCAATAGACTCACGCAGTGCATCCCGTTCGGCTTCTTTTGCCAGCCGTTTCGCCTCCTCTTCTTTCCGGATAACACGGGCTATCAATGTGTCGATCACCACCATCCGTGCGGCACTATCCAGTGATGCCAGATGTTGCAGGCTATCCTGCAACTCCACAGCTGTAGAGTAGGGCACCAGTTCGTCCAGTATTTCAGAACGTTTCGTGATCTCTTCATATTGCGTATGCGTCTTCTCCAGCAACCCGATAGCGTCGGAGTAAGCCGTTTGTGCTTCCACATACCGCCCCATCTCCCAGCAGAGATTGCCCAGCGTGAGTTGCAGAATCCCTTTCTCCACCCCTCCGCGTGTACTCTTCTCCACCCCTAAGTCATATTCCTTAATCGCCTGCACCGTATCCCCCGCCGCCAGGTAAATATTCCCCAGTGCATAATAAATCTGATCCAGGTAATCCTTATTCTTATCACTCCGCGTCATGCGTCGCAGTTTATCCGTCGCCTTCTTTATTTCCGCCGCCTGGCGCACCTCCCCGACCGGGAAGGCCTCTGTTTGGCGGATACGTGCATTTAGCTCCATTTCGTAGGGAGGGCTCAATTTGATAACCTTTCCGTAAGCCTGATAGGCTTTGGCATGATCTTGCAGAAGCTGGTATACTTGTCCCAGGAGATAGTATTGGCGCGCCTTCTGCCGCTTATTCTTTTCATTTTTAATGGTAGTAAGCAGATGCGGGATCGCTTCCCGGTAGCGTTGGCTACCCAGCAGATAATGCCCGTAAGTTCGTGAATAGGCAGGAGCGAGGGTATAGGGCAGACTGTCGTTATTTACTTTTAGAAGAACATCTTCTGCATCATAATACCATCCCATCTGTGTATAGCACTGGGCAAGCCAGATACGTGCTTCTACTGTAATCTTGGGCTGACCGGTGTATAGGCGCGCAATGTATGAGAATGTTGCAGCTGCTTCGGGAAAGTCTCCTTTCTGAAACTGTGCTTTCCCCATTAACATCCAGGCCTTGTGCAGAAAAGGGTTGAATTCCCGGCGTGCCAGCCATTGTTTGTATTCCTCTGTGTAGCGTTTGCCCTGTTTTCGTTGAGGCTTCCGTTTGATGGAATGTACTGCGATAGCCTTCTGGGATTTTTCTATAGCCCGTTCAAAATCACCACTGCCGGTTCCCACAGTTGATTTATTGCCAATAGGATAGAGTGGGATCATCTCCATATAGTTGTCCTTGTTGCCCTGTTCAATAGCTTTGCATCCCGATTTGTATGCTTCATTTCCGTTAAAGTATACGTTATACCGGGTAGTCATTGCATGATAAAAACGGCTTCCCGCTGTGTTCTTCTTGGTAGAACAGCCGGTAAATAATATGCCAATGATAAATAATGTGCCAATGTGCCAATGTGCTAATGTGCTAATTACCTTGCAAATCATAGCGCAGCCCATTACCTTACGGATCATAGCGCAGCCAATTGGCACATTGTCACATTGGCACATTGGCACATTATTCATATTATTCATCTTTTTATCACTTTGCATACGGCATAAATAAGGATAGATACAAATATGATAGAGGCTCCCGAAGGTACTTTCCAGTGATAAGAAACGAACAGCCCACCCAGACATCCCAAAAAGCCGATACCGATAGATAACCAGATGATCCGTTTAAAACTATAAGTGAACAGATTGGCTGTCATTTGTGGAATAGTAAGTAATGAGATAGCCAATACAATACCAACCATGCGCAGGCAAGAAACAATTGTCAGTGCTATGAACATCATCAGCAAATACTCAAATACTGCTACGGGAATTCCCTGGGAGCGGGCAAATTCACGGTCGAATGCTACATAGATAATAGGATGGATGAACAGGCAGAAGAAGATGATAAGTACTATAGCCAGTAATCCCAGCATTAGCAAGTCCCCTCTTGTGATAGTCAGAATATTACCAAACAGATAGGCTGATAAATCCGGTGCAAATCCGGGTGAAAGAAAACTGAACATAATACCTAATGCCATTCCGAGTGTCCAGAATACTGCAATGGCAGAATCTTCACGCATATCTTTTCGCTTACTGAGCCACTCAACTCCGAAAGCTGATAATACCGAAAACACGGCAGCCGAAAGAATGGGCGATATACCTGCAAATAACCCCAGGCCGATACCGCCGAATGAAGCATGTGTAATTCCTCCGCTGATAAACACCAGCCGGCGCGTCACTATGTAAGTGCCGATAATACCGCAGGCTATGCTGGCCAACAGGCTACCCAGGAGGGCATGCTGAAAAAAGGTATATTGTAACAGATCCATTCAGATACTTAACTTACTAATTATTAATAACGGCAGAAAGGTACTACTTATTATAATCAGGGATGCATTCTCCGTTCTCCGATGATAAGGAATACCTCGTCTTTCAGATTATCGGGAAGGTTGATACCTCTTAGTTGCAGGCTACGAACCCAACCGGCTACATCTGTTTCCTGCATCGTATAGAATACATCACGAAACATTTCCATTTCTTCCTCCGTGTATGTTTCCGGTGCCCGGCCAATGAATTGATCCAGTTCCTCATCATCATAATATTCTATCTCCTTACTGACGGCAGCCAGCAAACTGTCTTTTTCGCAGACTTCATGTTGTCCGCAACATTCTATGTCTGCTTCTTTCACTTCGGGAAAGCTTTCCAACTCTCCGTTTTCTATCTTTTTCTGCAACCTTCTGTTGCGGATGTGTCCGGCAATTAATGCTACGAGGGTGAGTAGCAACAGACTTACGATCAGTATCCACATAATTCTAAATCTCTCATTTTGTGCAAAGGTACTGATTTATTTACCACAGAGGATACAGATTAACACAGATTATAGAGAAATGAGAAATTGAGGTAACCTTGTAATGTTTCATTCTTTATTTTCTATTTGGAAACCTGCTTGTTTCAGATTCTCCCAATAAGCAGGATAAGATTTGGAAACAACCTGTGGCTCTGCAATGTACATTTCCGGAAAACGCAGTGCTGCCGGAGCAAAAGCCATTGCCATACGATGATCTTCATAAGTTTGTATTACGGGCTGTGCTTCGGGTTGGCAGCGTTCACCGTCCCAAATCAATATACTGTCTTGTGCATCCTGGAGTATGTATCCCAATTTTCGGAGTTCTGCTTTTAGCGCAAAGATACGGTCGGTCTCTTTTATCTTGAGACTTTGCAATCCTGTGAATCGGAATGGAATGTCGAGCAGGCAACAGGTCACAGCAAAGGTTTGCGCCAGGTCGGGGATATCAACGAAGTCTTCGTTTAGCTGCTCGACAAGTCTGTTGCTCTTTTTGAGAAGTACACCTTCATGAGTAAATTCAGTTGTTATGCCCAGGCGTGAAAATACTTCGGCTCCGCGACTGTCTCCCTGATAACTGTTACGGAACAAACCGATGAGTTCAATTTCTGCCTGTTCGGACAAGGCGGCTATCTGATACCAGTAGGAAGCGGCACTCCAGTCACTCTCTACCATAAAGGATACCGGAGTATAAGGTTTCGGAGCTACCTCGATACTGTTTTCCGAAGTCCATGCGGCTTTTGCACCAAACTCTTTCATCAGTTGTAATGTAAGGTTGATGTACGGGAGAGAGATGATTTCACCGGTAAGATGCAGGCGTAATCCATTTTTCAGAACCGGACCGATCATCAGTAAGGCGGAAATATACTGTGAACTGACATTGCCTTTCAGGGTTAGTTCGTTGCCTTTTAGTTCAGTTCCATGAATACGTAAAGGAGGAAAACCTTCCTTACCGGCATATTCTATTTGTGCACCCAGTTCACGGAGTGCATTGACCAGTATTTGTATCGGGCGTTGTTGCATCCGCTCCGTTCCGGTGAGAATATGTGTGCCTTGTACAGTACTTAGGTATGCGGTAAGAAAACGCATCGCTGTTCCGGCAGCCATGATGTCTATGGTTTCGTTGTTCTCTGCCAGTGCTTTGATCATTACTAATGTATCATCGCAGTCGGACAAATTGCATGGAGGAGTTGTCCCCTGGGCCAGTGCATTAATGATGAGTGCACGGTTACTGATACTTTTGGAGGCAGGGAGTTGTATAGTGGTCCTCACTACAGAGGGAGCTGATAGTTTGTAACGCATGGTCATAATTCGAATAGTGATTAATATATGTGCAAAAATAAGGATTTATTTTTGCATAATTCAACTATCAGGGTAGTAGATGTATTAATATACCTATCTATTGGTAAAATAAGGTCTGTTTTATGAAAAGATATACAATATAGTTGCATATATAGAGGCGGATACATACCTTTGCGACATTCCCTTATTGATGTATTTATAACCCTATAACTTATCAACTTAAAAACAAAGACCCGGTGAAGAGGAATATTAGAAAAAGAGTCTGCATTTCATGGTTGTTGCTTGCAACATTCATGCCTTTCTTTGTGGTGAAGGCACTCCATCATCACGGAGAAGATAATGCTGTATCTTCTTCTTGTTCGGACACTCATCATTCTCACCATTCTCATAATGCTTGTGATGACTGTCTTATCTGTCAATTTTCTCTTTCTCTTTTTACGGAAGCCATATCATTTGATTTTACTCTTATATTACCGCTCATTTCCTATGAACGTGTTACTTACCCCGAAAAGATAGCTTATACGCTTTCTTATTCACATTATTTGCGTGCACCTCCGATGGCATAATTATCTATATAATCTTTTCACAGTATTATAAACAATAAATTGTAAATGATGCGTATCGGAATTATTTCGGGCGTGTTAGGGCTATGCTTTGCCCTGGCTGTCCATGCGCAAAAGTCCGATTCAATCAAGAGTGTGTCTTTGTCTGAAGTGGTGGTTACGGAGTCGTATCAACAACATCAGATGAAAAAGACTGCACTTACGGTAGATGTTGCGAACAAAGACTTTTTGCGGAAGAATTTTACAGGTAATCTTATGCAGGCGATGGCCAATATTCCTGGTGTACAGGCAATGGACATCGGTGTAGGCACCTCTAAACCAATGATCCGGGGGATGGGATTTAACCGGATTGTAGTATTGGAAAATGGTGTGAAACAGGAAGGGCAACAATGGGGTGCAGACCATGGATTGGAATTGGATGCTTTCAACGTGGATGCCGTTAATGTACTGAAAGGCCCTTCTTCACTTCTTTACGGAAGTGATGCTATGGGGGGAGTGATCGATATAACACCTGCTGTTGTTCCCTTGACTAATCAATTCTTTGGTGAAGCGGCACTTTTGGGAAAGTCGGTTAATGGAACGGTAGGAGGTTCTGTTATGTTAGGATTCAGGAAGAATGCATGGTTTACGAAAATGCGTTATTCTGAGCAACATTTCGGAGATTATCATGTGCCGGCAGATACGGTGATTTATCTCACTCAAAAGATGCCGTTGTATGGACGGAAACTAAAGAATACAGCTGGACTTGAACGCAATGTCAGTTTCTTTACTCAGTATCATCACAAGGACTATAAGTCTGATTATGCGGTTAGTAATGTGTTTCAGAAGAATGGTTTCTTTCCCGGAGCACATGGTATACCCGATATTTCCCGTCTGCAAGATGATGGGGATAGTCGTAATATTGAGTTGCCTTTTAGCCAAGTGAATCACTTGAAGTTTACCACCCATCAGCAGTATGCTTGGGAAAGTATACTGCTATCCGGTGATTTTGGCTATCAGAACAATCATCGGGAAGAGTGGAGTGCTTTTCATACACATTATGGAACACAGCCTCTGCCGGAAAAAGATCCTGATAAAGAATTAGCTTTTATGCTTCATACTTTTAGCTCTTCGGTTAAGCTGCGTTTGTTTGGTTCTCCTTCCTGGGAGCATACTGCTGGCTGGGATAGTCAATATCAGCAGAACAGTATTTCCGGATATTCTTTTCTGTTGCCGGAATATCACCGTTTCTCTACCGGATTGCTATGGCTCACTACTTATCGTCCGAATAATACCTTTTCTGTTTCGGGAGGAATACGTTACGATTATGGTACAATTCATATTTCGGCTCATGAAGATAACTATCTGGCAACTTATCTGGAGGGTCAGGGGTATGATAGTGAGCAGGTGGATTTTTATCGCTGGAATAGTCATAAGGTCGATCGTCGTTTCGGAGACTATTCTCTTTCGTTGGGAGTAGTGTGGAATCCGTTACCGGCACATTTGGTAAAAGTGAATTTAGGACGTAGCTTTCGTTTGCCCGGAGCCAATGAACTTGCTTCTAACGGAGTACATCATGGCACTTTCCGTCATGAACAGGGAGATGCTTCACTTGCTTCCGAACAGGGATGGCAACTGGATACTTCTTATCTTTTGGAGCAGAAAGGATTATCCGTGTCTGTTTCCCCATATGTGAGTTGGTTCAGTAATTATATCTTTCTGCATCCCACCGGAGAATGGTCTGTATTGCCTCATGCCGGGCAAATTTATCGGTATACAGGTGCAGAAGCTCTGTTTGCAGGGATAGAAGCATCGTTTAGTATCGATTTCCTACATCGGTTGAATTATCGTTTTTCCGGTGAGTATGTTTATACTTATAATTGTGACGAGCATATACCACTGAGTTTTTCACCTCCTGCTTCTATGCGTAACGTACTAACCTGGCAGAAGAACCTATTTACAGTCTATGCCGAGTGGCAATCTGTTGCTTCGCAAAACCGTGTAGATCGTAATGAAGACCGCACTCCGGGAGCTAACTTGTTTCACCTTGGAGGAACTCTGAATTTTTCGATAGGAGGGACGAAGGTAGAAATAACTCTGACTGCCCGGAATATATTCGATACCCGTTATTACAATCATCTTAGTTTTTACCGGAAGATGGAAATTCCTGAACCGGGGAGAAACTTTCAGTTATTAATCAAAGTACCCATTAAACAGTTATTAAAATGAAAACAAAAATTTATTTCACAACTATATTAGTTATCTCTGTTCTTGCATTTTTTTCTTGTGATAAGGAAGATAGTGATACAACCAAACCGATGATTGACCTTCATGAGCCTGCCGAGGGGCAAGCTTTGTTGATTGGTTCGGAAAAAGGAGTACACTTTGAAATGGATCTTTCGGATGACGTCATGCTGAAATCTTATAAAATAGATATCCATAATAATTTTGATCATCATTCGCATGGAAGAACCAGAGCAGAAGGAGGAATTCCATTTGTTTTTAACCGTTCGTATGACGTTTCCAACAAGAAGAATGTACATATTCATCATCACGATATAGTAATTCCTGCAGATGCAACTCCGGGAGATTATCATTTAATGGTATATTGTACAGATGCAGCAGGCAATGAAAATTATATTGCCCGTAGTATAGTACTTAGTACAACGGCAGACGAAGATCATGACGAGTAGTCTGAAAAAAGCAATTGTTTGAAAGTTGCACTGTTCCTTATTAAAAAGAATGTTATATATACAAAGATTATATAGTGCACTTCCGGATACAATAGCCTAAATAAAAAAGGTTAGTAATCATAAAATTACTAACCTTTTTTTCAATTCAGTCGGGATGACAAGATTCGAACTTGCGACCACACGCCCCCCAGACGCGTACTCTACCGGGCTGAGCTACATCCCGAATTGCGGATGCAAAAGTAGTGCTTTATTTTGAAATAGCAAGGGAATCGAATAAATTATTTTATTTCAAGTCTATTGTGTGTTGAAAATGAGTCAATTGCTAAAGTATAAAGGAGTTGCTAAAAAAACTGTAGTATGTTTCTTTATAAAACTTTAAAGGGTTCCAGTTTGTTTATGAAAGAATCTAAATAGCGTGGACTTTTTTTCTGTAATATAATACCAAGATTCCGGTCTTTGCTATATAAAAGTTGGTTATATTATATTTTTGTGCATTAATACATAATCGGCAAATGACAAACAAAATAAAAAAAGAGATATTAGAGATTAATGCTTTTGGTGAAGAATTCAGAATTTGTAGAAATTTGAAATATCTTCCTTTGACTACTTATCCCTCTTATACCCAGATAGGGCTGATCGTTTTTTGTTTGAAGGGCAGCGCACGTATTAATATACATGATAATGAACATTTATTGTCTGAAAATCAATTGGCTGTTTTTTTTCCGGGGCAGCTTATTTCATGTACAGATATTAGTGATGACTTTTTAACGCTTACTCTCAATCTTTCGTCCACTTTTTATGATGATATTCTAAGTGGGATGCGCCGTTTTTCTCCTCATTTTTTTGTGTATATGAGAAGCCATTTCTGGTTTCCTTTAAATGAACGTGAGGTTGCTGGCTTTTATGGCTATTTTAACTTAATTTCTGATCGGGTAAAGCGGGAACAGTTTGCCTATCGGAGAGAGGCATTGATACATTTGTTGAGGTTCTTTTATCTTGATTTGTATAATACCTATCTTGATAGTTCCTTATTGATGGGAGGAACAAAGCCGGATGCCCGTAAAGAAGAATTGGCTAATCAGTTCTTTAAACTGATTATGTTATATTATAAGGAGAATAGAGAGGTGGCTTTTTATGCTGATAAACTATGCATAACTTCTAAATACCTGTCAGCGGTTATTAAAGAAGTGAGCGGGAAAACGGCTAAAGATTGGATAATTGAGTATATGGTTTTAGAGATTAAAGCTTTGCTTAAGAATTCAACTTTAAATATTCAGCAAATTGCTATTAAGACAAATTTTGCAAATCAGTCGTCACTGGGACGTTTTTTCAGGAAACATACCGGAATGTCACTTTTAGAGTATAGAATGCAGAAATGAAACAAACAAGAGATAATTTTATGTTAAAACGAAGATTTGTATATACAATTGTACTTCTACACTTCTTCCTCCTCAATTCATTTGCGGTAGGTTCGCTTGTGAAAGAGGAATGTATCCTTTTTATCAATGCTAATTCGGCTCTTTCGCCTTTAAGCAATCACATTATTAGTGAACTTATATATAAATTGCCTGTCGAATATAAAGGTATGACTATAGCATCTGAAAACCTTAATTTGATGCGGATATATGATGAACAACGGATGGATACAATCCGAAGGGATTTGTTTGCTAAATATGAAAACAGTAATCCGAGACTTATTATTATTATGGGGGGGAATACATGGGCCCTGATTCATAAAGAGTTGGAGGAGCGGTGGAAAGATACACCGGTTATTTTGTTTACAGAGAAAAACTACATCGGTCCTGTTGATGCTTATTTGCAGAAGACATCTATAACCCGTGAAGAACAAATACCAATACGAAATATTATAAAAGGGCGTAATATAACTTTAGTTTATGCACCGTTTTATGTAAAAGAAACAATTGATTTGATGTATCAGCAGATACCGAATATGAATAAGCTGATCTTTATATCAGATCGTAGATGGTTTAGTGTTCAAAATCGGCAGGAGGTAGCAGAAACTGTGGTGAAATATTTTCCGGATTTGCGATTACGCTTTTTTACTGAAGGACAGGAAAATATAAAAGAGGTAATTGATTCTCTCAAACAAGCTGATAAAAATACGGGAATATTATATTCGGCATGGGAAAACTATGATTCGTCTTCCGCTGATGTGGCGTTGTTACCACGTACCTATAAGAGGATAAATCAATATTCTGCACAACCGATATTTACATTGACTGATATGATTGGGCAGACTGGTTTGTTAGGCGGTTATTTTTCTTTGTCGAAAGATATCAGCAAAGCCATAGCCAATATTAGTCATAAGATATTAAGTGGAGTAAAGGCATCTGATATACCTGCAACGAAGGTTTATGCCGGGCCGGTTTTCAATTATGAAGAATTGCTTAGAGCTAATTTATATCCTGATCTTTGCCCTCCGAACACGTTTTTTTATTACAAGCCTGTGAGTTTTATCGAGAAGAATAAATATATCTTGGCTACTATATTGCTGTGTGTACTTTTTGGAATAATTATCTTATTAGTACGTATCTATTTTCTGAGTAATATTCGTAAAATGCAATCAAAGCAGATTCAGCTGATGAGCAATTACAATAATTTGTTCAATGACATGCCTGTTCTTTATCTGAGGTGCAGATTGATAAAAGGAGAAGATGGGAAAGTTGATGATTATGTAATTAGCGACGTTAATCCAAGTTTTGAAAGACATTTTTATAAGAAAGAAGATGCTTTAAACAAACGGGGGAGTGTATTGAATAGTTCAGAGGTTTTTGCCAAACTAAAAGAATATATGGGGATGGCCGATCGGGAACAAAAACCAGTATCTTTTTCAATGCATGCGATGAATGGGCATAACTATGATGTACTTGTTATGGTTTCCAATCTTCCGGAAGTGGTTAATGTTTTCTGCATGGATACTACAGAACTAATTCATACACGCCAATCCTTACGAACGATTAATCATAAATTGTCTATGGCACTTGGTATTGCTGATATTACTCCTTGGAAATGGAGCTTGAAGGAGGATAATGTTTGGTTTGATAAAAGTAAGCTAATTGAAGACGATGAAAGATTTGTTGTGAAAGAAGGAGCTTTTGCTGTTCCTGTTTCACAAATTATGAAAAGTATTCATAGTGAGGATATAAAACGTGTGAAGAAGTTGTTTCAGGAACTGAAGGATGGTAAAAGAGAAAAAGTGAATGAACAGTTTCGCGTTTTTGCAGCTTCAAAAGGAGACTATGACTGGGTAGAAACGTGGGCTGTAGTTGATGAGGTGGATAAAGAGGGGCAACCACTTGCTCTTATCGGTTCTGTTTTGGTTATTACTGACAGAAAGAAGATGGAGCAAGAACTCATTGTTGCAAAGGAAAAAGCTGAAGAGGCAAACCGGCTTAAGTCGGCATTTATTGCTAATATAAGCCATGAAATACGTACTCCGTTAAATGCTATTATTGGATTTTCCAGCATACTCGATACCGTTCAAACGGAGAAAGAACGTAAGGAGTATTTACGTATCATAGAGCACAATAATCAATTGTTGCTTCAATTGGTTAATGATATTATTGATCTGTCGAAGATTGAGGCAGGAGCATTGGAACTTGTAACTTCTAATGTCTATCTGGATGACATGATGAGAGAGTTGGAAAGAGCTTTTCGTCCGAAAGCTAATACTGCTCATTTATCATTGAAATTTGATGACCAGCATGCCGAGTGTTATGTTAATGCAGATCGTAACAGGCTGATACAGGTATTGAATAATTTAATCTCGAATGCGATTAAGTTCACTGCTGAAGGAAGTGTGCATTTTGGTTTTTCCCGGTTAGATAATGGTATGCTTCGTTTTTACGTCACTGATACCGGACATGGCATCCCGAAAGAATATCAAAAAAAGATATTCGGACGCTTTGTGAAACTGAATAGTTTTGTTCAGGGTATTGGACTGGGACTCTCAATAGGTGAAACGATTGTGAAATGTATGGGAGGTGAAATTGGAGTTGAATCAAAAGAGGGTAAGGGGGCCACTTTCTGGTTTACAATACCCTATCAAGAGGTAAATTTGCAGTAGAAAGAGTAAACTACTGCAAACTTACTTATACATTAAATTTATATTCCCATACATTCCCGATAGAAATCGAACATCTCAAAGATCAGATCTTTATCAGCAGTTTGGTTAATGCTGATATCTCCGATATCTTTCAGCAAAGTAAAGTTAATTACTCCCGCTTTGTTCTTTTTATCGTGTAACATGAAAGCGTAAAGTTGTTCGTATTGTTTACAGTCGAAAGCGAAAATGCCATAGTTCTCCTTTATAAACTGTATGGTTTGTCGCATCTTGTCTTTGGGAAATCCGGCTTTAAGGTGTGACAGATACAGTTCGCAGACAATTCCCCATGCCACAGCATATCCGTGAAGAACAGGACGGTTTTCTGCGAGTGCCAGACTTTCAAATGCGTGTCCTACGGTGTGTCCCAGGTTCAATGCTTTACGTATACCATGTTCAAAGGGATCTTGTTCAACAATATTCTCTTTTACCTGTACAGATTGTCCTACAAGCTGTTTCAGATAGCTGTAATCAATACTTTCTGTATTAAAATTGAGCAATTCTGTCCAGTGAGCTGTATTGCTGATGAGTCCGTGTTTCAACATCTCCGCATAGCCGGAGAAAAAGTTTTGAGTGTCCAGGCTCCGAAGGAATTCTGTTTCGACCAGTACGCAGTTTGCAGGAGCAAATACGCCAACTTCGTTTTTTAGTCCGTTGAAGTTAATCCCGGTTTTCCCTCCAACAGATGCATCTACCATCGCTAATAATGTAGTAGGAACATTAATGTAGGCAAATCCTCTCTTGAAAGTGGCGGCGGCAAAACCTCCCAGGTCTGTTATCATTCCTCCCCCTAAATTAATGAGCAGCGAATGCCGGGTAGCTCCCTTATCACTCAGCACTTGCCATACGGAAGCCAGGGTCTCCAGCGTTTTGTGTATATCACCCGCTCCAATTGTTATTTCGATTGCATCTTTCAGATAAGATACTTCCTTCATTTGAGGCATACAAAGGCGGTGAGTATGTTCATCAGTCAGGATGAACAGGCGGTCGTACGGGCACCTCTCTATGGCCTGACCAAGACTCAACTCCAGATTCTTACATAGGATAACTTCTTGCTTACTCATAATTCAATTTGCTTTTTCTACTGCAAAAGTATATAAAATATCTTTTTTTGCTTACTTTTGTCTCATTAAAACGTCAAATCAATGAAAGCATTACTACCTGTCTATTGCCGTCCTCTGGGATATGTAATCCTGGTCTTCGCTCTTTTTATCCCTTTTATTCTCGTGATGATGGGAAAAGTGACTGATACTAATCTTCTGTTTTACAAGGAATGTACTAAGCTCCTGATGATAGTGGGTGCATTGATGATTATTTTTGCTTTATCCAAAAGTGAGAGTCGTGAGACAGAGCAAATACGTAACTCAGCTACACGTAATGCTATCTTTTTTACCGTATTGTTTGTTTTTGGCGGAATGCTTTATCGGGTAGCTACCGGAGACTTAATAACGGTAGATACTTCTTCCTTTTTGACTTTCCTCATTATGAATGTTCTTTGCCTTGAATTCGGGATGAAAAAGGCAATGGTAGATAAAATATTTAAAAGATAATTGTAGTCTCATTAAACCTTTTGCGTTGCCAATTGTCAAAAAAGCAATTGTTATTATTACAAACGCATAGGCTGATGAAAAAATTATCTATCTGGATGGTACTGTTGCTGCTATGTACCCTCTCCTCATTTGCACAAAACAAAAATATCACCGTCTCCGGACGTGTGATTGAAGAAGACACGAAAGAACCTGTCGAGATGGCAACGGTTCAATTACTTGCTCTACCTGATAGTACTCAGGCAGCGGGCATTACTACACAGAAACAGGGTGCTTTCACATTACCTAAGGTGAAAGCCGGAAAGTATGTGTTGAGAATTTCTTACATTGGATTTATTACTCAGGAATTTCCTCTCCAGCTATCGGATAAGGCACCAGCAAAGAATGTGGGTACTATAACGTTGCATCCCGATGCGGTGATGTTGAGCGAAGCTGTCATTACGGCAGAAGCTCCTCCTGTGGTAGTAAAAGCAGATACTACCGAATATAATGCTTCGGCCTATCGTGTGGCAGAAGGAGCTATGTTGGAAGAACTGGTCAAGAAGATACCGGGGGCTGAAGTGGATAAAGATGGTAAGATTACTCTTAATGGTAAAGAAATTAAGAAGATCATGGTGGATGGGAAAGAATTTTTCTCGGATGATCCAAGTGTCTCTATGAAGAATCTACCCGCTAATATGGTTGAAAAGGTGAAAGCTTATGACAAGAAGAGTGATATGGCTCGTATTACCGGAATTGATGATGGTGAAGAAGAAGCCGTACTTGACCTTACCGTAAAGAAAGGAATGAAAAAAGGTTGGATTGGAAACCTTATAGCCGGTTATGGTAGCGAAGAACGTTATGAAGCAGGAGCAATGGTCAGCCGGTTCAAAGATGATGCAAGTATCTCTATCATTGGTTCGGCCAATAATACGAATAACAAAGGATTTTCTGAATTTGGCGATGCCGGTGCGGGACTGAGCGGAGGGAATGCCGGTTCGGGTATTACTACTGCACGTTCGTTGGGTATTAATTTTGCTAAAGATACGAAGAAGGTACAGGTGGGAGGTAATGTGCAGTATGGTTACTCTGATAACGATGCTCGTCGGAAGACATCTACGGAAACATTCCTTGGAGAGCAGTCTTCATATGGTGCCAGCGAAAATACTTCCCGACGTAAACGTCATGATGTACGTGCTGACTTTCGTCTGGAATGGCGTCCGGATACATTGACCACTATTATCTTTCGTCCTAATGCGAGCTATTCTAAAACTGATTCGGAAAGTGCTTCAGGGTCGGACACTTGGAACAATGTACATGATCCGGTGAACGCTAAGATAGCTTCTTCCTCTTCACATAGCGATAACTATTCACTGAATGGAAGTTTGATGATGTTTCGTCGCTTAAACAATAAAGGAAGAAACCTGTATGTAGGCGCTCGCTTTGGTTATAGCGATGGCGAAACGGACAGCTACTCAGAATCGCGTACAGAATTCTTTGAACTGGATAGTGTTTCAGATATTGCCCGATATACGAATCGTACGAGTGACAGTCGTAACTGGAGTGTATCTGCTTCTTATACCGAACCTGTATTTAAGAATCACTTCCTACAGTTTCGGTATGAATTCTCTCATCGCAAACAGTTGGCCCAATCTTTAGTTTATGATAGTATTAATGTTTATCCCTATCCGGAGTATCTGGAACGGGGATATGATAACAACTTGAGTACCCGTGTAGAAAACTTTTATGATACACATACTGCCAATATCTCGCTGCGTGGTATTCATCCGAAAATGATGTATAGTGCCGGTGTTGGGCTTACTCCTCAATCTTCATTGAGTGAAACAACTATCGGCCCAAATTCAGACAAACATTTACCTCAACAAGATGTGCTGAATTGGGCTCCTTCTGTTATGTTCCGTTATATGTTCACAAAACAGCATGTGCTCACATTCCGTTATCGCGGTCGGAGTAATACTCCTGATATCGAAGATTTGCAGGAAGTAATTGATATCACCGATCCGATGAATTTACGCTATGGTAACCCGAACTTAAAACCTTCATTCAGCAATAACTTTATGTTGTACTATAATAAGTTCACTCCGGAAACAATGCGTAGTTTTAATCTTAATTTATCTTATTCTAATACGCTTAATTCTGTGGCTAACAAGATGACATATGATCCTCAGACTGGTGCTCGTACTTATAGGAAAGAAAATGTGAATGGTAACTGGAATACCCGGGGATATTTTTCGTTTAATACTCCATTGAAGAATAAAAAGTTTATTATATCTACCAATACGAATGCCCGTTTTAGTGATGCAGTCAGCTATACTACTGTGGGAAAAAGTAAAGATGCGAATCAGGAGCTAAGTACTACACACAACTTTGGAGCCGGACAGCGTTTGAATGGTAGTTATCGTTCCGATCTTTTTGATGTGTCACTCAATGGATCGGTTAATTACAATCTGGTGCGCAACAGCAAGCAAGAGAATAGTAATCGTGAAACATTTGATTACTATGTGGGAGGGGATACCAATATAAATCTTCCTTGGGAAATTCATATCTCAACTGATATTAATTGCCGTTTTAAGAATGGATATACCGGAGGATTCAATGACAACGAGCTTATCTGGAATGCACAAATCTCTAAGAACTTTCTTAAGAATAATTCAGCAACGCTTCGGTTTAAAATATACGATATATTGAAACAGCAAAGTAACTTAAGCCGTTCTATCAGTGAAACACAGATGAGTGATACGGAATACAATACATTGGGCAGTTATTTTATGGTGCACTTTGTTTACCGGTTCAATACGCTTGGTGGTAAAGCTGCCGGACGGCGTGGTCCGGGTATGGGACCTGGTGGTGGCAGAGGTCATGGCGGAGGCTATGGTGGAGGGCGCCCCCGTTTCTAAGTTCACAGTAATTGTATAGAGAAAAAAGGTTCATGTTCCTATTATAGGACCATGAACCTTTTTTCTCTATACAATGCCAGTTTTTCTTTTCAAGATGTCCTCCTTTCCCTAGTGAGGAACGATGTACGAGATGTACATCTCGTGCAGTACCAGATGCACATGTGGAGCTGCTCAACATGTGCATCTCATACAGTACGACATGTACATCTCGTACATCGTTCCTTTATGGCTTCTTATCTGTTTGATTATAGCTTCCATTCCCGAAGTCTTAGTTGAATCTAATCTAATGAATCATATACTTTGATATACCAATCCTTTTCTCTACATTTGCTACTATGATTGATTGGAATCTTATATTCAGCCAAATAGCAACAGTGGCTTTCGATATTGTTTATTTCGGAGCCATTATCGGTACGATTATTGTTGTAATACTCGACAATCGTAACCCGGTAAAGACTATGGCCTGGATATTGGTCTTGATGTTCCTTCCTATCGTAGGTCTGGTTTTTTATTTCTTCTTCGGGCGTAGTCAACGCCGTGAACGTATCATTGGAAAGAAAAGTTATGGACGGCTTCTGAAAAAGCCGATGGCAGAATATCTGGCACAGGATCCCTCTATATTACCAGCTGAGTATGATCGTCTCATTAAATTGTTTCAACATACCAATCAGGCTCTTCCTTTTGAAGGAAACCGGGTGGAGGTATTTACCGGCGGATATTCTAAACTCCAGGCTCTGTTGCGCGAGTTGCAGAAGGCTCGGCGGCACATTCATATGGAGTATTACATTTTTGAAGATGATTCAATCGGACGTTTGGTGAGAGATGTACTGATAGAAAAGGCGCGTGCCGGAGTGGAAGTACGGGTGATATATGATGATGTGGGATGCTGGCATGTACCGCATACTTTTTTTGAAGTGATGAGAGAGGCTGGTATTGAAGTGCGTAGTTTCCTGAAAGTACGGTTCCCGTTATTTACGAGCAGAGTGAACTATCGGAATCATCGGAAAATAGTAGTCATTGACGGTGTGGTCGGCTTTGTCGGAGGTATGAATTTGGCCGAGCGTTATATGCGGGGATTGTCCTGGGGAATCTGGCGGGATACTCACATAATGCTTCAGGGAAAAGCTGTGCATGGCTTACAAAGTGCCTTTTTGCTCGATTGGTATTTTGTGGATCGTACGCTTATTACTGCCTCCCGGTATTTTCCGAAAATAGATTCATATGGTGACTCATTGGTACAGATTGTGACGAGTGAGCCTGTGGGTCCTTGGAAAGAGATTATGCAAGGATTGACGATGGCCATTTCGGGTGCAAAAAGGTATTTCTATATGCAGACTCCGTATTTTCTTCCTACCGAGCAAATATTGGCAGCTATGCAAACAGCTGCATTGTCCGGCGTAGATGTCCGCTTGATGTTACCTGAGCATGCTGATAACCGGATTACCCATTTAGGATCTCGCTCTTATTTGGCAGATGTGCTTCAGGCGGGAGTAAAAGTCTACTTCTATAAAAAAGGTTTTTTACATTCTAAATTAATGGTGTCAGATGATATGCTTTCTACGGTTGGATCTACCAATCTGGATTTTCGTAGTTTTGAACATAATTTTGAGGTAAATGCTTTTATGTATGATATGGAGACTGCTTTACAGATGAAGGAGATATTCATGACTGATCAAAGAGAAAGTACTCAGGTATTCCTTAAAAACTGGGTGAAACGTCCTTGGCCTCAGAAAGCATTAGAGTCAGTAGTGCGATTGCTTGCTCCCTTACTTTAATATACACTGTCTCTTCTTTTAGGCTCATCCGACAAATGTATCGTTTGTTAATATTGTTAATTGTCTTTTTAACCATTAGAGGGCTGTTTTGCAAGAGTGTACACTTTAGTATGTCAAGATTGTACACTCTTGTATGACAAAAGTGTACAATTAACACTCGGATAAGTGTACAGTCTTACCGATCATTAAAGTATAGGATTATATTCGCTATAAATCAAGATGTTACATCGGATTAAGTGTCCCTGTCCTAATCTTACATGTATTCTTTAAAAAACGTGTAATTACTTTTTTGACAACTATGCATTTGTCGTACAAACCTTCTTTTTACTGTATAACCTTACCGCCTTAAAACTTTATTTTGCTTTTATCTGAAAAAAGAGAAGTTTACGCTTCCGTATACTCTTCTTTCTATAAAATGCGGATTATCCTCAAAGTTGTTCTGTTTACCATGTTCCAATACAAATAACCCTCCTTCTTTCAGAAGATTATTTTTAAATATCAATTCGGGTATGGTTTCCAGCTCTTTCAAATCATAAGGGGGGTCGGCGAAGATAAAATCAAACTGTTCTCGTGCTCCGTTGATGAATTTAAATACGTCACCACGGATGGGGATACATTTATCTGTCTGCACTTCTTGCATTATTTTGCAGATAAAGGAATGATGATCACGATCCTTCTCTATACTGATCACCCGGTCACATCCCCGTGATACTAATTCTATACTGATACTGCCTGTTCCGGCAAACAAGTCAAGAGCAGTTATTCCTTCTTCAAAATCAATGTAATTGGATAGTACATTGAATAAATTCTCTTTAGCAAAGTCTGTTGTGGGGCGTGCCTTGAACGTACGTGGTACGTCAAATCTTCTTCTTTTATATATTCCGCTGATTACTCGCATGTTAATAGGGCTTGCATATCAATATTAGTTTCAGGACTCATTATGAATGTCTGAAGAATGTATTTTCGTAATTCTTTTATTAGTATTTCTTTATCTGCCAGAATACCGGTAAGATGAAGTTCATCCCGTTCCTGATTAAAATCCAGCTGTTTCCAGGCATAAAGTAAATAATAAATGCGATCGGAAGTACGTTTACATTCAAAGGAGTTAACCAGTAGCAGATGTCCACGTTCATAACAAAACAAATCAATAGCATCTTTACGCAAGGATACATACATTTTTTTACTATTGCCCAACCGGCTTTTGGTTGAAAAGTACTCACTCAATGGACTGGCTTGTGAATAAAATCGTGCTTCGGGATATTGCTCTTTAAGGAATAGAAAAGCACTTTTATCCATTCCGAAAATAATTGTTATATTATTTCTTGGTAAAACATTATAGAGCACTGTTTCATTTTCCTTTTTAGGGTGATTGTGATAAAACAGTGTTTCTATTTGTTCGTTGTCGAAAAGCTCTGAAGGAACAGGAGTAAAACGATTGCCTGCCATCAGGATATTAATCCGTTTGTAAGGTAGGGTTAATAACTCCGTTTCACGAAAGACTTGCTTTAGATTCGCTGTGAGAGACAATGAAGGGGTGATCTCCTTTTCAAAAAAAGAGAGTGAACTTTCGTAAATCGGATTATAGATAGAAAAAGAAAATCCATCCGTACTCAGACGGATGGATAATGTATATTGTTCCGATTTACTATAGTCTATTTTATTATTCCCAGTTTCCGGCACCGTTATTAGGACTTTCAATAGAACCTACCATTAAACCACAGTATTTACCTAACTTAGTCTGAAGATCTTTCAAGTTAGCAATTTCTTGTCTGTCAAGACCATTCAGATAAGTATCGTATGGAGCCTTTACTTCAAACATAAAGATCGGAGCACCTGATTTAGCTGTATCATTCTTGATCGCCATTTCAAACTGAGCGCCATTTCCAAAAGGAATGTATCTCATTGAATCAGCGTTGAAACCTCTCGGATAGATTGTATCCAATACGGCTACCCACATTGTATCACGCTTAAAGTTTGTAAGCCCCATCTTTTCAACTTCGCTGTAATTACCTGTTTTCTTAGCTTTGTTGATGATAGCCATTGCTTTTTTCTCTGTCATACCATCGTCTAACTGCTTATCTGTCAACTCACCAACTTTATAAAGGAAAGGAAGTTTCTTGTTCTTTACAAAGTCAATCAATGTATCAAAGCTGGCAGTATACTGACCTTTGTTTAGATTACGAAATTCCATCTGTGCTTTACGAATGTCGATCAAGCGTGCAATAACTGCCTGATCTCTTTGCTTCTTAGCTTCTTCAAAGTTGATAGGCCCCATGATGCTCGAATAGCAGATATAGATCAAAGCAAGCGCACACAGACCTAATACGATATTAAATACTGTTTTCATGATAAATATGTTTTTTAGTTGTTATATTCGCATCGCAAAATTAAAATAAATAAATCTAAATTCTATAGTTCCGGGAACTTTTTTCTCGTACAAAAATGATAAATAACTATTTAGAAAGGCAAATTAAGGAAAATTTTCCTTATGAACCAACTTTTGAACAAGAAATAGCTGTAAAATCTCTTTCAGAGTTTCTGCTTTCTCAGACCAATGATGCCGTGTTTGTACTTCGTGGGTATGCCGGAACTGGTAAAACTTCATTGGTGGGAGCATTGGTGAGAACAATGGATAAGTTACAGCAAAAATCAGTTTTATTGGCTCCTACAGGACGAGCTGCTAAAGTATTTTCTGCTTATGCAGGACACCCTGCGTTTACAATTCATAAAAAGATATACAGGCAACAGTCTTTTTCGAATGAAATAAGTAATTTCTCTGTGAATGACAATCTTGCTACACATACTTTATTTATAGTAGATGAGGCTTCTATGATTTCTAATGAAGGGTTGTCAGGAGCTATGTTTGGTACAGGACGTTTACTGGACGACCTGATACAGTTTGTTTACTCTGGTACAGGTTGTCGTTTGTTATTGATGGGAGATACGGCCCAGCTTCCTCCTGTAGGAGAAGAGCAAAGTCCGGCACTTTTCACAAATGCATTGAAAGGATATGGCCTTGAAGTGCGAGAGGTGGATTTGACACAAGTAGTGAGACAGGTACAGGATTCTGGTATTTTATGGAATGCCACCCGTCTCCGTGAATTAATAGCGAAAGATGAATGTAATTCTCTTCCTAAAATCCGGATTTCGGGTTTTGCTGATATAAGGACGGTTCCGGGGGGAGAGCTGATCGATACGCTTACTGCTTGTTATGAACGGGATGGTATGGATGAAACGATTGTCGTTTGCCGTTCCAATAAACGGGCTAATATATATAATAAAGGTATAAGGGCACAGATATTGTATCGGGAGGATGAGTTGAATACCGGTGATATGCTTATGATAGCCAGGAATAACTATTATTGGACGGAAAAAAGTAAGGAAATGGATTTTATAGCAAATGGAGAGATTGCTGTTGTTCGTCGTGTACGTCGTACGCGCGAATTGTATGATTTTCGTTTTGCAGAAGTCGTGTTGACCTTTCCGGACCATGAGGATTTTGAGCTGGAAGCAAATTTGTTGTTGGATACCCTCCATTCGGATGCTCCGGCTTTACCGAAAACAGAGAATGACCGTTTATTCTACAGTGTTCTTGAAGATTACGCGGATATTCCTGTCAAACGTGACCGTATGAAGAAAATGAAGATGGATCCACATTATAATGCTTTGCAGGTGAAGTATGCTTATGCAATTACTTGTCATAAAGCGCAGGGTGGGCAATGGCAGAATGTGTTTTTAGATCAGGGATATATGACGGATGAGTATTTGACACCTGATTATTTTCGTTGGCTTTACACTGCTTTTACGCGTGCCACCCAAACGTTGTATTTAGTTAATTACCCGAAAGAACAAATTGTTTGATTGTACGATTTACAGACGAAACAATTACTTTTGTTTGTAAATAACTAAAACTATAACTTTTATGAAGACAAAACTATTACTCTTTCTCTGTTCCCTCCTTTTGGTCTCTTGTCAGGATGATGAGAAGTTTCAGGTTCTTCGGCCATTGGGCGGACAAGTGATTTCCGGTTATCAACCTTGTGCAAGTCTGGATTTGGGAATTCTTAGTCTTGAAGCTTTAGAAGTAAAGGACGGTGGCGATTGGACAGTAGTTTCCAGTGATGAGGCTGTTGTTAAGGCAGAAAAGGTAATTCCGGAAGGCGCATCTTACTCTTATTTATCAGTATATCCTTTAAAACAAGGGAAGGCGGTTGTGACTGTATCCAGTGAGAAAGGTGATAAAATATATATTCCCGTCACTGTAGGAACTTCGGTACGTACATTGGATGTATGGAGTGGAGAGCTGAATCATATAGAAGGGGTGAGTAAGGAAGATAGTTTGCTTATTGTCGAGCATCTTTATGATGATGTTTTTCTGAGAAAGGGTGGTTATTATCGTTTAACTTATTCAGAAAAGAAAAAAGGAAAACTGACAGTCTGTACACCGGATGGAAAGATGGAAGAAGGTACTTTTACGTGTGATCATGAATATTATGATTTGACTTTTGGTGGGAAAAACATTCATTATATGGTAATGTATAGTAAAACCGGGTCTCAAGAGGTCACCCGCACAGAAAACCGGATTCCATTTTATTTGGTGGAAGATGTTACTGACCGGTATAGAGCAGATTATCCTGCTATAAAATTAGTACAACGTGCCCAGAAAGTACGTTTAGCTGTTAATGACTAACTAAACTCTTTATATAAAGATGAAATACATTTATACTATTCTATTGTTAGCTATGTTGGGCTTGAGTATAGCTTCGTGTAGTGATGATAAACGTGATATTGTTTTTTTTACAGGTGATGCTCCTATATATCAGACTGGAACATGTGCTAATTTGATTTCTTCTGTAAGTCTTTATCCAATAAAACCTGAGGGGGAAATTATTGGCATTGATGGTGGGAACGGAGATTATTCAATAGCCGGTAATACGAATGAAGCAGTTGTTGCTGTTGTAATGACTGTTTCTGAGAAGTACAAGAGATTACAAATTACTCCTAAAACATTGGGTGAAGCAACGATAATCATTTCTGATGGCGATGGTAAGACTGCTGTACTGAAAGTTAAAGTCAGAGAGTATGGAAAGAGGATGGTAGTGAATGCTCAAGGAATCATTGTCAATGGAGAGGTGACGGATGAAAAAAAAGTTGAAATAGCCGATGGAATGAAAGAGACTTTTCCGGTTGCAATTAATGGTGGCTTTGAATTGGTGTCTGGGAAATTTGAAACATGGAGGGATGAAGGGCTACTTCGTGTTTATCATGAAAATTTTAAAGAAACTCCCGCTATCGGTAGCTATAGCTGGAAATTGATAATGGTGAATGACAAAGAAAAAATGGGCTTCTCTTTTATATTTGATGATAAGGAATATCAATTTACGACATCTATAAGGGAAGAACCGGAAACACGTAGTACTGATACGAATGCTTTGCAATTGTATGAAGATGTGACATCTCAATGTACTGTGGAATGTCCGGTAGGTACCAGAGTGTATAGGGGATATAAAATATATCTCGAAGACTTATAAGAGAATTTTTTTTATAAGTAATCGTTCAAAATTATATGATACTATTATTGAAACGCAGATTATCGCAGATCCACGCAAAGCATATCATCTCTCAAGTATAGCGCAGCCATTTAATCTGCGAAAATCTGTGATCATTTGCGTTTCAATAAAACGCTGTCACATAGTATGAACTAAATTTGAAATACTACTTATTTTACAGGTTGAATTTATAAAGCAGGTATAAATGTTATGGCCTGTCCTCCTCCTTTAGCCATGATAATTTCCAGAGTGTCATTAACAGTAACCTGATAGGTCATTTGTTTGTCATTAGTCAGACTGAATCATAACCTGATCTTTCCATCCGGTGAAGAAACATCAGAAGAGCAAGAGGGTGTACATGCGCTAAAAATAAAACATGTGACAGATACGATGGCATAAAGTATTTTCATAGTGAATGATATATTATGTTTAAACTATCAAAAATAAGAATAAAGTAGCAAGGAGAAATCAAAAGAGACTGCTTCAACGCATGAAACAGTCTCTTTACTAAAAATGATTTTTTTTAAAGAATCAATCAAGGTTATTTGACGACCACTTTAGCTGTTTGGCTACCATCATTGCCAGTTACTATCAATAGGTAAATACCCTGTGCAATTCCGTTTATCGGGAGTTCTGTTACATTTTCTGTTGCTTGTTTCTGCAACAATACTGCACCTTGCATGGTTACTAATTGAATTGATCTTGCATCAGCAGATTCAACATATAAAGTTTCTCCATTACGTACAGGAGTCGGATAAATGTTCAAACCATTTTTGCCCGATTCGGTGTTGTTTTCAACACCTGTACCTACTGGTATCTCCTTTTTAGCAATAGCGAAAATTGCAGGATATCCTCCGCTTACTTTATTTAATGTTACTGATTGAACTTTCTTAGTAGGATCTACCTGAACCGGACATTCGAATAAACGGAACTGATAACGGGTATCAATCTTATCGGCAGTTGCTTCCGATGTAATACCTGTACCAACACGTCCCAAACCATAAACACCCACTGTAGATTCATTACTTCCGAACCAGTCACCGATAGTAATACTACCTGCTGATGCCGATGTACCGTCTGTGTAGTTCGCTGTCACTGATACTGTAGATGTACCATTGGCACTAATACCCAAGAAGTAAAGACTGTTGGCTCTTTGTTCCGTTTCAAACTCTAATGTTGCACTATTTGCTTCTTTTAAGAGTGTTGCATTATTTTGTGTATAATCTGCCAGCTGGTATTCAATACCATTTTTAGATGTAACGGCACCATTAGCGGGTAATGAGCCTTCGTCCTGTACGTTTGCTCCGTAGAGAATCCATCCCTGATCATCGAGTCCATCGCTGAACAGACCGGATACAGGAGTTGCTTCTGCCACTACGTCTACATTGAAACCAGAATTTATATTGATGGATGCAAAGATAGGTTCTTCCGGTAATTCACCTTCATACAACTTGCCATAAGCTTCTATTTCTGCTACTTTGAAGTAAGCATACGCTGGTGCGGTTACAACCAATTTCAGATATCTTCCGAACATATCGTTTGTCATTACACTTGAAACCTCACTGGTAGGAGTGTAGTTTGCAGCTAATTCATAAGAATCATCCGAGTTCTTGATTCCAATATACACTTTTATAGCTGAGGCTATCTGCTGTGCTTTAAAGGCTACTTTTGCGAAGTTATATATTTCACCACAGTCAAATGTGATAATTACATTCTCGCCACTTGTGTAACACAAAGCATCCCATGTTGTTGAAAGATCATTGTCTGTTAATACTGGTGTATCTGCACTTTGCCAGGTTGAACCGTAATACCAGTATGATGCCGAAGCTGTTTTTCCGGATAATACATTGGTATATGCCGGATCCTCTACTTCAACTTTGCATATCTTTTCGTTTTCCCATTCACCATTTGTCATTTTCACAGAGAGGTTTGTTGCACCCATTTTCTTGGCAGTAAGTTTAAAGGTAACTGTCTGAGTTGCTTTGTTTATATTGAAGTCGCTTATAGCTGCAATATCTTCGTTGTCTGAGGATACTTTTACGCCAAAGTTATCTGTTTCTTCGTCTCCGTTCAAATCATATTTTATCTCTATATCTTCAGTGGTATTGATATCTATTGTCTTATCTGCCGGCAAAGAGAAGAGCGGACCACCTTCAAGACCGAATACTTCGAATTCCCATATACGTATTGTGATTGGGGCATCCTCATCGTAAGGCATGAATTTTACATAACGCCCTACTATTGGTGCAATGTAATCATCTTTAGTGTTCTCAGGACGTCCCTTTTCGTCTACTACCGGTTCGGTCCATGTTTCAGCATCATTACTTACCCAAATCCTGAAGTTCTTGAAGTTGTCAGAATAATTTTCTTTATGTCCACAGTCGAATATACGGAAACGGTAAATCTGGTAGGACTTTTCAAGGTCGATAATTACCCAATGTTCTTTCTTGCCACCAATACACCATTTATCTCTGGTACTACCAGGTACTTCTACTCCGTCAATCAAGTTTGTAGGATCTTCCGGAGGAAGCGAACCGCTGGCAGAATGAATTGTTTTGCCAACCGAAATAATACTTAATGCTCCCGCTTTGGCGTCTGACACTTCAATCAGATTCTGAACGGTTTTCTCGGTTGTTCCTTCACTATTGCTGACTGCTACAGTGATGTTGTATATGCCTTCTTTATTAAATTTCAGTGTTAGCGTATTATCTTCCTGAGATACTTTTTCTGTGTTTTCAGGAATAGTCCATTGGTAAGATTCCGGGAAGTTAGTGGCATTGGCTGTAATTGTAATCTCTTCGCCCGCGTTTAACAATGTTTTGCTTGCCTTCAGGCTTACTACCGGCTTATCCAGAGCAGGATACTCAACAATTGTAGTTATTTCATTGCCTTCTTTAAGGTCATTCGTTACAGCTGTTACTGCTACTGTAACACTTTTTTCTTCGATGGAAGTGCGTGCAAACTTAGAAATATAGAATCCTTCGTTACGAGTTTGACCAACCAACTTCTTCTCTCCGTTACGAGTCATGTATACATTGTAATGGTGTACATCTTTAGAAGTTGAGGCATCCCATACGGCACGAATGTCACCACCATCTTGTGTCAGTTCATTCAATATAGTAAGATTGGATATTTGGGTTGAAGCCGGTGCATAGTTTGCTGGCAAGATACCTAATTGTCCTAATGTCAGTTCGTAAGCTTGTTGGGTAGCAGATTTAAAGTTCAATGCGATAACTGAAACAGTCTTTCCTGCCAGTGACGAAAGGTCTACTGTAGCCACATTCCAACCGTTGGATGTTGTGGCTGATCCTAAGTTGAATGTAGTAAATTCGTTGTTGTTTTCTGCAACCCCAAGTTTTACTTGTATCGTTGAGGCCGTTGCGCCTTTGAATACGAGCTGCAATTTATCGCCATTGGATATTGATAATTTTGTCTTATACAGGCGGGTCAGGTAATCAACATTGGCAGCTAAGGTACCTTTAACATTGATACTTGTTCCCATATTGTAGGCATCATCCCAGTTCAGTGAAAAAGCAAGGTCGTTTTTACGATCAGCTGCTACGTCTACCCACCATCTCCATGTTGGCATGATATCCTGCATACCCCGATGGTACCAGTCTTGTGTTCCTTTTTTCTCTCCGTTAACGAAGCGGTGTTTTCCTAAACCGGCACTGAATGAAGTTATGAACGGTAAATTCTGAATAGTAGAACGTTCGATAAGTGCATTTGCAAATCCCGGGAAGTAACCACCATCACGTGCGGCTGTATTGGAGGGGTCATGTTGCTCATTGGTCCAGTAGCGAGATTCATTGCTGAATACTTTATTCATAGCCGTATATGCTTTTGTACCGCAAGCATCTGCTGTTCCCAGATAATCTTTTACGACTTCTTTCCAGATAGGCTCTTCCGGATTGAAAAGGTCTATGGAACCATTATGTTTATCTGCCGGGAAAAGATTCTTGAAATAACTGGCATTTCCGTTCATACCACCTTGTGCTACTTCAATACCAAAATACAGTTTGCTGAAACACTCTTCTTTAGAGAAACCTAATCCTTCCATAGCTGCCATCTGTGAAGATATGTTGCTGCTTGAAGGGCTACCGTAATTCAAGAAATAAGATGTATTATGTAATTTCATCATATCTCCATAGCCTCCGATTGAAGTTCCACAGTCATACCATTGAATTTCCATTTCCGGATGACCGCCTTCCTGGGCACATTGATTGAAGTAATCAACCCATGCAGTCCACTCAGAAGAACTACCGCCGCCGGTTTCTTCATTGACAAACCAACCATCGAAACCATAGTAAGCAGCAATTTCATACATCTTCTTAGCGTATGGATATGTGCCACCTTCGTTAGTTAACATTTGTTTTACCCATTCAACTTGTCCTCCGAATGCTCCGGGAGGGAAGAATAACTGTCCCAACACTTTGACACCATTTAAGTGTGCTATGTCAGTAACAGGTGCTGATGGAGGAATGATGATACCTTCACCTGCAGAACCACCCCACCAGATAAGCAGGTCCATGTATTGCCAATAAGTTGGGTTATAACCAATGAAGTTATCGGCTCCCTGTGACGGAGTCTGGCTACACATCGGATTCATTGTCAGACAAGCTGCAACTTTTCCTTCTGTATGCTGGTTGGCATTTGCTTTGATGGAGGCATCGAGGAATCGTGGTTGCAAAGGTACTGTGCTGCGGTTGAACTTGGCATCCGGATCTTTTTCCGGTGACCAGTCTTTAATATTATCCGGATGCCAACATCCACCATACGGTTGTTGTGCCACGGCTACACAAAATACTGCAAATAGCATGATTAATGCAGAGAGTAATCTTTTGGTGCTCATAATACTTAAATTAAGAAATTAATAATAGGTATTGATTATTTGTTTCCTGCTTTGCCTTACCTAATAGCAAAGCAGGACTTTTTTTATTTATTAGCGAAAGTTATTGGGAGTCATTCTTTCCCCTCTGTCGTTGTTAGTATCGGCAATATCCCACCATACCCGTGTCGATTGCTTATTTTTACTTTCCGGCTTATTGGGATTGTCTTTTTCACTATATGGATATAGGACTCTCTTTATAAACTTCCCGGTAGGTACATCTTCGGAGTTGTTGTTCAGAATGTTTCTAAGACGTGGGTAGTCTGTTCTGCGAAACTCTGCCCATCCTTCATTGCCATTAGGGAAAACTGCTAACCATTTTTGAGTGATAATCTGCTCCAGCATACCTTCTTTGTTGTTGGTCGTAAATGGGTTCTCTACATCGCTTCCGTAAATTTTAAGACCATTAATATAACTTTCTGTATCGGCAGATGATATTTTGTAATAATTCATAGATGCCCGTATGCCGTCTTCAAAATACTGTTGAGGTGATTTGCCGGCACCCGACCAGTTTCTCAGGGAGGCTTCTGCCAACAGGAATTGTTGTTCGGCATAGCTCAACCACACTGATTCACGTGCATAACTGAACCATTTCAGAGGATCAAGTACTTTTGAGTTCTTTATATCTGTACGGGTAACACTGTATTTTGCTACGGTTTCTGTATGGCTGATATTATAGCTTCCGATTTCACATCCTGTGAAGTCATCAAAAGGCCGTTCCATATTGTTCTTCAGTTCATCCAGGGGTGTTGGTCTCCACCATGATATTGCACAACGTGGATCTATTACCTTTTCCTGCGGACCGGTTGCCATATCAATGATAACATATTTGGTACCTCCGGAACTTTGTTCTTTGTATCCCAGTTCCAGATCTTTAGCCAAAACACAATCTCCATTGTATGCAAAACTGCACATTGCCAGAACATTCTCCTGACCACCGTCATTGATTCCTCCTTGTTCAACCGGTGCATGGCGTGGAACAGTGCGCATATTGTCGGCATCACTTTGCATCAATCCCCATGAGTTGCTCATGGCAGCTTCTCCTTCCTGACGGGCTCTTTCGGGATCTACGTTAGAGATACGGAGTGCCAGGCGTAAACGTAGGGTATTGGCAAAACGTAGCCATTTTTCTTCGTCCCCGCTATAACATTTATCGTCGGCTGGGTTGAATTTGAATGCACACGCATTGGGTACAATACTGTCTACTGCCTGTTCCAATAAACGGAATATAATATCGTATGCTTTTTCCTGAGTATCATAGGGGACATCTCCTTCTACCACTTTGGCCTGTACATAGGCCGACAAAGGAATATCTCCATAGGTATCAGTTTGCATAGATGCCAGAAACGCCCAGTATATACGTGTAATATAAAATGCGTTTTTATATTTTTCGTAGTCTACGAATTTAAAAGTTTTCAGTAGATGAGAGTATTCACGTACGGTTCTGTCCGCATAAAAATGATCCCAACGTTTTGCCGACCAGCCATCTGTATAAGCATAGTTTGGTGAGTTAAACCTGAAGTTAGGATTATTGTTGGCTATGTATCCGCTGTACATATCATGTGTCAGGTTGGTTGTGATCTGATAGTCGTTGTAGCAACCCTCATAGGTCAATGAGCTGAAAATTGTTCCTGCATTGGCCTGTCCTTCTTTTAACTGCTGGATATCTTCGTCTGATATTTTATAGTTAATATTTAAGTCTGCATATTTTCCCTCCGGTTCTGGTTCGGGATCCGGGTCTGGCTGTTCTTGTCCTTCCACGTAGGGAGGATTGTACAGATCCTGATTTAAGTCAGAGAAGTCGTGACAACCTGTTAATACCGGGAAAAGTATAGAAGCGATGAGTAACTTCTTTAAATTGGATTTATATTGTAACATAACTATTTGTTTTTAGAATTTTAGAAACCAACATTGATACTGAAACCAAAAGTACGTGAGTAGGGCAGTGACGAGAAATCAAGTGCCTGTGAGAACATACTTGTGTCATATCCACCTTCCGGGCTTGTTCCGGGGGTATGTTTCATCAGATATGCCAGATTTCGTCCAACGAATGATACTCTCAGACTGGAAACAGGCGTTTTTCTTAAAAGTAGGCTTGGGAAAGAGTATCCAAATGAAATTTCTTTCAGACGAATGAAAGATGCATCATAAACAAATTCTTCTGCAACAGCCTGCTGACGTCCGCCTACTGCCTGATAAAATAGTTGGGCATCAATTCTTTGTGTGTTGACAGTACCATCTTCATTCACTCCCGGCAATAGTAGTTCGCCTCTTTGTTCCGTACGTTTGGAAATACCATGGCTGGTAGCGATTGCTTCGGATACGGAAACCACATCTCCTCCGAATTTCATGTCGAATAAAGCCGACAGGGTGAAGCCTTTATAAGTGAAGCTGGGAGTTACAGACATTAGTAAGTCCGGCTGTATGTTACCAATCGGATGGTCGAGGCTGTACTGCTCATCTGTTGTAAATACAGGTACTCCGTTCTTCATTATTATCTGACCGTTTTCGTCTCTTTTATACATTCGCTTGGCATAGATATCGCCTAATTTGCCTCCTTCTACTGCACCCACATATACAGGCATGAATTGATCGCCTTCAAAATAGATATGCTTTTTCTTTTCATTCAGTTCCTTTACAGTCGATGTGTTGTGAGAAAGATTTACGTTCAGATTGAATGTGAAATCTTTTGTTTGTACAGGAGTCGCATAGATCATGGCTTCGACACCTTTATTGACGATTAATCCGGAATTGATCCAGCGGAGCTTCCAGGGAGCAGCTTCCGGAATCGTCATAATCTGGTCAGTAGTTCGGGTATAATAATAGGTAAAGTCGAATCCTAAACGATTATTTAAGAATTTCATATCTAACCCGGCTTCGTAAGACCAGGATGTTTCAGGTCTCAGATTGTTGTTGGCCTTGGTCGATGATAATTCCGGTTTTGTAGCCTGTCCTTTCAGATATCCACCTTCCCATCGGTTATAAATTGCGTATGGAGGAGCGTCTTTACCTACCTTAGCTGCTGAAAGGCGTACTTTGGCGAAAGTTATCCATTCGGGCATTTTATTCCAATGTGTACGGACAAATTCGGATGCAACAAATCCCAGATTGAAGGAGGGATAGAAGTAAGAATTATTATCCTTTGGCAATGTTGATGACCAGTCATTACGGGCTGTAATATCCAGAGATACATACTCATTGTAAGCCATCTGTACAGAACCGAATACAGAATTGGTAGCTCTGCGCCAACCGTTTTCTGTTACGTTGTTGATATTATTGGCAAAGTTCCAGTACCATTGGTTCTTGTAGGTCATATTTTCTACATCACCACCGTATATATTCTGGTCACTGTACATAAAGTTGGCACCCGCCATGTAATTAAGCTGGAATTTTTCACCGAATTTATTGTTTCCAATCAGCAGAAATTCTGCATTCGATTCAAAGTGATTCTCTTCCTGGCGAGTCAGGCGGTCTTCTTCTATTTCCTGCATTGTATTATATTTCGTACCGTTGGAAAGATCCGATTCTACAATGCGGGTACGATAATAGTCAAATGCGTATTTTGCAGAGAGATACAACCAATCTGTAAAGTTCAGTTTCAGGTTGTAGAAACCGAATGCGCGCCAGCGTTCATCCTGATTCTGACGCTGTTTGTTCACGTAATATGGATTCAGGTACTCAGTGGTAGGAGGAGTCCAGTTCACATGAAACTTTTCGGGGGTTGAGTATTGTGACAAGTCAGAAAGGCGTATGTTATTGGGTACAAGGAGCAATTGCGAAACTTCTCCGTATGCACCATAAGTCGGACGGTTTTCTGCTTTCGTGTTTGACAGTGAAACTTTGGCATCCATTGACAGATATTTGTTCATTTTCATACCTGCATTCAGATCGATATTGATTTTGCGCAAAGATTCTCCGGTGAACATACCATCCGCATTTGAATATCCGAAGGAGGTACGGAAGTGTGCATCCTCTTTCATGTTTCCAATGGCTACGCTGTGGTTTTGTGAAAAACCGGTGTTGAAGTAGTCTTTCATTTTACTGCCATAGTTCAAATAGGGTATTTCTGCACCGTTCCATGCTGTCTTTAAACTTCCGTCCAATTCAGAACCGAAGCTATATATCGATTGAGGTGAATATTCACCATTATTTCCTTGTCCGTATTTCTTTTGGCGTTCCAACTCATCAGCAACCTGCGTCCATGTGAAAGTTCCGGAATAATTGACACCAAATCCGTCTTTCCTTGTTCCCTTTTTGGTTGTAACCAGGATCACACCATTACCGGCACGCGACCCATAGAGGGCTGCTGCATTTGGTCCTTTTAATACGGAAATGGATTCAATGTCTTCAGGGTTGATGTCGAATGAAGTGCTACCACGGTCTACTCCACCATACATTGAAGCACCCGAATAACTTTCTTCGGTGAAAGGTACACCATCTACAATCCAGAGAGGTTGGTTGTTGTCTGCTAAAGAAGAGTTACCACGGATGGTGATTTTGGCAGAGCCGCCAAGACCTGTTGTAGATGAGTTGATAGATAATCCGGCTACTTTCCCTTGCAGGGCATTGGCTACCTGAGCATCTCCGGTAGATGTCAGCGCATCCCCTTTTACGTCTTGAACGGCGTACCCAAGCATCTTTTTTTCACGTTTGATGCCCAAAGCGGTCACTACTACCTCATCAATAATCTGGGTGTCGCTTTGTAGAGTCAGGTTGATTATATTCTGTCCTTTGAACGGGATCTCCTGTGACTTATATCCAATATAAGAAAATGTGATAACGGGGTTTACTTCATTGGTTACTAATGCGTAATTTCCATCAAAATCTGTAATTACTCCGTTTGTGGTTCCTTTTACCAGTACATTCACCCCGATCAGTGGCTCACCGGATTCGTCAACGACCTGTCCGCTGATCTGTTTTTCTTTTCCGGTTTGTTGTTCTTTGTTGTTCTGATCCTTTTTCTCAGAAAGATAGATAATATTGTCTTCAATTTTGAAAGTAATATTTTTCCCTTTCAGTACCAGGTTCAAAACATCTTCTACAGCTGCGTTTTTTAATGACAACGGTTCTACTGAAATATCAGACAGTTTATCGTCATAAAAGAACTGAAACTTTGATTGTGCCTGGATCTGTTGAATAATGCTTTTTAAGGTAGTATGAGGTGTATTAAGGTTCAACTGAGCCATGCTCCATTGCACCGGAACTACCATGAGTAAAAGAATCAATAAAGCTCGGCATAATTTGGAGCTTCGAAAAGAATGATTGCTTTTCATACAAAAAATTTAATGGTTATACAATTGTTATATCTTAATCCTTAGAGGTATTATTATCCCCGTTTATATATGAAACAATAATGACGAAAATAACACTTACTGTAAATCTGTGTTTTTTTTAATAAACTTTGTTTTTGTCCGGATATGGGGTCTCCGGCTGTCAGAACTTATATAATATGGCTTTTCCTAACGGGAGATACGTTTGGTCTTGCATTGTTTCATTCTGTTTCATTAGTCTGAGAATTTTGTTTCAATAGGTTGAGAAACTTTTCTCAATAGGTTGAGAAAGTTGTTTCAATACGATGAAACAAAATTCTCAAAGCATTGAAACAACAATAAGGTATAATGCGAATCACTCCCTTTACCTGCAAGCGTCATAAAACGTTTGAGAGTAAAGGGAGTGAATAGAAACTATCGCTGTGATATTACACGTGGACCGATAGTTTTAGTTCGGATGAGTTATTAATTCTTTTTCTCTTTTGAGAAGGAGTAAGGGAAATCAGCAGGTTGCGTACCTCTTTGCAAATTGGGTTGACTGCCCATATTGCATTTTATGACTCCACCTTTGAGTATATCTCCATGTTTCAGGTAATTCTTTGTATAGTCAGTACCATCAAACAGGAGTGATTCTATATATATATTATCATTATTGTTGTCAGGGGCATCAATTACCAGATTGTTGCCATTCTTCAGATGGAGAGTTGCTTTCTTGAATAACGGTGCGCCAAGTACATATTCGTCTGTTCCGGGACATACAGGATAGAAGCCTAATGCAGAGAACACATACCATGCCGATGTCTGTCCGTTGTCTTCATCTCCGCAATAACCGTCAGGACCGGGAGTGTACATGCGATTCATAACCTGGCGCAACCAGTATTGGGCTTTCCAAGGTTGTCCGGCATAGTTATATAGATAGATCATATGCTGAATGGGTTGATTGCCGTGTGCATAGTTACCCATATTCATAACTGTCATTTCACGTATTTCGTGAATCACTTGTCCATAATAGCTTTCATCAAACAAGGGAGGAACGGCAAACACGGAATCCAGCATATTGACAAATGATGTTTCACCTCCCATAAGGTCTATTAATCCTTGCGGATCATGAAATACAGACCAGGAGTAGTGCCAGCTATTGCCTTCGGTGAATGCATCTCCCCATTTCAGTGGTGAGAAAGGAGATTGGAACTGACCGTCTTCATTGCGTCCGCGCATCAGATTGGATTCTTTGTCGAACACGTTACGGTAGTTCATGGCACGCTGTGCAAAAAGCTTTTGTTCCTTCTTAGGACGGTTTAGTGTTTTGGCAAGCTGGTAAATACACCAGTCATTGTATGCATATTCCAGCGTACGGGCCGTGTTCTCATTGATCTTTACATCGTAGGGCACATATCCCAGTTTGTTGTAATATTCGTGTCCCAGGCGGCCTGTGGATGATATTTGGGGATGAACATTTTCGGTACCGTGGATGAGTCCCTCGTACAACGTTTTTACATCATCTACCTTTACACCTTTCATATATGCATCTACAAGTACCGAAGCGGAATTGTTTCCAATCATGCAACCCCTGTGTCCCGGACTTGCCCATTCGGGGAAGAAACCGCTTTCTTTATATGTGTTGATGAGACCTTCCTGCATCTCTTTATTCATGGATGGATACATCAGATTAAGAAAAGGAAACAGGCAACGGAATGTATCCCAAAATCCAGTATCCGTATACATATAGCCCGGTAGTACTTCACCGTTGTATGGGCTGTAGTGAACAGGATTACCATTGGCATCCAACTCGTAGAATTTACGTGGGAAAAGAAGTGAACGATAGAGGCATGAATAGAATGTGCGGTACTGGTCGAGATCTCCACCTTCCACTTCTATTTTACCCAAAACTTCGTTCCAGGCATCTTTACCCTTTTGCACAAGCGCATTGAAGCTGTCGTTACCGAGCTCTTGCAGATTTAACATCGCTTGTTCCGGACTGATAAATGAAGAAGCTATACGGGCGTGCACAATTTCTCCTTTTTGGGTTTTGAAACCAATGACAGCTCCTGTGTGGTCTGCCGTTTGTTCAAGTACATTTTCGTTTAGAGATTGATTGGCAAAGGTAGCCTTGTATGTGAAAGGTTTATCGAATTCGATAACGAAATAATTTTTGAAATTCTGAGGAACACCGCCACTGTTACGGGTTGTATAACCAATAACTTTGTTTTGTTCAGGTAATACTTTTATGTATGAACCTTTGTCGAAAGCATCTACAACAATGTAGGAGTGTTCATTCTCCGGGAAGGTGAAGCGGAAAAGAACCGCACGCTCCGTTGGAGTCATCTCAGTAACAACGTCATGTTCGGCAAGGTATACTTTATAATAGTGCGGACGGGCTACTTCTCCCTTATGTGAAAACCAGCTGGCACGTTTTTCTTCATCAAACTCCGGCTTGCCAACAACGGGCATGATAGAAAACTGGCCATAGTCGTTAATCCATGGACTGGGTTGATGAGTTTGTTTGAAACCACGAATTTTATTGGCTGTATAAACGTACTGCCATCCGTTACCCATCTTACCGGTTTGAGGAGTCCAGAAGTTCATTCCCCAAGGCCGGGATATGGCAGGATAAGTATTCCCGGTTGACAGTTCATAGCTGGACTGAGTCCCCATCAGGGGATTGACATATTGTGTCCAGTCTTTTGCCTGAATAAAGAGTGTGCTACTTATAGCACAGATTAATAAAATAAGTCTCTTCATAATACTATGAATTTAGTGTTTTATGATGTGTATTAAAATTAGGGCAAAGATAATAATTGATTTTTTTCTATTTACTTTGAGCTGATATAAATATATTGTTCCCTACAATCTTATAGTCAATTGGAATTGAATTCTTTAATGAGTTTAAGACAGACTCTATGCTGTCTTTTCTTTTTAATACACCCGAGTATGTGTTGTCTATTTTTATATCGGGGGCCAGAATGATTTTTACGTCATAGAAACGTTCCAGCGTTTTTACAATGCCGTAAATATCTGCTTTCTCAAAAGGTATCAGATTGTCATGCCATACTGCATCCAGTTTGCTGTCTACCTGTTTTACAATTAACCGTTTTGTAGCTCTGTTTAGTTCGGCCTTCTGTCCCGGAGAAAGAATAACCATTCCTTCGTCATTGTTTCCTTTTACTTCAATTTCACCTTCAATCAATGTTGCTTCGGCTGATGTACATGCTTTGTTACATTTGAAATTGAAAGTGGTTCCCAATACTCTGACTCTCATGGCTTCACTTTGTACAATAAATGGTTTTGCCCGATTCTTGGTTACTTCAAAGTAAGCTTCACCTTCCAGGTAGACATTTCGTTCCTTTGCAGAGAATGTCCGGGGATATTTTAATGTGGCCGATTGATTCAGCCATACTTTTGTACCATCCGGTAGTTGTATTTCTTCTACATTTCCATCGGATGCTGCAACTATTACCAGATTGCTGTTCAGGTCACTGTTGTAAATCCAGTAGCCTGCTCCCGTACCAGTTAGTAGGATAAGGGTGATAATAGCTGCATATTTCATCCAGTGCTGAATTCGTAATACCTTGTTTTGTTTTCTCTCTTCCTCGGTCAGTCTCTTATATAATTTCTTTTCAGCCAGATCCATCTTCCTTTTGTCAGAAGCATGGTTTTCTCGGCCCAGATGGTATATTTCTTCCATCCGGAATAGCTTACGTGCATTCTCATCTGATTCTTTTATCCAGAGATTAACCTGAATAAGTTCCTCTTCGGTACATTTTCCCATTAGGAACTTAGCTATTACTTCTTCGCTGAGATTATTCATTTTTTCTTTCATTATATAAATAGGAACAACTCAATCAATAAAAACACTTACTTATCTTAGAAAAAATAAGATGAATAAGAATATTAGATGATCCAGGCGTCCGCGTAGATATTTTAGTGCTTTGTACATGTGTGCTTCTATTGTACGTAGCGAGACGCCCATTGCATCTGCTATTTCCCTGTTTTTCATATCGTGCAAATAGCTCAGCTTGAATACCTCTTTGCATTTGTCAGGGAGTTCATTAATTGCATCATAAATTTCTTTTCTTAATTCACGGTCTTCTATTCGCCGGATTACTTCGTTATTATCCGGTTGATAGAATTCAACACGTTTCTGGTTAATTTCTTCTACTATTGCAATATATCCGCTTTCAATGTTTCGATGCTTTAATACATTGAGCGAACGGGTATATACAGCCCGATAGAGGAATGCTTGTATTTGTTCCCCTATCTCCATGGAATCTCTGCGTTTCCAAAGTTCTACAAAGACATCTTGTACTACATCTTCTGCTTCCTCTTCACCTACCAGACGTGTAGCGTAGAAGAGCAGATTGGGATAGTACTTACGAAAAAGAGCTTTGTAAGTGATATCAAAATCGTCCTTCATTCATAGTATTTTTAGGTTACTTATACCATACCGGACCGGGGGTATTACCCATTTCAAATTCAAGAGTTGCACCTTCCATGATCTGTTCGTGGGTGATGTAACTTTTATTATGAGGTTTACCGTCAAGTTTGGCAGCTTGTATATAAATATTCTCTTTACTGACAGTGGGAGCGAGTACTGTAAATGTATTACCGTTTGACAGGTGCATCTGTATTTCCGGAAAAAGAGGAGTACCAATTTCGTATTTTCCGGAAACAGGATCTACCGGATAGAATCCCATTGCACTGAACACATACCAGGCGGACATTTGCCCACAGTCTTCGTTTCCACAAAGTCCGGCAGGAGAGTTCTGATAAAGCTCATGCATCACTTTGGCTGCGTATTGTTGAGTTTTCCAGGGCTGCTCTACAGCATTATACAGATAAATAACGTGATGGCTGGGCTCGTTGCCATGTGCATACTGACCGATCATACCGGTACTGAATATAGGCAGTTCATCATCTGCTGAAGGATGATAAGTGAACATGCTATCCAGCTTTTGAGCAAAACGCTCTTTACCACCGGTAAGGGTGATAAGTCCGTCGACATCCTGTTGTACAGACCAGAAGTATTGCCATCCGTTACTCTCGCAGATATGCGGGGTATATTCGTCTGGTGAGAAGTTTTTGATAAAGTTTCCTTTATCGTCTTTAGGTTGCATAAAAGAAGTTGCAGGGTTGTACAGGTTTTTATAGTTTAGAGAACGTTTGTAGAATTCGTCAGCGATCTCCTTTTTGCCCATCTTTTCTGCCATTTTGGCAATACAGTAGTCATCATATGCATATTCCAGTGTTTTAGATAAAGACCAGTTTTCTGCATTGTAGCTGTCTGCAATATTATAGGGGACATAACCTAATTTTTTATATACCCCGATACCCCGATAATTGTCAATGTTGGCAGTAGCTATACAGGCCTCCAACGCTTTTTCCGGGTCCACATCTGTTATTCCTTTCAAATAAGCATCAACGATAACGGGCACGGCATGATAACCAATCATCATGTCTGTTTCACTTCCATAGAAATTCCATACCGGTAAGCGTTTGTTTTGCTCGTAGAAAGCAATGAAAGATTTTACCATGTCGTTAGCACGTTCCGGTTCGGTATAGGTAAAAAGAGGATGTGCTGCGCGGAAAGTGTCCCATAGAGAAAAGGTACTGTAATTTACCCATCCGTCGGTCTTGTGAGTTTTTTTATCCGGGCCGTAATAAGTCCCGTCTACATCACTGTAAATAGTAGGAGCGATCATCGAATGATAAAGTGCTGTATAGAAGTTTACTTTATCATCGGTGCTATTACTTACTATCTCAATTTTAGAAAGTTGCCTGTTCCAGTTATCGTGGGTAAGATTGCGGTATTTGTCAAAGTTGTCATCGGGCACTTCTGATAATAAATTTTTAGCCGCTCCTTTCGCACTTACACCGGAAATCGCTGTACTGACGATGATTTGTTCACCTTTCTGTGTGTCAAAGTCAAAACGGGCTATAGTGGCTGTTCCAATATGATTTCCATCTTTTATAATAGCAGTAGTGTCTATTTGTACAGATGTGAAAGGCTTTGAAAAACGTGTACAGAAATAAATATGCTGATCACGTGCCCATCCGTCGGAAAAACGATAACCTTGTATGGTGACAGAGTCTACAATTTCAACTTGAGTGTCATTGGTAGAGTCCCAGTTCATAGCTTTTTTCAGATTGAGGAAGATAGCGGCTTTGGCTTCGGGAAAGGTATAACGCTGAATACCGCAACGTTCGGTAGCAGTAAGCTCTACATTGATGTTGTAGTCTTTTAATAATACCTGATAATAGCCGGCTGTTGCCGATTCATCGTTATGAGAGAATTTAGAGTGTATTCCTAATGGGGCTTCTGCCTCTTTATAAGGCAGGGTGACAGGCATAAAAGAAATATCATACAAATCACCGGCACCTGTGCCTGATAAGTGAGTGTGACTGAAACCGGCAATGGTACTATCCGGATAAAAGTACCCCGATATGCGGTCCCATCCGGGAAGTCCGTTATCCGGGCTGAGTTGAACCATGCCAAACGGAGCTTGTGCCCCGGGATATGTGTTGCCAGTGAAATCAGTACCAATGAAAGGATTGACATATTGGGTGTAGTCTGTAGATGCTTTTTCTTGAGAAGAAGTGCAAGCTGTGAGGATTAATACAAGGAGGAGAGGTGTATAGAGTGCTTTCATACAATGGGTGTTAGTGATTAACATCGTTTCAAAGCACAAATTTAAAAAATATAAGATGAATAAGTGACATAAAGTTAGAACTTTGTAGTTAATAAATAGAGGATTTTTCCTGTTTGGAGGATATAAAGAGAAAAAAAGAGGGGTGTACCATTCGATTTGTTGGTACACCCCTTACTTTTTATTTGATTTTTAGATTTAAATTCCAGCTAATTCCAGCACTTTTTCCACTGCCGCATTTAATCCGTCCGGATTCTTACCACCGGCAGTTGCAAAGTGAGGTTGTCCACCACCGCCACCTTGAATCAGTTTAGCTGCTTCTTTCACCAGATTTCCGGCTTTCAATCCGCTGGCTACAAGATTATCACTGATCATGACTGTTAGCATTGGTTTTTCATGATCAAGAGTACCAGCTACGAAGAATAGGTTTTCTGTAATCTCTCCACGGAGCTGGAAAGCAATGTTTTTCACTGTTTCAGCAGGTATGGGAGCACAGAATCTAATGACTTTGAAACCATTGATTTCTTGTACGTTCTTTAGTAGGCGTTCTTTTACCGAGGCCTCTTTTTCTTTCATAAAGTCTTCCAACTGCTTCTTTAATCCGGCATTTTCATCAATATACTTGCGGATTGCGATACCCAGATCGGGAGTATTATTGAAAAGAGCTCTAAGATCATTCAGTGTATCTTGTATGGTATCCAGCATTTCTTCCACTCTTGCACCTGTATAAGCTTCAATACGGCGTACTCCAGCAGCGACAGAACTTTCAGAAATGATCTTTATCATACCAATGCTTCCGGTAGCGGCAACATGTATACCACCACAAAATTCGATCGATGATCCGAATTGGATAACACGAACTCTGTCACCGTACTTCTCACCAAATAAAGCAATAGCACCCAGCTCTTTAGCTTCTTCAATAGGAATGTTGCGATATTCTTTGAGAGGAATATTGGCACGTATTTTGGCATTCACAAGGTGTTCTACCCGACGCATTTCTTCATCTGTTACTTTTTGGAAATGAGAGAAGTCGAAACGTAGAGATTCCGGTGTTACCAATGATCCTTTTTGTTCTACATGTTCACCTAAAACTTCGCGTAGTGCTTCGTCCAGCAAGTGGGTGGCAGAGTGATTGGCTGCACAGGCAGCACGTTTATCTGTATCTACGCACGCCATCATAGGAGCTTCCAGATGTTCCGGTAGTTTCTTGGTGAAATGGATAGGCAGGTTGTTTTCCTTTTTAGTATCAATAATCTCTATCGTTTCAAATTCACTTACCAATACGCCGGTGTCACCTACCTGACCGCCACTTTCGGCATAGAAAGGAGTACTGTCAAGTACGATCTGATAGAGGGTCTGATTTTTTTGTTTGATCTGGCGATAACGGAGGATTGATACTTCATATTCAGTATAATCATAACCAACGAACTCACTGGTTCCTTCTTTCAGGATAATCCAGTCACCTGTCTCTACTGCGGCAGCATTACGGGCACGTTGTTTTTGCTGTTGCATTTCGGCATCAAATTCTTCGATGTTCACAGTCATATTATTCTCACGGAGAATTAATTCTGTAAGGTCAAGAGGGAAACCGAATGTATCGTATAGAGTAAAAGCATCTTTTCCGCTGATTTCTGTCTTTCCGCTTGCTTTGGCATCGGCCATAGTCTTGTCAAGCAGACGGATACCTGTTTCCAAAGTACGCAGGAAGGCTTCTTCTTCTTCCTTGATAACTTTTTCAATTAATCCTTTTTGTGCAATCAATTCCGGATAAGCCTCACCCATATTTTCGATTAATACCGGAAGGAGTTTGTACATAAATGCCTGTTTTTGTCCGAGGAAAGTATATCCGTAACGAACAGCACGGCGTAGAATGCGGCGGATTACATAACCGGCTTTTGCATTTGACGGCAATTGGCCATCTGTAATAGAAAAGGCTATCGTACGAATGTGGTCGGCAATAACACGCATCGCCACATCTTGTTGTTTATCTTTTCCATATTCAACGCCAGCCATCTGTGCAATAGCTTTGATCATTGGCTGGAATACGTCCGTATCATAGTTGGATGTTTTACCTTGTAATGCCATGCAGAGACGTTCAAAGCCCATACCTGTATCAATAACTTTGGCAGGAAGTGCTTCGAGACTGCCATCGGCTTTACGATTATATTGCATAAACACAAGATTCCAGATCTCGATTACTTGAGGATGGTCATGATTAACAAGGTCACGACCGGAAATCTTAGCACGTTCTTCTGCCGGGCGAAGGTCTATGTGAATCTCTGAACAAGGACCGCAAGGACCGGTGTCACCCATTTCCCAGAAGTTATCATGTTTGTTGCCGTTGATGATGTGGTCTTTCGGAAGGAATTGTTCCCAGTAAGAAGCAGCTTCGTTGTCCCGTTCCAGTCCCTCTTCGGGGCTACCTTCAAATACTGTAGCATACAAATATTCCGGATTCAGTTTCAATACATCTACCAAATATTCCCATGCCCAACTGATGGCTTCTTTTTTGAAATAATCACCAAATGACCAGTTACCCAGCATCTCAAACATGGTGTGATGGTATGTATCATGTCCCACCTCTTCAAGATCATTGTGCTTTCCGCTTACGCGAAGACATTTCTGTGAGTCCGCAACTCTGTGGTATTTTGCCGGGTGGTTACCCAAAATAATATCTTTAAACTGATTCATCCCCGCATTGGTGAACATGAGGGTTGGATCATCTTTAATCACCATTGGAGCCGATGGAACAATCTGATGTCCTTTCGACTCAAAGAAATTCTTGAATGAATCTCTGGTCTCTTTTGCAGTCAACATATATCTTTTTAGCTTTGTTAGTTTTTCAGACTTCAAGTTTTTAAGTTTATACTGAATGTATGGAAAGAGTTCTTTGAAGATCTTAATAACTTAAAAAGTAAAGAACTCAAAAATATAAAAACTTAAAAAACAGTGCAAAGATAGCTTGTTTTTATTATTTTTGCCCCATTAACCATCGAAATATTTCCTAAGATGCGCAAAGTTTACTACATCTATAATCCGCGAACACAGACCTACGACCGAATTTATCCTACTGTCCGGCAACGGGCATTGAGTATTCTCCGTCGTCTTTTTATCGGTATGGGACTGGGAGCCGGTAGTTTTATTGTACTGTTGCTCATTTTCGGTTCTCCTTCCGAAAAAGAGTTGAGGATGGAAAACAGTCGTTTACAGGCACAATACAATGTGCTTTCTCGCCGGCTGGATGATGCGCTGGGAGTATTGCAGGATGTACAGCAGCGTGATGATAACTTATATCGTGTTATTTTACAAGCTGATCCGGTGTCTCCGGCTATTCGTAAAGCGGGATATGGCGGTACTAATCGTTATGAAGCGCTGATGGATATGGTAAATTCTAAATTGGTTGTGAATACTACACAAAAATTAGATTTACTTACTAAACAATTATATATCCAGTCTAAATCGTTTGATGATGTAGTGGCAATGTGCAAAAATCAGGATGAAATGCTTAGATGTATGCCGGCCATTCAGCCGATTTCGAATAAAGACTTAAAGAAGACGGCTTCCGGATACGGAACACGTATTGACCCTATTTATGGTACTGCTAAGTTCCATGCCGGTATGGATTTCTCTGCCAATCCCGGGACAGATGTGTATGCTACCGGAGACGGAGTGGTTGTTAAGATGGGGTGGGAGACTGGGTATGGTAATACGATTGAAATAGACCATGGCTTTGGATATCGCACACGGTATGCTCATCTCAGAGAATACAGAACGAAACTTGGAAAAAAGGTAGTACGTGGTGAAGTTATTGCCGGAGTAGGGAGTACAGGTAAAAGCACGGGACCTCATTTGCATTATGAAGTACACTTTAAAGGGCAGGTGATGAATCCGGTGAATTATTATTTTATGGATTTGAGTGCGGAAGATTATGATAAGATGATTCAATTGGCCGCTAACCACGGTAAAGTATTTGACTAAAGATGGGCATTAATACAGATAAGAATTTTAAGTTATATTATTCGATCGCTGAGGTTGCAGAGATGTTTGATGTAAATCAGTCTTTGCTTCGTTTTTGGGAGAAAGAATTTCCTCAGATTGCGCCTAAGACAAGTGGGCGGGGGGTACGTCAGTACCGTAAGGAAGATGTGGATACTATTGCGCTAATTTATCATTTGGTAAAGGAGAAAGGAATGACTCTGCCTGGTGCACGTCAGAAATTAAAAGATAATGGAGAGGCTACCATTCGTAACTTCGAAATAGTCAATCGCCTGAAAGATATCAGAGAAGAATTACTGTCTATAAAAAAAGAACTGGACGAACGATAAACGTTGTCCGGTTCTTTAACTTATCATTCGATTTTTAATATTTCTAGTTCTCTACACGTGTTACAGATTTAATATTCTGAATTTTTCGCAGGTTGTCACAGATCGCTTTTACATCATCTACATCGTGTACATAGAGTTGTACTTTCCCTTCAAAGATGCCGTCATTGGTTTCTATATCCAGCTTACGAATGTTTACGTTGAGTTGTCGTGAAATGACTTGAGTGATTTCGTTTAAAAGTCCCATACTATCTATACCTTTGATATAAATATACACAAGGAAAGAGAGTACTTTGTGTGTATCCCACGCAGTGGCAATAATACGGTTGCCGTAACTACTTTTCAGTTTGGCTGCCACCGGACATTGGCGCTTGTGGATGATGACGCGGTCATTTTCGTCTATATATCCCAGGACATCGTCTCCCGGAATAGGATGACAGCATTCTGCTATGATATATTGCTTCTGTAACGCTTCTTCGGTAAGCTTCAATATCTGTTTCGGATTGATAGCTTCTTTTTCCTGTACCTCTTTCTCTTCCGGTTGTTTTTCTTTATTACCTCCCCCAAAAGAGAAAGTCAGGTATTTTTTCCAGTTACTACTTTGCTTTTCTTTTAATTCATTCCTGTCAGCATCTCCCAGAATAATACTTTTGTTCCCTATGGCTACAAAGAGTTCTTCCTCATCCTTCATGTTATGCAATTTGGATAACTTTGCAATGATTACATTATCCGGGCGGATTTCCTCTTTTTTAAGAAATTCGTTAAGAAGCTCTTCTCCTTCTTTCTGGTTAATTTTCCGTTCCTTACGTAGAATAGCTGCTATTTTGGCACGAGCTCGCGCCGTGGTGGCAAATATCTCCCATTGGGGTTGTACACGTTGTGATTTGGACGTTAAAATCTCCACCTGGTCACCACTTTGTAGTTTGTGGCTCAAAGGGACCAGCTTGTGATTTACTTTTGCACCGATACAGTGACTGCCAATGTCTGTATGCAATGAGAAAGCAAAATCCAGTGCAGTAGAATTCTGAGGCATAGTTTTGAGTTCACCTTTTGGTGTGAATACAAATATTTCAGAAGCAAACAGGTTAAGTTTGATTGTATCCAGAAAGTCAATAGCGTCCGGTTGAGGATCATCCAGTATTTCCTTGATGGTTTTCAACCATTTCTCAAGTTCTCCCTCGTCTTCACTACCACCTCCGTCTTTGTATTTCCAATGAGCGGCAAATCCTTGTTCCGCAACGTCATTCATGCGCTCACTACGAATCTGGACTTCAATCCATTGTCCGTTGTTGCCCATCAGGGTAACATGCAGTGCCTGATATCCATTGGCTTTAGGGTGACTTACCCAGTCGCGCAGGCGGTCAGGATGAGGCTTGTATATTTTGGAGATAGATACGTATATATCAAAACAGTCATTTAGCTCTTCTTCCGGATTTCTGGGTTCAAAGATTATACGTACAGCGAGCAGGTCATATATTTCTTCAAAAGGTACATGCTTGGTTTGCATCTTATTCCATATAGAATAAATGGATTTGACGCGTGCCAGTATGCGATATTTTAATCCCATTTTATCCAGTTGCTCCCGGATAGGCGCGGTAAAGTCGTTGAATACCTTGTCTCGCTCGGCAGCAGTGGCATTTAACTTTTCTTCAATTTCCAGATATTCTTCAGGATGTTCATACTTGAAACTGAGGTTCTCCAGTTCTGTTTTTATTTTATACAATCCCAGGCGATTGGCTAAAGGGGCATAGATGTAAAGTGTTTCTCCTGCAATTTTATATTGCTTGTTGGGTAACATGGAGCCCAGTGTACGCATATTGTGCAGACGATCGGCAATCTTAATAAGGATTACACGAATATCGTCCGACATAGTGAGCAATAGCTTCTTAAAGTTTTCTGCCTGAGCCGATGCACGATCGCCAAAGATACCACCGGATATTTTGGTAAGTCCGTCTACAATTTGTGCAATCTTAGGGCCAAAGATGTTCTCAATGTCTTCTACTGTATAATCTGTATCCTCTACGACATCATGAAGTAAGGCTGCACAGATAGAAGTTGAACCTAAACCTATCTCGTTGCATACAATTTTGGCAACTGCTATCGGATGCATAATATAAGGCTCACCGGAACGGCGTTTAATACCTTTATGTGCCTGATTGGCAAAATTGAATGCTTTTGTTATAATCTCAACACGTTTGCGATGCTTGGTTGCCAGATAATCGTTCAGTAATTCCTGAAACGCCTGATCGATCATCTCTTCTTCTGCCAGTTCTTTTGGGGGTATATTAGTATCCATAAATGTCATCTTTTCATTGCTTTCTGCAAAAATAAGCAATTTTCAACTCGATGCAAGCAAAGATGTATTTATTTGTATATTTTCAGTTGTTTTCCTGCTGCAATCTTGGTATTTCGTAATCCGTTCCAGCTTTGAATGTCTTTTACGCGAACTCCATATTTAGCTGCAATGGTTCCCAGTGTTTCCCCACTTTTTATTTTGTGATAGGTGGGTGTTCCTTTTCCGGCAGAAGCTTTTGCCCTTGTATTACTCGGTGGAGTATTATCATTGATAGCAATCGTTTTTCGGTTTCTGAATAACTCATCAGCCCGGTGAGCATAAATAGTATCTTGCTGATCAATAAATATACTGATGTGGCTTTGTGGTAGGCGAAGCGTGTAGGATTTGCTATCTCCCGGAATTATGTTCTTTTTATATTGGGGATTAAGACTTTTGATCTGTTCGATACTAACTCCGCAGATGTCTGCGATCTGTTCAAAGTGCAAATTCTTATTTACTTGAATCGTATCTGTACTGGCAGGAATATTTGTTTCCATTGGGCAAATATTATGATCGCAGTAGTAGGTCATTACATAATTGGCTGCAATAAAAGCCGGTACATATCCGCGAGTCTCTTTGGGTAGGAGATTGTATATATCCCAATAATCTGTTTTTCCGTTTGCGCGGCGTATAGCCTTGTTAATAGTTCCCGGGCCGCAATTATAAGCGGCAATAACAAGGTTCCAGTCACCATATATGGCGTATAACTCTTTCAGATAACGTGCTGCCGCCCAGGTTGCCTTAATCGGGTCACGGCGTTCGTCCACAAGGCTATTTGACTCGAGGCCATACATCTTACCTGTAGCCAGCATAAATTGCCATAAGCCAGAAGCCCCCGCACGGGATACGGCAGAAGGATTTAAGGCTGATTCAATAATAGGCAGATATTTGAGTTCCAGTGGAAGGTTATAGGCATCAAGTGCTTCTTCAAAAATAGGCATGTAAAAGTTGCAGGCACTCAGCATAAAAGAAACTTGATTGCGTAGACGTCCTGCATACATATCAATAAATTTACGTACAATTTCATTATATGGCATTTCCATGATGGCAGGGATACGCGAAAGTCGGTCAATATATACGGAATCACTGAACAGTGGATTCACTTCAGAAGTACTGCAATCTTTACCTAAATCGATATAGTTTTTAGCTTTCCAGTCATTAAGCAGGCTGTCAAGCGGATAAGTCATACTTTTGGGAAGGTCAATACTTTCCTGGCGTTCGGTTCCGTTTTCTTTGATAATAACGTCTACACTTTGTGCTTTTACCTGTGTGCTTGCTAACAGGAAAAAGAGAATAAAGGGGTAATAGTTTTTTAGTTTTTTCATTCTTAGTTGTTGATCTTCAGTTGTTTTTAAAACCTAAAGCTACATTGTACACCTACCGATTTATTCATCGGGCGGAATTGGTCGTTAATAATTGTTGGTTCAACCCGCAGACTTAGATCCGGGGTAATATCAAAATTCGATAATTCTGCATCAACATAAGCGTCGATTACAGAGATCAGATATACGCCGATAAAAGCGAATATACTAAGATCGCGATAGCGACGGAACATATCTTTACGTTTTCGTAAAACTTCTTTGGCCTGACTGTCTGAATAACCTGTAGGAGGCAAAATGTCAAGATGACTGTTGGTTGTTGGGTCACTGTCCATGATATCCAGATAAGCTTGCGAGTAATCTTTGTACATCTTTCCATTCCAGCTTAGTGCATAAGCACATCCGGCAAATCCTCCATAAATAATGGGAAGTTTCCAGAATTTACGATTGTAAATTTGTCCTCCTCCGGGGAAAACGATTGCCAGCCAAGTGGCTTTTGTCGGATTAGGAGTCCATATCTTCTCCGGCAGGGTAGGAGGTACGGTATCTTTGGGTTGAGGTAGAACTACAGTTGTTTCTATCTCTTTGAGATTCTTTTTATTAACCTTATCCAGGCTATCAGCTACTATAGGAGCTACCGCCTGCATTGGGATACTATCTATTTTAAGTGCTGTGATACTATCTCTATTGAGTAGGGCTCTGTTTACGGTCAAAGAATCTTTCTCTGCCGGGCTATTGATTTCGCGGTGCCGGCGCGCACGTGCTTTAGGTGCTTCACGTACTGTTATGGAGTCGTGTGGTGTAACCTTAGCAGGTTCTTGTGCATACACATCAATCCCTGCTACCTGTAGAAAACAGAGGAGCAGGGTGATGATATATGGCTTGTATATCTTATATTTCCTTGTCATTTACTTCTTTAACGTGTCGAAGATTTCCATGATACGTTCCAGATCTTCTTCGTTGTTGAAAGGGATGCTGATTTTACCTTTTCCTTTCTCAGAACAGGTCAACTGTACCTTGGTGTTGAAGAATCCCGAAAGATGTTGCTTTAACATGTTGAATTCTTCGGGTAGTTTGGAACGCTTTGGTGTGATTTTGCGTGTTCCGCTTTTTACGGTTTCTCCTTCGCTCAGTGATTTTACAATCTCTTCTACTTTGCGTACGGAGTAATCGTGCTCCAATATTTCTTCGAATATTTTTACTTGCAGTTTAGGGTCTCCCAACGTAATTAATGCGCGGGCATGTCCCATGTCAATTTGTTTGTTTTGCAATGCCATCTGAATTGGTGCCGGTAATTTCAACAAGCGCAAATAGTTGGCAATAGTAGTACGTTTCTTACCCACTCGTTCGCTGAGACGTTCCTGAGTCAATTCATATTGTTCCAGCAAATGTTGATAGGCAAGGGCTATTTCTACTGCGTTAAGGTCTTCACGCTGAATATTTTCAATCAGCGCCATTTCCATTACGTTTTCATCATCGGCTGTGCGGATATAGGCTGGAATTGTTTTTAGCCCCGCTTTAAGTGAGGCTCTGTAACGGCGTTCTCCAGCAATAATCTGGTATTCATCTTCCGTAAGTTTACGCAATGTGATAGGTTGGATAATACCGATTTCAGAGATAGAATCTGCCAGTTCCTGTAACGCCGTTTCGTCAAACTCCCGACGTGGCTGATTAGGATTAACTGAGATTTGTGACAACTCTATCTCATTAATAGACGAAGAACCTTCGGTCTTTACTTCATCCATTGAAAGCAGAGCGTCTAGCCCGCGGCCTAATGCATTTCTTCTTTGTGTTGCCATATACCTCGTTTATTTACTATTTCTGTTGATAATTTCTTGTGCTAATGCCATATGGTTTTTGGCTCCGGTTGATTCTGCATCATATAAGATGGTTGGTATACCGTAACTAGGGGCTTCACTTAGTTTGACATTACGCTGTATTACGGTCTTGAATACCAATTCCTGGAAATGGCGCTTTACCTCATCGTAAATCTGATTGGCCTGACGCAGGCGTGAGTCATACATTGTCAGTAAGAATCCTTCTATTTCCAGTGCAGGATTTAGTTTGGATTTTATAATTTTGATAGTATTCAATAATTTACTAATCCCCTCGAGAGCAAAGTATTCGGCCTGTACAGGGATGATTACAGAATCGGCAGCAGTTAGTGCGTTAATAGTGATGAGTCCCAATGAAGGCGAACAGTCTATTAATATATAATCATATTCTTCTTTCAAAGGGGTTAATACTTCTTTCAATATCTTTTCGCGGTTCTTCAGGTTTAGCATTTCTATTTCTGCTCCTACCAGATTGATATGTGAAGAGATGACTTTCAGTGATTCAATTTCTGTGTCATGGATAGCATCCTGTACATCAGCTCTATCTATAATACATTCATAGATTGTACACTCTGATTGCTTAATATCAACTCCCAGACCGGATGAAGCATTTGCCTGTGGGTCTGCGTCAACCACCAGTACTTTCTTTTCGAGTGTAGCAAGTGAGGCTGCGAGATTAATCGTAGTCGTTGTTTTACCTACACCGCCTTTTTGATTGGCCAAAGCAATTATTTTTCCCATATTATCTAATTTTATCGGCTGCGAAATAAGTGATAATAACTCAGAGCACCTACGAAAAAAGAGAAACTTTACTGATTCTGTTGATAAGTCATCTGTTTTGTTAATAACTGAACAATGAAATCTTTATGTATTCCTTTTCCTGGCCTGCAAATATACATATTTATATTAAATAACGGGCCCCTTTTTTACTCACTTGCAGAAGATTAAGATTTGTAAACGCCTGCAAATGATTATACCGGAAAGTAAATAATAACTCCTGTACCTTCTCTGAATGCGTATAACTAAATATCTGCAAAGTCTGGATGAAGGTTTAAAAAAGGGGAGAGTTGGTGATAAACGTTCTTTTTGCTACTTTTGTACTGAATTATAAAGACTAAGGAGATTATTATGGAAAATAAGCGGCCTTTGATACTCATCTCTAATGATGATGGTGTCATGGCAAAAGGTATAAGTGAACTTATAAAGTTTCTTCGTCCGTTAGGCGAAATTGTAGTTATGGCGCCCGATACTGCCCGTTCGGGTAGTGGATGTGCAATTACTGTGACGCAACCTGTACATTATCAGTTAGTTCGTAAAGAGGTAGGATTGACCGTATACAAATGTTCGGGTACACCGGCTGATTGTATTAAACTGGCCTGGAATACAGTACTTGAACGGAAACCCGATTTGGTGGTAGGAGGTGTTAATCATGGTGATAATTCGGCCACGAATGTTCATTATTCCGGTACGATGGGAATTGTTATTGAGGGGTGTCTGAATGGAATTCCTTCTATTGGCTTTTCTCTTTGTAGTCATGATCCCGGAGCCGATTTTGACTCTGCAGGTCCGTATATTCGTCAAATAGCCTCTCAAGTATTAGACAAGGGATTACCTTTATTAACTTGCCTTAATGTGAATTTTCCTGATACAAAGGAAATTAAGGGAATTAAGGTTTGTGAACAGGCTAAGGGGCGATGGACTAATGAATGGGAAGCTTGTCCCCGAAAAGGAGATAGCAATTACTTCTGGCTGATAGGAGAGTTTACAGATGATGAACCGGAGAATGAGAAAAATGATCATTGGGCACTTGCTAATGGTTATGTTGCCATCACTCCGACCAAAGTGGATGTGACGGATTATGAGTTTATGAATGAACTGAATAAATGGTTTGAATAATGAAATATTACCTCATTGTTGGCGAAGCTTCCGGTGATCTGCATGCCTCTCATCTGATGGCTGCATTGAAAGAAGAGGATCCGCAGGCTGATTTTCGTTTCTTTGGCGGTGACTTGATGGCTGCTGTTGGAGGAACGATGGTGAAGCATTATAAAGAGCTGGCTTATATGGGATTTATTCCTGTGTTGTTGCATCTGCGCACTATCTTTGCCAATATGAGGCGTTGTAAAGAAGATATAGTATCCTGGAATCCGGATGTTGTTATTTTAGTGGATTATCCCGGTTTTAATCTGAATATTGCAAAGTTTATTCACTCTCATACTCAAATACCTGTTTATTATTATATTTCGCCAAAAATATGGGCTTGGAAGGAATATCGGATAAAGAACATTAAACGTGATGTTGACGAGCTTTTTTCCATCCTTCCCTTTGAAGTTGAGTTTTTTGAAAAGAAGCACAATTATCCGATACACTATGTTGGTAATCCTACGGTAGATGAGGTGACTGCTTTTTGTGATTCCCATTCGGAGAATTTTGGAGATTTTATTCGTGACAATAATCTGGAGGATAAACCGGTTATTGCTCTTCTTGCCGGAAGTCGGAAGCAAGAGATAAAAGACAATCTTCCCGGTATGTTAAAAGCGGCTTCTGCTTTTCCTGGTTATCAGTTGGTGCTGGCGGGAGCTCCTTCTATTGCTCCTGAATATTATCAGCAATATGTAGGTGATGCACAGGTGAAGATTATTTTTAATCAGACTTACCGGCTTTTGCAACATTCTGATGTTGCACTTGTCACCTCTGGTACAGCAACATTGGAAACAGCGCTTTTCCGGATTCCTCAAGTGGTATGTTATTATTTGGCATGCGGCAAGTTTGTGTCCTTTTTGCGTAAGCATATTCTGAAAGTAAAGTTTATCTCTCTTGTTAATTTGATAGCCGATCGTGAAGTGGTAAAGGAACTCGTTGCTGATACAATGACGGTTGAGAATATGAAAATAGAGTTGGAACGACTTTTGTTTGATAAGGAGTATCGCCAGAAGATGTTGGATGAATATGAATCTATGGCTCAACGTCTTGGGCCAGCCAGAGCTCCCCGGCATGCTGCTCGTGAAATGATGAAATTGCTTAAAAAATAAACTATCTTTTGATAATAAATCTAAAGCCGGTGCAGTAAATGCCCGGCTTTTTTATTTATCTGATAGAAACAAAAAAGAAAGGAATACATATATGAAAAAGTTGAATTGTTTTTTCTTGGTGTTGTTGTTGGTATTAATTCCTGCTTTGCAATCATGTGATGAGAGTGATGGATATTCTATCGGACAACGTGGAGGGAGCTGGGCTACGGTCCGTGTCGTGAGTGGTGATACGTATTATTTAGAATCCGATAATTATGGGAGTCTTTGGCCGGCTGCAACAAGTGTTTATGGATTTAAACCGGTAGACGGTAAACGTATGCTTGTTGTTTTCAATCCTTTGTATGATAATTATGGGGAGTATGACATGGCTGTTAAAGTAGAGAATCTATTTCCTGTTACAACGAAGCAGGTGGAAGATTTAACAGCAGAAAATGAAGAAGAGATAGGTAACGATCCGGTCTCTATTCTTAAAGGTGATATCTGGATTGCTAATGGATATCTGAATCTTGTATTCGAACAGAATAGGCCTGTCTATAGTCCGCACTTGGTTAGTCTGGTACGTAATACAATAGAGAAAGCAGAAGATGATGGATATATCCATTTAGAATATCGCTATAATACGCATAACGATCTATCTGGTTGGTTTGGTTATGAGCCCGTTTCATTTAATCTGAACTCTCTGGACTTTGAAGGAAAGAAGGGATTGAAGTTGAAGCTGAATTCATCCGTGAATGGTGAAGTTGAGTTGACGTTTAACGTGAAAGAAGCGATGTCTGTACCCAAAATAGCTCTGAACCTTGATTATAACACGCTGGAAGCAGGTAAGACAGAATAGTATTTACTTAGCTTTCAATTAAAACGGGCCTGTCTTTGCTGTTGGAGACAGGCCCGTTTCTATATATGAATCTTTTTTAAATCCATGTCAATGCATACAGATAAACTACTGCTGCAGGTATTGCCATCAAGGCACTATCAAACCGGTCTAACATTCCACCATGTCCCGGAAGAATAGAACCGGAGTCTTTGATGTGAAGCTGACGTTTTAGTAATGACTCCGTAAGGTCGCCCCAAGTACCAAAAATTACTACTACCAATGCGAGTCCCGCCCATTCTGCTACGCTCATAATAGGGAAGAAATGAGCAAATACAAAAGATGAAGCTACTGATACAATGCCTCCTCCAATAGAACCTTCCCACGATTTTTTTGGGGAGATACGTTCGAAAAGACGATGCTTTCCTATTAATGAGCCTACACAATAAGCTCCTGTATCACTCAGCCAGATGAAGACGAAAATAGATAACGGCAATATCGGATTGTAGCTTACAGAGGAATCTTCCGGATTATTATGAAAAGCCAATGCACTCAATAAAGCGAAGGGCAATGCAATGTATAGTTGGCTCAGCATGGAGAAAGCCCAATTGAGCACAGGATTTTCCTTTTTCAGATACAGTTCGCTAATCATCATGTAGAGAAGCAAAAGTAAATAAGGAAGGAATATTTTAGAGTCTGATGCATCAATACAGAATCCCATAATAGCCAAAAATAGATAAGCCCCGCCCAGCATAGTAATGTTCTTATTGACACTGACACCTTCTATATGATTGACCAGACTACCAAATTCCCGTATCGTCAGAGCACTGATTACTATAAAAAGTGCTCCGAAACTGAATGGGTGATAGAGAATACATCCTACCAATATGGCTACAAATAGCACTCCAGTGATCGCTCTTTGTATAAAATTGCTTTTCAACGTATTTAGATTTTAATTTTGTAATTCGGTAGCCGATGCTTCTGCAGAGGCTTCAGCTTCCTTTTTTGCTTCTTTCTCTTCGTTTATTTTCTTTTCAAGAGCTTTCTCTGCATCTGCAGCGTCTTTACTTTCTTTAGCTGCCATGATTTCTTCAGAACGTGATGCCCATGGACGTTTACCAAAGATACGTTCTACATCCTCCGCAAAGATAACTTCTTTGTCTATCAACAATTGAGCCAGTTGATTGTGTCCGTCTTTATGTTCGGATAGAATCTGTTTAGCCCGTTCGTATTGTTCATTGACCATCTTTTTCACTTCCTCATCAATCAGTTCAGCTGTCTTTTCACTATAAGGACGATTGAAAGAATATTCATCATTGTTATAGTAACACAGATTAGGCAGTCTGTCACTCATGCCAAGATAAGCAATCATACCGTATGATTGTTTGGTGACACGTTCCAGGTCGTTCATTGCTCCGGTTGAGATTCTTCCAAGGAATAAATCTTCTGCAGCACGTCCACCCAAAGTGGCACACATTTCATCAAGCATTTGCTCTTTGGTGGTGATTTGACGTTCTTCCGGCAAATACCAGGCAGCGCCTAATGCACGACCACGCGGCACAATAGTTACCTTAATCAACGGATTGGCATATTCAAGTAGCCAGGAAATGGCAGCATGACCTGCTTCATGTAATGCAATGGAACGGCGTTCGGCTTCGGTAGTTATTTTTGTTTTCTTTTCTAAACCACCAATGATACGGTCTACTGCGTCCAGAAAATCTTGTTTACCGACAAATTTCTTTCCGTGGCGGGCTGCAATCAGGGCAGCTTCATTACATACATTAGCAATATCTGCTCCTGAGAATCCTGGTGTCTGACGAGCCAGTAAATCTACATCTACACTATCATCTATTTTAATAGGACGAAGGTGTACGCCAAATACTTCTTTGCGTTCATTTAAATCGGGCAGGTCTACATGGATTTGACGGTCGAAACGTCCGGCACGTAAAAGAGCTTTATCCAATACGTCTACACGGTTGGTAGCGGCAAGGATAATAACACCACTGTTAGAACCAAAACCGTCCATTTCTGTCAAGAGCTGATTCAATGTATTTTCACGTTCATCGTTTCCTCCCATTGCCGGGTTTTTACCACGGGCACGCCCTACTGCGTCAATTTCATCAATAAAGATGATACAAGGAGCTTTCTCTTTTGCCTGACGAAAGAGGTCGCGAACACGGGAAGCACCTACACCAACGAACATTTCAACAAAGTCTGAACCTGCCAGAGAGAAGAATGGCACATTAGCTTCGCCGGCCACTGCTTTGGCAAGCAGGGTTTTTCCTGTTCCCGGAGGACCAACCAGTAATGCACCTTTAGGTATTTTACCACCAAGGTCAGTATATTTCTGTGGTTGTTTCAAGAATTCTACAATCTCTTCCACTTCTTGTTTGGCTTCGGCAAGTCCTGCCACATCCTTAAATGTGATTTTAATGGCACCACCTTTTTCAAAAAGTTGTGCTTTGGATTTTCCTACATTGAATACTCCGCCGCTACCTCCGCTCGCTCCACCACTCATTCGGCGCATAAAGAATATCCAGAGTCCGATGAGGAAGATGATAGGCAAAAAGTTTATCAGGATAGAACCAAAAATGTTGTTCTTTTTATCATAGCTTATGGAACCATCAAAATGGCCTTCTTGTTTTTGAGCATCAATGAAATTACCAAGACTCTCACGTGTGGGAGCTTCAGTGGTAATCATAGGATTTTTGCCAACGCGGGTTGAATCTTGTTTAAATACCTTGCCTACGAACTGTGGCTTGATAAACACTTCAACCGAGCTGTCGTCATATCCTACTACTTTACTGACATAACCTTCACGAACGTATTGTTGGAATTCGTCGTAAGGAATCTGTTTGCTTATAGTCCCCCCTTGATTACTCCACCAAAGGCCCAGGAGCATCAGGGCTATAATCATATACATCCAGTTCAGGTTGAACTTGGGCATATTTACTTTATTGGGTTTCTTGTTGTTATCTTCCATATTGAAAAATTAGTCAATGTCGGGGATCGTTGTTAACTTGGCATCCGCCCAAAGATTTTCCAGATTGTAGAAATTTCTGGTTTCAGGCAGGAATACATGTACCAGCACATCTGAATAATCCATAGCTACCCATTCGGCATTTCGCAGGCCATCTATTGCAAATGGCTTGATGTCTGTACCTTTTCGGGTGAAATCTTTGATTGAATCAACGATGGCTGTTATTTGGCTAGGTGAGTTACCTTGACAAATTACTAAATATTTACATATTGTATCGCCAATATTTGTCAGGTCGGCTATAACGATGTTTTTACCTTTTTTTTCTTGAATTCCTTCTGTTATCTTTTCAATTAATATTTTCGTCTCGTTCATTTATCGGTTGAAATTTAATAATCAATGTTTTTACTTCTCTATGTATAACAAGGAAGCTCTTATCTTTGTTTCTTGCTATATTAACATGATATAGGTTACAAATATACGCTGAATTCTTGTATCAAAGAAAGTTATGTCGTAAAACTCTTCTTTTTTTGTGTTTTTTAGGGATGTATCCTTTAAAATAGGGAGAGCATCATTGATTTTTTGCAAAAAAAATATGTGAATTGTTTGAAGTTTCCAAATTCTTTGTATCTTTGCACCCGCAAACGAGAAACAATTAGGTTGACCGTTGAAAAATAAGTATTGGGCTATGGTGTAATGGTAACACTACAGATTCTGGTCCTGTCATTTCTGGTTCGAGTCCAGATAGCCCAACAAGAAAACGTGAAGTATCTTTGAGATGTTTCACGTTTTTTTTATAAGCTAAAACCTATATAAAAATAAAGGGAATGCAATCATTCATGTTTTTTGATGCATTCCCTTTATTTTTTATATTTTTACTGCTTTTTGTTTACTCTTCTTCTTTAATTGATTCATCAATTACTTTAATTTTCTGCAAAACCAATTCCAGATCAGCTTTCAACTTGTCTACTTTTCGATTGAGTTCCGTTAACAGGCTATTTCCCTTTTTAGAAGCAGATGTCAGGAAACCAAGATTGTTTTCATAAGTTTGGAGTTCGCTTTTCATATTTTCATATGCGCGAACCAGTTTTTCGCGTTCTCTGTATAGAGTTTGTGATCCTCCTCCTTGAATACTACTGATGTTGGATTTGAAATTACTCAATTTCTTGTTTGAAGCGCTTATATTAAAACGCTCGAACAGTTGATCAATCAAAGTATGGTATTGTTTGTACAGCTTATCTTTTTCCTTGAATGGCACGTGTCCTATGGCGTTCCAGTCTTTCATCAGTTCGCGAACCTGTTTGCCTGCTTCTTCCGTATCCATGGATTCGTCAATAGCGGTTAGCTGGTTGATAATATCTTTCTTCTTCTCCATGTTCTCTATTTCGACAGAACGTTGTGAAGAAGTTGCTTTATTTTTCTGTTCAAAGAAATAGTCACAAGCAGAAATAAAACGTTTCCATACTACATCTGAGTATTTTTTTGAAACTGGTCCGATCGTTTTCCACTCTTTCTGCAATTTGGTCAATGCGTCGGCTGTTGCTTTCCAGTCGGTACTGTCTTTCAACGCTTCTGCTTTTTCACACAACGCTTTTTTCTTCTCCAGATTTTCGTTCATTCCTTCTTTCAATGCTTTGAAGAACTCTCCTTTTTTCTTGAAAAAGTCATCGCAGGCATGACGGAAGCGTTCGAATATTTTCACATTCATCTTTTGTGGTGCAAAACCGATTGTTTTCCATTTGTTTTGCAGAGCAATAACTTCCTGTGTTTTATTTTCCCAGGCTGAGAATGTTTTCAAATCGTCGTATGTGATAGCTTCTACGATTTCACAAATCACTGTTTTCTGATCCAGATTATGTTGTTCGGCTTCTTTTAAAGCTTCGAAGTGCTGTTGATGACGACGATTGACTACTGTAGATGCTGTTTTAAAGCGGTTCCATACCTCATCACGAAGTTCTTTTGCTACAGGACCTGTATCACGGAATTCCTGGTGTAACTTCTGTAATTGATGGAAAGCCGAAACAACATCTTCTTCATTTGCGAGTTTCTCAGCTGCTTCGATAAGACGATTCTTTATCTCAAGATTTTTCTTGAAATCATATTCGCGGAATTCATTGTTAAGCTTCAGTATGTCATAGAATTTTTCTACATATAGCTGATAGTTCTTCCAGAGTTCGTTTACTTTAGCCTGGGGAACCAATTTGGTTTCATTCCACTGCTGTTGTAGCTTTTTGAATTCTGTATATGATTTGTTAGCGTCATCAGGCGATTCTACCAATTCTTTGAGCTCTTCTATGATTGAAAGCTTGATTTGCAGATTTTCTTCTTTCTGCTTTTCCATCTCGGCAATCTGGGCGCCTCTTTTTTCTTTGATAACAGCCATCACATTTTTGAACTCTTCTTCTATCGCATCACTTTGTGGTACGTAGTCTTCTTCTGAACCGCCATTTTCAACAAATAGCTTCCTGGCCGCTTCCTGTTCGGCATTATGTATCTTATAAAAAGATTGCTTTAAACTGTCCAATTCTTGCTTGTTGGCATTTTCTGCATCTTGAGCAAGTTCTTTCATCCGTGCAAGTACTTCCTCTTTTGTTACTAGCCGAGGAGCTGTTTCGGGTTGTTTTTCAGCATTTGTTTCTTCGGCTGGAGTTTCTGTTATAGTTTCAGAAACCTCAACTGTTTTCTTTTCTTCTTCTAACTCCCCTGGATTCAAAGGTTGGTTAGTGTCATGAGAGTCCATCATTGTATATTCGTTTTAGGAAATGGGGATTTAACTCCTTCTTTATTACATTAGGTCACAAATTAATGAAATAAAACGATTACTTCATACTTTTTTGCCTGATTTTTTTTTATTTATCTTTCATTTAGGACAATAAAACAGTAATTCCCATATAAAGCATCATGCCGATAATGTCATTTGTGATGGCTATAAACGGTCCTGTAGCAATGGCAGGGTCTATTTTAAGCTTTTCAAGTGTCATCGGGACTAAAGTACCAAAAATAGAAGCAAACATTACTACTGCAAATAAACTGATAGATACAGAATAGGTAACGGTTGCCATGGCGCCAAAGCGAATGAAATTATATGTATATACTAATAAAGAAATAATTGTTGCATTGATTAATGCTACTATTGCCTCTTTAGTAACTTGCTTAAAAGTGTTTTTAGTATCGAGAGAACTGTTAGCCAATCCCTGCACGATGAGTGCTGAAGATTGTGTTCCGACATTTCCTCCCGTACCTCCGATTAGTGGGATATAGAGAGCCATTTCAGGGTGGGCGGCAAAGGTTGCATCGAAGTTTCCTAATATCATGGAATTACCGATACCGCCCAACATACCAATAAGTAGCCAGGGAAGACGTGCGGTGGTTTGACGAAGAACGTTATCGTCTGTTTCTACGTCTTGTGAAAGTCCGGAAGCTAACTGATAGTCACGTTCTGATTGTTCACGTACTTCATCCATTACGTCGTCAACGGTGATCTGTCCGACGAGTCGTCCGATGCTATCTAATACCGGAATGGCTACAAGGTCATACTTTTCAATGATTTGGGCAACTTCGTCAATGGGTGTGTCTACATGTACAGAGATCGGATCTTTCTGCATCACGTGTTTCACTTTTGATACGGAAGGTGAAGTGATCATCTTCTTTAAAGGGAAAATACCACGTAGCCGCTCGTCATCGTCTATTACATATACGTAGTAGATTTCATCTAGTTCTTCTGCTTGCTGACGCATCTCTTTCAGGCACTCCGGCATACTCCAGTTTTCGTTAACGAGCACCATTTCAGTTCCCATCAAACCACCGGCTGTATCTTCGTCATACTTCAAAAGGTCGACGATATCGCCTGCCTGTTCTATGTCTTCAATATGTGAAAGAACTTCTTCTTGCTTTTCTTCATCAAGTTCTCGCATCAGGTCTACGGCATCGTCCGTATCCATGTAATCAACAAAACGTTTGGCGATTGTTTCTGAAGGTAGAATTTCGAGGAATTCTTTACGAACGTCCTCGTCCATTTCCACTAATACGTCGGCAGCGGTCTCGTTGTCGAGCAACCGGTAGACAAAACGGGCCTCTTCCGGGTTGAGGTCATTACACAACTCGGCTATATCAGCCGGATGAAGGTTGATAAGAAATTCCTTAACCTTATTAGCATCTTTTTGCTCAATAAGTTGTTTGACGTTGTCTATGTATTCCTCGTTCATCTTAATTTATATCTGATATTTAATGAAGATATACTATTTTTCCATTGGGTGTTAATACTTCTCTGATACTGTCTCCCTGAAACTCTTCGGATGTAATGCTGAGATCGGGCTTTTCATCCGGATAGGTGATATTACTAATCTTCAGCATTGTGTGAAATAAGTTATTGGAGCTGATTGGACTGTCTTTGTGACTGTTCAATATATCATATATTTCCGGAAACTGTTTTCTATAGCAATCAGAAAGCCATATGATAAAGGGCACGTGTACTTCATTCCGACTCGGATTTGGGCTACTATGCATCAATTCTTCGGTACCGTCATCATATAGATTTTCTGCATGATCTGAAATGTAACTGACAGCAGCTATACATGATTGTTGCTGTACCCTTTTTATGATTTCGGATAATATAAAATCAGTATACAGAACCGAGTTGTCGTATGAGTTAGTGACAATTGTTTTTTTATCTTTATTAATCTCATTGTAACTAAAATCCTTAGGCATTGCCGGTTTGAACTTTGCAAAGTTTTCGGGATGTCGGTAGTTATATTTGAAATGATTGCCCAATGTATGAATTATAATAAATTGCTTTTGCTTATTACAAGCAAGTACTTTATCCAGTTGAGGCAATAATTTTTCATCATAATTGTTGTCGGCACCGTAGTCTACTAATTCAAAGTGATGGTAGTCTGAGTTATGAGCAATCCGAAGAACGTAGGGATCATTGAAAGATTGGTTGGCAATCCACGCTGTAGAAAAACCACACTCTTTAAACGCTTCCGGAAGTGTTTTTTCCTGATATGCTATCTCCGGTGATTCCGGAGTAGCACGGCTTAGCAATAATGGAAGTGCTCTGACCGTAATATTGGCTGTAGAAAGTACATCTCCAAAGCTAACCAGATTCTCTGTATGCTCAAGTAGTGGAGTTGTTTTTCTTTCATAGCCATTTATAGAGAAATGGTCTGCACGGGCAGATTCTCCGATAACCAGAACATATATTTCTTTTTCATTGGGTGGAGTCAGACTTTGTACGTCAAATTTAAACGACTTTAATCTTTCATTCATGGCCTTGACCTCCGAGTTGTCTTTCAGATGCTTGGTATAAGATAGGAACAAGTTCACGGGAAAGATTTTATAATACTGGTGCACAACCCGGTACGAACTGACTACCAAACGTCCCGAAAAAGTGCTGCCGGAAGGGGATGACAGGAATGTATTTGCAAACAGAGTAACATTCCAGATGATGAAAAGGGGAATTAAAGCTATGCGAAACCATTTAGTTCCTAAGTAGCGGTTTGGAATTTTATATACTTGTATAAAGTAAATCCCCCATACTAACAGCATTATGATAATTTCTAATTTGAAAGAAGACAGAACTTCCATGCTCTCTTTGAAGTCTGTTTGAAGCATGGAGGTTATGAATGGGGACGAAACCGGCATTCCTAACAGTTTCAGATGCATTATCTCAATTGGTGCAAATAATAGGAAAATACCTTCAAAAAGGAAATAGATTTTGCTCTTCAAAAAAGAAAGAGGAAGCAATAATACAAGTGTATATAGAAGTAGATAGCCAATCCTGTCACTGAATTCTTTTTGTATATCGACAGACATGAACAGGCTGGACAGACAAGGAAGGAATAGGATAAAAAATAAGATTCCTATTCTTCCTTTTTCCAGTGTATCTTTATTTATTTTATTCCATATTGTCAACATCGATCTTTACCTTGTGACTCTTTAGAGCTTCTTCTACACTGTTAGTCAAGTCAATGAACTGCTGTACCGATAGTTGTTCCGGCCGTTTATTGAATAAAACATCTTCTGTCAGCGGACATTCTTTGCCTAATATTGGTTTAATAGAATTACGTAATGTTTTTCTACGTTGATTAAAAGTGGTTTTTACTACTTGTTTGAATAGTTTTTCGTCACATCCCAGTTCAACTGTTTCATTACGTGTCATACGTATTACGGCGCTTTTTACTTTTGGGGGCGGATTGAAGACATGTTCGCTGACCGTAAAGAGATATTCCACCCGATACCATGCTTGTATCAATACGCTGAGAATACCATAAGTCTTGCTTCCCGGCCCTGCTGCAATACGTTCGGCAACTTCTTTCTGAATCATACCGGTACAACAAGGTATCAGATCTTTATTTTCGAGCATCTTGAAAAAAATCTGACTGGATATGTTATAAGGATAATTTCCGGTTAACACGAACTGGTTGCCATTAAAGACACGTTGCAGATTCATTTTGAGAAAGTCGTCCTCAATAATACAGTCTTCCAGTGACGGATAAGCTTCGCGCAGATAGGCTACCGATTCATAATCTACCTCTACTACTTTCACCGGGCGTTCCTTTTTCACAAGAAACTGTGTGAGCACACCCATTCCCGGCCCAACTTCCAGAATAGGAAGTGTAGGAAACGTATCAACAGTGTCGGCAATATCCTGTGCCACTTTAAGGTCTTTCAGGAAGTGCTGTCCGAGAAACTTTTTAGGCTTTACTAATTTCATTTATCAACTAAATAGTTACTTTTGCAGTCGACAAAGGTAATTCTTTTACTTGAAGAATAAAGAATTAAGAATGAAGAAACTAATAAAAAAGGCTCTGAAACTTATTTTACCACTGGTTTTGGGAGGCTTTATCTTGTACTGGGTCTATCGTGACTTCGATTTTGCAAAGGCAGGTGATGTGCTACGGCATGGCGTAAACTGGTGGTGGATGCTTTTTTCATTAGCATTTGGTGTATTCAGTCATGTCTTTCGTGGTTGGCGCTGGAAGCAAACGTTGGAACCTTTGGGAGCTTTTCCGAAAACGAGCGACTGTGTAAATGCTATTTTCATTTCCTATGCTACCAATCTTATATTACCTCGGGTAGGAGAAGTGTCCCGTTGTGGTGTCCTTGCCAAATATGATAATGTCTCGTTTGCAAAATCTTTGGGTACGGTAGTTACCGAACGGCTGATTGATACTATTTGCATCGTTTTTATTACTGGTATCACATTCTTATTACAGATGCCTGTTTTTCTCACTTTCTTTGAAGAAACCGGGACTAAGATTCCTTCCATTGTTCACTTGTTGACATCTGTATGGTTCTATATCGTTTTGTTTTGCATTATTGGAGTAATAGTACTTCTTTACTATTTGATGCGAGCGTTGTCTTTTTTTGAAAAAGTAAAAGGAGTTGTCCTTAACGTTTGGGAAGGAGTGATGTCTTTGAAGAATGTGAAAAATATTCCTCTTTTCATTTTGTATACAATCCTTATTTGGGTTTGTTATTTTTTTCACTTTTATCTCACATTCTATTGTTTTGGGTTTACCGCTCATCTGGGTATTCTTGCCGCACTTGTTATGTTTGTAGGCGGTACATTTGCTGTTATCGTTCCTACTCCCAACGGAGCCGGGCCCTGGCATTTTGCTGTTATCTCGATGATGATGCTTTACGGAGTAAATGCAACTGATGCAGGAATATTTGCCTTGATTGTACACGGAATTCAAACCTTTTTAGTAGTTTTGTTGGGAATATATGGTTTAGTGGCTTTACCACTAACTCATAGACAACGAAAATAAGAACCTAAAATTAATTCGTTATGAGTACAATCCTCTCTTTAGCTCCACAGAATGTGTGGAAGCATTTTTATTCATTAACTCAGATTCCGCGTCCGTCGGGACATATGGAAAGAATAACTGAGTTTCTTCTTAATTTCGGAAACAGCCTGGGACTGGAATCATTTGTAGACGAAGTTGGTAATGTTATTATCCGCAAACCTGCTACTCCGGGTATGGAAAACCGTAAAGGAGTAATTTTACAGGCTCATATGGACATGGTGCCTCAGAAGAATAATGATACAATACATGATTTTGAAAAAGATCCTATTGAAACTTATATAGACGGTGACTGGGTGAAAGCCAAAGGCACTACGCTGGGTGCCGATAATGGACTGGGGGTAGCTGCTATCATGGCTGTTCTGGAAGCCAAAGATTTGAAACACGGTCCATTGGAAGCTCTTATCACAAAGGATGAAGAGACAGGGATGTATGGTGCTTTCGGACTTAAGCCGGGAACGTTGAACGGAGAAATCCTGTTAAATCTGGATTCGGAAGATGAGGGCGAACTCTATATCGGCTGTGCAGGTGGTATGGATGTTACAGCTACGCTTGAATATAAAGAGGTGGAACCCGAAGAGGGTGATATTGCCATCAAGGTCACATTGAAGGGATTACGCGGTGGACACTCCGGACTGGAAATCAATCAGGGACGTGCGAATGCTAATAAGTTGCTTGTACGTTTTGTTCGCGAAGCAATTGCCACTTACGAAGCCCGCCTGTCTTGCTGGGAGGGTGGAAATATGCGTAATGCTATTCCGCGTGAGGCTTCTGCCATCGTTACTATTCCTGCCGAAAATGAAGAAGAGTTGTTAGGCCTGGTAAAATATTGTGAGGACCTTTTCAATGAAGAGTTTTCTGCTATCGAAACTCCTATCAGTTTCAAGGCCGAACGGGTAGATATGCCTGCGGGGCAGATTCCGGAAGAAATTCAGGATAATCTGGTAGATGCTATCTTTGCCTGCCAGAATGGGGTAACCCGTATGATTCCTACCGTTCCTGATACTGTAGAAACTTCTTCTAATCTGGCTATTATTAGTATTGGTGGTGGTAAAGCAGATATCAAGATTCTTGCTCGTAGCTCAAGTGACAGTATGAAAGAGTATTTGACTACAAGTCTTGAATGCTGTTTCTCTATGGCCGGAATGAAAGTAACAATGACAGGTGGATATTCCGGTTGGCAACCGAATGTAAATTCTCCGATTTTGCATGCAATGAAAGAATCTTATAAGAAACAGTTTGGCGTAGAACCTGCTGTGAAAGTAATTCATGCCGGATTGGAGTGTGGTATTATTGGTGCTATAATTCCGGGACTGGATATGATTTCCTTTGGTCCTACATTGCGTTCACCGCACTCTCCGGACGAACGTGCATTGATTCCTACTGTGCAAAAATTCTATGACTTCCTGGTGGCTACATTAGAACAGACTCCGGTGAAGTAAATATGTAAAAGAACTCATTCAAAGTATACAAGCCCTGCCCACTTAACTTGGTGGACAGGGCTTTTTGAGTAAATAAGAATCTGTTTAATAAATACAATCTTCTATTACTATGTGCGGTAAGAGAGGTATTGTGTTACTTTTTTTATTTTTCGTTACAATGTAGGATTGGCTGCTATTCCTCTTTTATATAAGAATGTCATATTTTATAAATCTTTATTAGGTTTCTCTACGATGATCTGGTCGAAACTCTACGAGAAATGGGTCGTTTCTCGTAGAGTTTTTACTCGTTTCTCGTAGAGTGAAAATGCTGAAATGTAACATCTTGATATATAGACTGTTGTAAATAGTGATGCGTGTTGAGTCTTTTTATCATTAAAGTGTTGTATTTTATTCTTTCTATTAATTATTGATATATTATAAATCTTTACAAACATTGTGCTTGGCTGAATGTAATTCCTATTATGGTGTGTCTATAGGTTAACATTGTTAATGCAAAATTTTAACGATATAACTTTCGTAGGCAAGAGTGTACAATTTTGCACTCTATAAATGTACATTTTTGCGTGACTATAGTGTACAACCTTGTACTTTAAAAGTGTACACTTTTGTATACCTTGTCTTTGTGATCCTATTCTTGTTGAAAATCAGTGGTTTAAGATTATTGTGACGATCTTATTCAGCTCTTTGATTCATTCTTTCGAATATTTATAATTCTTTTTTTGATAACTATAGTATCGGTAGGAGCTTGTTTATAGTATTCTATGACTCTTTGAGGAGTGATCAAAAACGCTCCGATTGTTTTTTGAGTGATTCTTTTCAGTTATGGTAACAAATGCTTTACTTTGTAGTAGATAAAAGATATTCGCATGAAAAAACTGCTTAATTACCTTAATAGTCCTTATCCTGTATTTTATCAGCGCTGGAAGATTGCAGTGATCTCATCTGTTATTGTGTTTTTAATATTAGCTTTGTTACAGCCGTTTGGTATAAGCAGTATCGGACATCATAAATTGGGTATCTTATTGGGATATATGGCAGTGACAGCAGTGTTTCTCTGTATTCCGGTTTATTTGTTCCCTGCGTTATTTCCGGCGTATTATGAGGATGATCGCTGGACGGTTGGGAAACATATTCTTAGTCAGGTATATATTTTCTTTTTTATAGCCATTGGAAACTGGCTTTATTCCGCCATTGTATTCAATTGGGGATTTCGCCTGGATATTTTTTACAGCTTCCTGCTTTGTACGGTGATCATAGGCTTTTTTCCCTCTGTACTTTTTATCTTGCTGAACCGAAACCGGCTATTGGCCTTCCATCTCAAAGAAGCTACAGAAATGAATTTGCATCTTCAGAGATCGGCTGCTACTGCAAATGTTGAAAGAGTGGAGCGGGAGGATACTGTGATTCTTTTTGCAGGTGGTGTCAAAGAAGTATTGGAAGTGAATACATCCGATTTGTTTTTCGTAGAGGCGGATGGTAATTATGTGAAGATAACTTATCGGAAGAGTCATGAACCGGTAAGAAAGCTGCTACGTATGACAATGAAGCAGGCTGAAGAGGCAACGGCTGTTTATCCTTTCATTATTAAGTGTCATCGTGCATTCCTGGTCAACTTACATGCAGTGTCCCGGGTGAGTGGAAACTCGCAGGGATATCGTCTTTCGCTCGATGGCTGTGAAGAGGAAATACCCGTTTCACGTGCTTATGGCAAAGAGATCAAAACACTGATAGAGAACATGAATGAGGCATAGCCGTTCGTCACAAAACAAAGCAATTCGTCACAACGAATAGGTCATTTATCACATATCCGGGCTGTCTGTCCCGGATATTTTTTTCCCTCTGTTCTTTCCTTTATGTTTGCCGGTGAAAACGTTAGCAAGCAAAAAAATGAAAGATCTGTTTTTTATCTCAATCGTAGCTTTGTTTCTCTTTTCTGTTCATGTGCAGTCGCAGGTAGCAGTAAAAGACGCAATATTTCTTACCTCTTTTTCAGATAGTGTTTCACTGGATGAAGTGGTAGTAAAAGGAAGCAAAACTCCCCAAATGAACAGTCGTTGGAGTAATATGCAACCTGTGGAACTGGTAACTGTGGGAGGAGCAAGCGGTAATCTGTATCAGGCATTGAAGACTCTTCCCGGTACACAAATACAGGGAGAAAGCGGACGTTTGCTGGTACGCGGTGGAAGCAGTGACGAAACGCAAACTTATATAGACGGTATGCATGTTCTCAATCCTTATACTACTACCGGTACAAATATCCCGGCACGCGGACGGTATTCCCCCTTTATGTTCAGTGGTATCAATCTCTCTACAGGCGGGCATTCACAAGAGTATGGTGAAGCCTTATCGGCTGTACTTCCTTTGGAAACGAAAGATGATAGCCCGATTAATAAAGTGGGGATGAGCCCTTCTACTGTTGGTATAGGTGGTGGCGGGAATCGCTCTTTTAGAAAAGGCTCTATTGCTTTGAATCTCGATTATCAGAATCTTGCTTTTTATAATAAAGTATATCCGGGAAGAGTAAACTTTGAGAAACCATATGAACTGTTTTCGGGAGCTACCCAGTTTCGTTATCTACCTGCTGAGAATGTAATTTTTAAGATATATGCCGGCTATGACCGGACAGATTTTTCTAACTATACCGGTGAAGACTGTCGTCTGTTCCGCCTGAAAGAAGACAATGTCTATTTGAATGCCACCATCCGTACGAAAACGTCTTCCGGTTGGAACTGGTTTGCCGGAGTAGCTTACTCTTTTTTTGATCGAAAAGTAGGGGGAGCTGCTGTAAGCGATGACAATTGGAACGAACGTCAGAGCGAACTACATCTGAAAGCAAAGCTGACTAAACGCTTGCGCCCTTTTTTGCAACTGGATATGGGAGTGGAATCTTTCCTTCGCCAATATAGAACTCGCTATTCTTTCGGGCTTCTTGCCGCTCAAAAGAATATTGCCCCAACGGTAGAAGCCGGATTTGTTACAGCTACTCTTTATCCGTTTGAGAATTTGAAAGCCGAACTCTCTTTCAGAACCGAGTATACATCTCTGAACCGGAAGATAAGTTATTCTCCCCGTCTGGCACTTCGTTATACCTGGAATGAGATTGTATTCTCAGCTACGTTGGGTCGTTATACCCAATCGGCAGATAATAAATATCTGGCACAACAGACTTCTTTGCGTTCCGAAGCTTGTGAACAGTATAATGTAGGAGTTTTGTACGAAGCAGCAGGGCGTTTCTATAAAGCAGAGGTATATTACAAAAGGTACAATCGTCTTACACTTTTTACTCCCGATGGTCTGACTTCGGGCGGATATGGGAACAGTAAAGGAATTGATCTTTATTTTGAAGATCGTTCTTTATTAAAAAACTTTGAGTATTATCTTTCTTATTCCTTCAATCTATCTAAACGCAAATGTTTGGAGTACAGTGAACTGACTACTCCGCAGTATGCCACCCGCCATAATGCTTCTTTGGTATTGAAATATACTATTCCCAGGCTGCGTACTATTATTGGCCTTACGGAAGGGATTGCGAGTGGGCGTCCATATCATAATCCCAATCGTCCCGGTCTGATGAATGATGAAGCAAAACCATATAACAGCCTTGATTTAGGCATTACTTTTCTGGCTACTAAGAAGATAATTATACATGCTTCGGCCACCAATATACTTTGCCGTAAGAATGAGTTCGGACGAATAGATGGTATCCCGTTACGAGCTTCCAGTGATCATTTCTTCTATCTCGGTGTCTTCATCACCTTAGGTAAGAAAGCTGCTTACGATGTTTCTAATTTTTAAATACATGTGATTATGAAAACAAATCTGATTTTCTTATTTTTAGTTTTTGCAAGTGTAATAGGTAGTGCTCAGACATTAACCTTGAAAGTAGAAGGTATAGAGAACGTGAAAGGGTATCTCTATGTTGGTATTTACAACTCTACGGAGTCATTCATGAAGAAACCTGTATTTGGATTCAGAGTGCCGGTGCAGGATTCGGTTATGGTCGTTCCCTGTCAGGGACTACCTGCCGGTACGTATGCCATTTCATTGTTTCAGGATGAGAATGAGAATGGAGTATTGGATACCGGCTCTTTCGGACGTCCGACGGAGAAGTTTGGCTTCAGTAATAATGCTGAAGGTGTAATGGGAGCACCAGCTTATAAGAAGTGCGTTTTTGAGTTCAGGCAGGATATGATGATGAAGATTCAGTTGAAATAGTTTATTATCAAAGCTTTCTTTCTGTTTTTTTTATATATTTGTGCCGACAACAAAAAGTAAAGCTATTTATGCCTTTATTAAGATAATTGCTATGCGAAATACACTTTTTATTTTATTTATGTTTCTATTTTCCTGCTCTCTGGTGGCACAAGAGACATTGGGTAAAGTGGTGAATACCCTGAAAGAACGTATTAACTTATCGGCATATGCCCAGTTGGGATATACCTATAACAGTGCAGCCGATCCGGATAATACATTTGATATCAAACGGGTTATTTTTATGGCAGACGGGAAGATTACAGAACGTTGGTCATGTTATTTTATGTATGACTTTGCAGTCAGTTCCTTGCAGGAATTATATACAAGTTATCAGTTCCTGCCGGGACTTTCTGTTCGCGTAGGGCAGTTTAAAACACCCTATACCATGGAAAATCAGTTATCACCTACAACGGTGGAGCTGATAAATTGCTATTCTTTACCGGCATGTTATCTGGTTGGTATCAATGGAAGTGATGTTCTTTGTTCTGCAAGCGGGGGGCGGGATATCGGTTTGATGATTTATGGCGATTTGTTTAAAAAACTGCTGACTTATAAAGTGGCGTTGATGAACGGGCAAGGTATAAACACAAAAGATAAGAATTCTCAAAAGGATGTAGTGGGTTATCTGTCGGTGAACCCTTTAGAGTGGCTTACTGTGGGTACTTCCTTTGTTATCGGTAAGGGGCATTCGGTTGCGGGAGCACCAATTCATGGAATAGAACCGGGTGAAAACTACCGGCGCAACCGCTGGAGTGTGGGAGCTTTCTTAACAGGAGAAAAGGCGAGCTTGCGTACGGAGTTTATGTTAGGCAAAGATGCTGATGTGAAAAGTAACGGGGGATATGCTACGGGATGTGTCCGGATTATTCGTAATGTGGAAGCCGTTGCTTCTTATGAATATTTAAACCGGGATGTCGTTGCAGAAGATAAGCAATCAAATTATATGGCTGGTTTACAATACTGGTTTTATCCGAAGTGTCGTCTTCAGGTTCAATATACTCGTTTGAGTCCGAAACATAACGATCCTTCGGATCTGGTACAGGCTCAGGTGCAGGTACGGTTTTGACTGAAGGAGGATAACTATTTGTTTTTTTTCAAAAGATTCTGTTATTTATTCAATAGTTTGTATCTTTACGCATCATGTTACTAATAGTTGAGAATGAATGATGAAAACTAAAAATGAATATATAGCTGATGTTAGGCAATTTAAAGAGAAGTTTGCCTCTAAATATGGTATTCGCTCAATCGGTATTTTTGGTTCTGTTGCCCGGGGGGAACATCGGTTGGATAGCGATTTAGATGTGTTCGTAGAGTTGGAAGAGGCAGATCCGTTCACGATGTTTGATATTCGGGAAGCACTTGAATCTCTGTGTGGCTGCAAAGTTGATTTGCTTCGTTTGCGAAAAGGGTTGCGTGATTTATTGCTTAAAAGAATAGAACAGGATGGAATCTACATTTAAAGAGGAAATTACGGATAAGTTAGCTCAAATATTAGAGTCTGTTGAAGTGATTGAGGAGCGGTGTAAGAGTTATCAGAATATTGATGATTTCTTGCAAACACCGTGGGGGATGACAATACTTGATGCTTGTATTTTGCGTTTGCAGGTTATTGGTGAGACAATAAAAGCCATTGACGATAAGACTAGACAGGCTTTGTTTATCCGGTATCCGCAGATTCCCTGGCGTAAAGTGATTGGTTTACGGAATATTATTTCGCATGAATATGCCAATATTGATTATGAAATTATCTGGACAGTGATACGTAAACACCTTCCTCCTTTGAAAGAGACAATATTGCTTATAAAGGAAGAACTATAATTCAATAATATACGATAGAGAATTATATAAAAATGTAGAGTCTAAAAAAGACCCTACATTTTTTTTAAGCTAAAAAGTGCCATTCTTTAAACTTTATTCTGTTTCTTTGTTCTAATATAAAGTGACTTAAACTTTGAACATATGAGAATAAAACAGATTTGCATGATGGTATTGCTTGCTTTAGGAGTAGCCCCCTGGGCAAATGCGCAGACGTTTGACAAATTATGGAAACAAGTGGATCAGGCTGAACAGAAAAGTCTGCCACAAACAGTTATTCAGTTGACAAACGAGATTTATAAGAAGGCGGAAACAGAGAAAAACTCTCCGCAAATGCTGAAAGCATACACGTGGCGGATGAAGTACCGCGAGATACTGACTCCCGATAGCTTTTATGTAAGCCTGAACGGGCTGGAGCAGTGGGCTAAGACTGCGGAAAAACCGATGGACCGTGCCGTACTGAATTCGTTGATAGCGGGTATCTACTCCGACTATGCCTCCCGTAACCGCTGGCAGATATTCCAACGGCCGAATATTGTGGATGAAACTCCTTCTGCTGATATACGTGAATGGAGCGGAAATATGTTTGTGCAACAGGTGATGCAGCATACTACAGAGGCTTTGAAAGACAAAGAGTTGTTATTGGCTACGTCCGCACGTATCTATATCCCGTTTGTAGAGTTAGGTGATGCCAGCGAATATTATCGCCACGATATGCTTCATCTGTTGGGTAGCCGTGGAGTAGATGCATTGAGAAATGTAAATGGGCTGGATAAAGACTCTGTTGTGAATGCCGGCATTGAGAATATCTATCAGGAGATGCTTGATACTTACAAAAGGGTTAATATGGATGATGGCTACGTGCTCACCATGCTCAATTATCTGGACTGGCGGCGTAACTCCGATAATACCTTTGTTCCCTACCGTGCGCCACAAAAGTTGATAGGGTTGACGCAAGACCCTTATCTGGCCGGACTTGACAAGTTACGGACTGAGTTTAAAGCTCATGATATTTGTGCCGAAGTTTATTTGGCTAAAGCAAGATATGCTATTGAGAAAGGACAACAGGCAATGGCTTTACAGATTTGTGATGAGGCTGTCAGGCTGTATCCGGGCTACAAACGTATCAATGCTTTAAAGAATCTGAAACTGGAGATTCTGAATCCCGCTTTGTATGTACGTGCTGATGAAGTCGCTTATCCCGGTGCCGACATGAAGTTGATGGTTAACCATAAGAATCTGGATGGTTTTACTGTACGTTTGTATCAAGAGAAGAAGTTAGTGGCAGAAGAACATTATTCTTTGCTTCGTCCCGAAAACTATCAGGAACAGGATACTGTTTTCACCTTCAAAGCTCCCGCAGAAGGTAACTATGTGATGCGTATTGTTCCCGATAGCAAAGCAAGAGAAAACAGTGAAAGCAAACTGAATGTGACACGCTTCAAGGTATTGACATTACGTTTGCCGGGTGATCAGTATGAAGTGATAGCCCTCGACTGTATGAGCGGGCAACCTATTGAAGGAGTTGTTATTACACTTTATACCAATGATGAAAAGAAACTGACGGAGTTCACTACCAATGCGGAAGGAAAAGCTAAGTTCCCTTATAAACGAGAATATCGTTACCTCACTGCTACCAAAGGACAGGATATGGCAATGCCTCTGCAAGGTATTTACGGAGGCAACTATACTTACTATACCGATAATAAACCTGCTGATTATGTGAAACTTCTGACAGATCGTTCGCTTTATCGTCCGGGACAAACGGTTTATGTGAAAGGGATTGCTTATGAGCAGCAACTGGATACGGCCAATGTGTTAGCTAACCGTACTTATACGTTGACCCTTACCGATGCTAACCGACAGGAAGTAGGCAGGAGAGAACTTCGGACCAATGAGTTTGGTTCTTTTGCAACAGAATTTACATTGCCTGCTGCCTGTATGAACGGTACATTTACACTATCTACAGAAAAAGGTACAACAACGATTCGTGTGGAAGAGTACAAACGTCCTACCTTTGATATTACTTTCGATAAGCTGACAGGCTCTTACAGCCTGGGTGATAAGGTAGAGGTAAAAGGCTCTGTTAAGACCTTTAGTGGTGTTTCGTTGCAGGATTTACCGGTAAATTACACCGTTACCCGTTTCTTACGTTTCGGTTGGAGAGGGGTACAGACGGGTGTAGAACCCATTGCTTCGGGGAGCGTGTTACTCAACGAAGACGGACAATTCACTGTTCCGGTGTTGCTGGAAGGTGATAAGAAGATGGATTTAGGGTATTATGTTTTCCGGATAGATGCAACGGTCACCAATGTGGCGGGAGAAACACAGACTTCTTCTTATAACGTGAGTGTAGGCAATCGCTCCATGACACTGGGAGCTAACATTCAGAATCCGCTATGCAAAGATGATTCCATCCGGCTTACTTTTATTGCTACCAATCTTGATGGGCAGCCCGTGAGCGTAGAAGGGACTTATAAACTGTATCCGGTTGCAGACGGTGCAAAATCCGAAGATGCGATAAAGGGGACTCCGGCCTTTACCGGAACTTTTGTATCCAATAAGGATACACTTCTTCCGGGATGGACCTCCGTGCCTTCGGGAGAATATCTGTTAGTGATGTCTGCAAAAGATGACCAGGGACGGGAAGTGACTAATAAAGAAGAAGTTATTCTCTTCTCAACTGCTGACAAACGTCCTCCGGTAAATATTCCGGTATGGTATTATGCCGGGAATACATCGTTTGATGCTGCGCATCCGGCTGTATTCTATTTGGGTACTTCAAAGAAAGATGCATACGTCATGATGAATCTATTTAGTGGCAATACAATGCTCGAAAGCAGGATATTGCGCCTGTCCGATTCTATAGAACGTTTTGAATTCCCCTATAAAGAGGCGTATGGCAATGGATTGTCTGCTACATTCTGTTTTGTAAAAGACGGTGGAGTCAATCAGCAAACGGTGAGAATGACAAAGCGTCTGCCGGACAAAACCTTGACGATGAAGTGGGACGTGTTCCGTGACAAACTGCGTCCCGGTCAGGAGGAAGAGTGGAAACTCACGATTAAAACTCCACAAGGAATGCCGGCCATGGCCGAGATGTTAGCTACCATGTACGATGCTTCGTTGGATAAAATATGGAAAGATACTCAGAGCTTGAAGTTGATTTATAACCTTTCACTGCCCATTGCTCGTTGGATGGATGGGTACTGGGGAATGAATTCCTACAATTACTGGTTTCCATATAAGAGTCTGAAGGTGCTTCCTATGACGTATGACCGGTTCATTATCCCGGGTGTTGTCGGGATGGTTCCCGAAACTGAGATATATACTTATGGCTCTACGGCTGCCAGAGGCGTAAGAATACGAGGCTTAGCGAAATCCGAAGCAAATGCTCCGATGATGTCTATGGTATCAAAAGAAGCTGCCAGTGATAAAGCTGATGTTGTTTTCACAGAAGAACTGGCAGAAGGAGCAGCGGGAGAAACTCTTCCCGAGGCTACGGAAGAACTGCGTACAAACTTTGCGGAAACTGCTTTCTTCTATCCGCAACTTCGGACCAATGAGCAGGGCGAAGTCTCTTTCTCATTTACTATGCCACAAAGCCTTACCCGCTGGAATTTCCGTGGATATGCCCATACCAAAGGCATGCTGACTGGAATGATCGACGGATCGGCAGTGACCAGCAAAGAGTTTATGCTGACACCGAATCTGCCCCGTTTTGTCCGTGTAGGTGATAATACCTCTGTTGCTGCCTCAGTAGCAAACCTTACCGGAAAGAACCTTGCCGGAACAGTCAGTTTTATTCTCTTTGATCCGATGACGGAGAAGATAATTAGTACACAGAAACAGAAGTTTGCTGTAGAAGCCGGACGCACTACCGGTGTTAATTTCCTGTTTACCGTTACTGATAAGTATGATGTATTGGGGTGCCGTATGATTGCTGACGGTGGTTCGTTCAGCGATGGTGAACAGCATCTGTTACCGGTACTCAGTAATAAAGCCAATCTGGTAGAGACTGTGCCGATGCCTGTTCGTGGAGAAGAGACACGGGTTTTCTCACTCGACAGTTTGTTCAACGACCACAGTAAGTCGGCAACCGACCGTCGCCTGACCATCGAGTTCACCGGTAATCCTGCCTGGTATGCAATACAGGCTTTACCTTCACTGAGCATGCCCGATAACAGTGATGCTATCTCCTGGGCTACTGCTTATTATGCAAATACATTAGCTTCGTACATTATGAACTCACAGCCGCGTATTAAAGCTGTGTTTGATAGCTGGAAACTGCAAGGTGGAACGAAAGAAACATTCCTTAGTAACCTGCAAAAGAATCAGGAAGTGAAGAATATTCTTTTGTCCGAGTCTCCCTGGGTAATGGAAGCGAAAACCGAAGAAGAGCAGAAAGAGCGTATTGCAACGTTATTCGACCTGAATAATATACGCAATAATAATATCACAGCCCTTACTCGTCTGAAGGAACTTCAGCAGCCCGACGGTTCCTGGGCATGGTATAAAGGAATGAATGGTAGCCGGTATATCACCAATTATATTGTAGAGTTGAATGCCCGTCTTGCCATGCTGACTGGTAAACCATTGGAGGGAGATGCTTTGGTTATGCAGCGTACTGCTCTCAGCTTCCTCAATAAAGAAGTGCTGGAAGAGTATAAAAATATCCGTAAGGCAGAGAAGAATGGCGATAAAGTGAAAGGGCTTTCTGCTTCAGCATTGAAATATCTCTACCTTATTGCTATTTCCGGTGAGCAGATCCCACTTGCAGAGAATCAGACTGCTTACAATTACTTCCTTTCAAAAGTAGCCGAAACGCTGACTACCCGTTCTATGACCGATAAGGCACTTGCTGCCATTGTTCTGGAGAAGGCCGGACATAAGAAAGAAGCGTTGGAATTCATAGCTTCTTTGAAGGAGTTTTTGACAAAGACGGATGAACAGGGTATGTTCTTTGCTTTCAATGAGAACCCGTATTCATGGGGCGGTTTGCAAATCCCGGCACATGTGATGGTGATGGAAGCCCTTGAACTTGTTTCCGGCGATTCGTCAACGGTAGAGGAAATGAAACTCTGGCTTTTGAAACAGAAGCAGACACAGGCATGGGATTCTCCGGTGACTACTGCAGATGCTGTTTATGCATTGTTGCAAGGTGGTACCAAGCTGCTCGAAAGTCAGGGAGATGTACGTATTATTATTGCCAATGAAGTGCTGGAAACACTTTCACCTGCCAAGACAACCGTTCCCGGATTAGGATATATCAAGAAGACATTTACTGATAAGAAAGTGGTAGACGCCCGTAAAGTAACTGTTGAGAAAAGAGATGCCGGAATAGCCTGGGGAGCTGTTTATGCACAATATCAGGAAGATATGAGCCAGGTGAAACAGCAAGGTGGTGAGTTGAATGTAGATAAGAAACTGTATGTAGAACGCTTGGTGAATAACGTTCGTCAGTTGCAGCCTGTTACAGCCGGTACGGAACTTGTTGTTGGCGACAAGGTTGTTTCACGTTTGACGATTCGCCTGGATCGTCCGATGGATTTCATCCAACTGAAAGATCAGCGTGCTGCTTGCTTTGAACCTATAGAAACACTTTCCGGTTATCGTTGGAACAATGGATTTGGATATTATGTCGATATAAAAGATGCATTTACCAATTTCTTCTTTGACGGATTGGGTAAGGGAGTCTTTGTATTGGAATACAGCTACCGTATCAGTCGTTCCGGAACGTATGAAACCGGATTGGCAACGCTCCAGAGTGCTTATGCTCCGGAGTATGTTTCCCACTCTGCTTCAATGAAAGTGACGGTGAAATAAGTGCTGATTCGAAGACGGTTGCACTTATTATAAAATACTGATTGTATTGGAACGCAGATTAACACAGATTTTCGCAAAGAATATGAAGAGAAAGAGTTGTAATCTCTTGTCTTTGCGTCAATCCTTTAGATTTGCATCATAATAAATAGAGGTTGAAATATTATCTTTGTAGTTAAAACAAGTTAACCAAGGAAAGC
>NZ_JAASHC010000018.1:0-100806 GCF_019734355.1 Bacteroides sp. K03
TGATTTTGAATCCCATAGAGCCTACTTTGCAAAAGTGACTTATCAAACACGGTTCAACTAAATTGAAGAAGAACCATTTTAGTATGACAAAGGTGTACAATTAACACTCGCATAATTGTACACTCTTGCCTATCTTTAAACTGGAGGTTTATATTCATTATAAATCAGCAGATTACATCAGAGTGAGTATTTATATTCTACCTTATATTCTCTCTTAAAGGATTTTTATAATTGCTTTTTTGACAACTACACATTTATCAAATGAATCTTTATTTTGTCTATTCCATTTTTTAATCTATCTTTGCCGCCGAATCAATTTAAACTACCCCGATGAGAATATCCAAGTAAGACAACACATTTCGGTAAACATCACTTTTTATATGCTATCTTTCTATTGACGCTAAGCATCACAAACGTGCATGTTTAGTCACTATTGTGTTTGTCCCTCCCCTCCCTTTTTTAATTATCCCAAGTATTTAACATTCAAACCCAGTAGTTAGTATGAGTATATCCATTCAACAAATCACGTATATACATGCAGATAAAGAAATTCTGTTTAAAGACCTTAACCTCTCCGTAAACAAGGGACAAAAGATTGCATTAATCGGAAATAATGGTTCGGGCAAATCGACCCTGCTACAGATTATAGCCGGATGGCTGCCGCCTTCATCAGGAACGGTAGTCCGGCCGGACGATATCTATTATATTCCCCAACATTTCGGACAATATGACGGGCAGACCATTGCACAAGCCTTACGAGTAGACAAAAAAATAGAAGCACTACACGCCATACTGAACGGTGATGTGTCTGTAGAAAACTTTAATACTCTTGATGAAGATTGGAATATTGAAGAAAGAATACAAGCTGCTTTAGAGTCCTGGGGATTAGGAGATAAACCAGCCTCACTCCCCCTGTGCCAACTCAGTGGCGGAGAGAAAACCCGGGTATTCCTGGCTGGTATGGAAATACATTCTCCTTCCGTAATTCTGCTGGATGAACCGACCAACCATCTGGATATTCAGGGAAGAAAACGGCTTTATGATTTCGTAAAGAAAGCAGCTTCCACACTTATTGTTGTCAGCCATGACCGGACACTGCTCAATCTGCTGAACACCACCTGTGAACTTACAAAAAACAACATCACCACTTATGGAGGCAACTATGAGTTTTATAAAGAACAAAAAGGGATCATGCTAAATGCCCTGCAACAACAACTCGAAGAAAAAGAGAAAGAACTACGATTAGCCAGAAAGATAGCCCGCGAAGTGGCCGAACGAAAAGAAAAACAGAATGTGCGTGGCGAGAAAGCAAGTGCCAGGAAAGGTACTCCCCGCATTATGATGAATGTGCTGAAAGACAGAGCAGAAAAGAGTACCACCAAACTTAATGATATACATGCTGAGAAAGCGGAAAAGTTAACCGGTGAAATGACTCAAATCAGAAGTTCCCTTTCTGATGCGGCAGTATTAAAAACCGATTTTGATACTTCAGGATTACGCACCGGGAAAATTCTGATTACGGCAACCGATATTAATTTTGGCTATGAAGACGAACTATTATGGAAAGCTCCACTCAACTTTCAATTGAAAAGTGGTGACCGTCTTTGCATTGAAGGTTCAAATGGATGCGGTAAGACCACTTTGCTCAAACTCATCACCGGAGATGTCACGCCCAAGGAAGGAACATTACTCCGTGCCGATTTCAAATATGTCTACCTCAATCAGGAGTACTCTATCATTCAGAATGAACGGAGTGTTCTTCAGCAAGCGGAAGCTTTCAACATTCGCAACCTGCCCGAACATGAGGTAAAAATCAGGCTCAACCGCTATCTGTTTCCCTCCACAGTATGGGATAAACCTTGTAAGAAACTCAGTGGCGGAGAAAAGATGCGGCTTGCCTTCTGTTGTCTGATGATCAGTAACAATACACCCGATATGTTTATTCTGGATGAACCGACCAACAACCTGGATATTCAAAGTATAGAAATTATCACATCGACCATCAGAGATTATACAGGCACAGTGCTGGTAGTATCACATGATAAATATTTTATAAATGAAATAGGAGTGGAAAGGAAAATCATCCTTTAAAATTCATATCTTTGTAACTCTATTAAATCAGAGGTATTCCTGATGAGAGCATAAAGAGAATGAAAGAACTAAGCAACAAGCTACTACCTATACAGATAGAAGGAGAACTGAATAAAGAGTGGGATTTTTTATCCGAAGAATATATCGGACTACTGGCAAGAACCGGACGGGGAATGAAGTATTCCCTGTCGTTTCCGGTAGAGAGCCATGTGAGTGTCACCTCTCCCCGCACAGGAATAGTATGGAACATTATGATCATGCTTGAAGATCCAAAGGTCATTCATTACGCCTTTTATACCTTCTATACCAACGAATATGGTGAAAGAGGCATCTACCTCATCGACGAATACAGGTGTAGCCGGGTGACGCCCCACTATATGAAGAGGCTCAACAGCCGGTATCTGAAGCCAAAAGGTATCCGGTATAATGACGAACATGACATAATCAGATTCATCTATCTGTCTCTTCTGAAAGATACCGTCATGTGTGGGCATCGCAATACAAAATACCTGGCACACAACGAAGGACTAAGTGTAATAGACCACGCCGGAAACGGAACGGTTACTTACATCACTTTTGTAAACAAAGAAATGCTGCGGGAATATCAGGAACCTTTTGACAAGCGCCGAAAACTGATGTACCTCATCAAAGAACACCCGAATGCTAAAGAACCACGCCGGCAGCTAAAATTATTAATGGAAGAATTAGGACTCGATTTTCCAAAAGAATATTCCAGTATCAAACCCCGTCGGAAAGATCCCATGCAAGCCATGCAAACAGCTTGCGAAAAGGCGCAAATGAGGCAGGTGAGAATGCCGGAAACGGGAACTACTATTGGATGCGGACGCCCGTCACAACAGCAATGGATTAATGAATCGGATATAAAAAAGTTATTAAAGAAATGAGCAAATTAACTACTACCTGGTGGATTGTATTCTACAAAGACCAGCTACTACTTAAAAAGCAGAATAATAAGTTGACAATCCCTTGTAACGAACAACCTCCTATACCTATCCCGACAGATACCCATGTACACGAAATATGTATTCTGGAGGGACACCCTTGCAAAGCCTTCGTCATCAGCCATCCCATAGAAGAATCCGACGAATATTGTATGACCGGGCTACGTGCTTCTTATGATTTTATCCCGTTGAAACAATACCATACAGCCGGAAAAGCTTTTGAAATACTACATTGGGATCAGCATAGCCGCTTCTGCCCGGTATGTGGCACAAAAACGGAAATGAAAGATGCCATCATGAAAAGGTGTCCGGCATGCGGAAACGAAATGTATCCTTCTATTTCGGCAGCCATACTGGTGTTGGTACGTAAAGAAGATTCGTTACTATTGGTACATGCACGAAATTTTAAAGGAACTTTCTATAGCCTGGTAGCAGGGTTTCTGGAAACCGGAGAAACACTGGAAGAATGTGTAATGCGCGAAGTAAAAGAGGAAACAGGACTTGATATTAAAAACATCACTTATTTTGGTAACGAGCCGTGGCCCTATCCCAGCGGACTAATGGTAGGATTCATTGCCGATTATGCCGGTGGAGAAATCAGTTTACAAGACGAAGAGTTGAGTTCAGGGGCTTTCTACACACGTGAGAACCTACCGGAACTGCCACGTAAACTCAGCCTGGCACGTAAAATGATCGATTGGTGGATAAAAAACAATTAAAAAAGAGATACAGGTTACGAAGCACTTACAAACTACAAACGAACAACTTATGAATGAAACGAACACTCCGTTCCTCTCTCAAAAGTATCAATAAACCCGTGTGCCCTCGCAACCTGTATTTTCTCTTTCTATAATCCTGCCTTTCCCTCAGCCATGAGCACCACAGCTATTACAGAACAAACCGCAATAGCTATAGCCAACCAGCATTCGGGACGGGAGAATACCTTTTCACCCTTTACCATATTCTGCTTGCGAGCCACTACATAGAAATAGAATCCCGCCAGATAGAAAATGGAAGTAATGAGCAATAACAACAGACTGCCTGCATACAATAACCACAGGCAAAAAACGGAAGATATGATACCGATAATCCGGTATTGCATAATCTTCTTTGTATCGGTAGTCTTCAACTCCCCTTTTGTAAAGCTCGCCTTCACCAGATAAAGGCCGCAGAAAAGGTAAGCAGGAAGGATCATTACGCCGGTAATATCTATTGCCGCATCGTAAACCGACTTGGCCATAGCTACCAGTATCATAAACACCTGCATGATAATGCTCGATATGAGCAATGCATGAATCGGTGTCTCTTGTTTGTTCTCACGCAGAAACGACTTCGGAAGGATTTTCACCTGTGCCGCTGTATAAGGTACTTGTGCACACAACAGTGTCCATGCAATCCATCCTCCGATAACGGAGACAATCACACTAAGGACTACAAAGGTGTATGCCCATTCTCCCACCGCAGCTTTCAATACGTAAGCCACTGAAGGATCATCTAACTTAGCCAGTTCGGGTTGCTTCATGATACCGTAGGATAAAATACTGATAAGCGCATAAAGCACCAATGCCAGCAAAAAACCGATGACACCGGCTTTACCCACATCCTGACTGTTCCGGGCGCGGGCAGACATTACAACTGCACCTTCTACACCAATGAAACACCACAATGTTACAAGCATTGTACTCTTGATTTGTGTACCGAGAGAACCCAAATCAGAAACATGCCCCCAAAAGTCATAACTCAGCGCTCCTACCTTAAAAAAGATAAAGAGAATGACAACAATAAGAATCAGTGCAGCAAACTTCACGATAGTAACAACGGTATTCATTGCCGCCGCTGCTTTTACGCCACGCGCCACAATGAGGTACATTGCCCAAATGAAGAAAGAACCGAAAACTACTGTCTGCCAGCCATGCTTTAGCAATACAGGGAAGAACTCTCCGAACGAATCATTGAGCATCACAGCAAAAGCTACATTTCCCATCGCGGCACAGAGCCAATAGCCCCAGGCTACATTGAAACCTACATAGTTACCAAAACCTTCTTTCGCATACTGATAAATTCCTGCATTGAGATCAGGACGGGCATCAGCCAGTATCTTGAAGTTGAGCACAAGGAACAACACTCCTACCCCTGAGATAACCCAGGAGATGAGAGTAGCCCCTAGCCCTGCCCCCTGAGCCATGTTCTGTGAGATATTGAAAATACCTCCACCGATCATAGACCCAAAGACAATGGCAACCAGCCCGCCCAATCCTAATTTCTTTGAACCATCAGCCATGATTATTTAACTAAAGGTGCATATCCGAAGTTGAGGAAACCAATAGCCGTAAGGCAGTAAGCAAACGGATTATCACTCGGAATGTTAATGAAGTTGTGAAACAGCTCCTTATCGCCATCCTGTTCTAATCCACGCATTGAAAGTTCATGATTCAACGATTTGGTTAGCCACATCCGGGCTTCTGCTCCAGCAATCTCATCATCAATCTTTGAGTCGTAGAACTGTACATATTCTGCGGCAAAGCCACCTATAAACTTACCATTCTTCTTTGCCCACACAATACCAACTCCTGTAGCAATAGCCTTATGCTCGGCATAGTTGGCACCATGACCGGCTATGATTACTTCGAGTATTGCCCCATGATGGAATTGATCTTTCAAGTCGGGACGGAAAGGTAAATAAGGAAATTTATCATTCATCTCAGGAGTGATAGACACCAGATTCCCCCTCATTTCGGGAGGCATCACAGAAGTATAAGGTATCACATTGAAGTTTTCAATTCCAGCCTGATGCAAAGCAAGGTCATATGCAAATGTTTCGTACGGCTGAGGTGGTATGCCATCATTAAACGCTCCGGTTCCACCGGTTACAAATCCGAAAACCGGATAGCGGGTTCCTCTTTTTTCATCCATAATTCTTTTGGTTTTAATGGTTAATAATCAGAAGGGAAGGCTCCATTACCAGATAGTCAACTCTTCAAGTTTCAATTTCTTTTCCCACTCACTGATAGTGAGTTGACGCAGGTCGGAAGCTTGCATACCCTCAGGAATTGCATTCTGAGCGAGGTTAATATAAGGGGCACAGGTAAGAGCACAACCTACCTGATGAGGTTCTACGAATGTGTATTTGTAACCTACATAGATACGTTCGTATTCCACTCCCTGATCTTGTCCGCACAAGGCGATACTATTGGTCACTTTGCGAAGAGTACCTTCAAGATAGCCAATCATCTCAGACTCTGTAGTAGAATCATTGCCGTAGGTATTGGCATCTTCAATAAAAAGAGAAGAACCTTTGCTACGGTCTTTCAGAATGGCGATACCAATGGCAGACCATACCCATAGCGGACCACGGGCAGTGACATCTTTATTAGCACAGATAATGTGTGAACCGGGCATAGGCGGAAAACGGCGTTGTTGCTCTTTACCGAACAAGCGCTCGGTAGCTTCGAGTAGCGGACGAACATTGTAAACAGGAATATCAGGTCCATCGGGTTGAGATTGCATGTACATCGGCTTCTCTGTTCCACTTGCAATGTCGTCATGTTTAGCAAGGTCAAAACCCCAGACCGCACCATTCAGTCCACAAAAAGAAGAGACAGTAAGCATGTTGATCTGGCCGATATAAGCATCATTCTTCTCGCAACGGTCATAAGAAACAATGTTCTCAGTTACTGCATCGAGGTCTTTCACATCGACTGTACCGACGGAGAGCTTCATGGTAGAGATGTATCCCTCACCAGCACCGGGATTCATATACCCCATGCAAAATTCTTTACTTGGCCCCACGGCCTGATTAATCACTTCTGAGGCATCATACTTGATGTCAGCTACTAAATCTTTCATATTACTATTGGTTTAGATGTTGCTCATAGAACAACGTTTAACACAGAATGATTAGCCCCAATAGTCTAAAGAATCAAAAAAAAACGAAATGTACTTCCTTCCCGCAACGGGGAGATTCGCCAAGCGATGGAAAAAAAGAAATACAAAAATAAAATAGCTTCCGGAACGGAGGTGTTCCAAAGGCTATCTATCAATTTCCAAGAGAACTTTCATCATATCCTTTAGTCATGAGATATCCACTCTGATAAATCATCTGTATCGGATTCCATGAACTAGAGTCAATACTATTCAGTATATCAGAGATAGCTTCACCATTAGTCAGCCGACGTAAATCAACTAAAATTTTCTGTCTTGATGATCAATTGACCAATAAGAAAACAGATACCAATAAATATTTGCCTTTGAAAGGCATGAAGTAATAAAAGAAGCGGCTGGTCCTATTCGAACCAGCCGCTTCTTTATTATCGCTCGGCGTATCTCCCCGTGCGGGAAGCACCACTAAATACCTAATGATTTCATTACAGCTTCGATCTTCTCGTCAGCGGCAGCATCGGCACTGGCAAAGCAGTTGCGACAGCCCATCTCGCCCTTCACCTCGATATAGAACTTAATCTTAGGTTCTGTTCCCGACGGACGGATAGAAACCTTACCACCATCTTCGGTGAAATACTGAAGAACATTTGATTTATCCGGCATATCAATCTTCGTCACACGACCGTCAGCATCAATCTGCTTCAAAGTCTGGAAGTCCTTCCAAAGAATTACTTTAGAACCAGCTAATTCGCGTGGAGGATTGTTGCGGAAGTCTACCATCATCTGTTTGATCTCTTCGGCACCACTCTTACCCGGCTTCACTACGCTGATACCCTTTTCTTTGGAGAATCCGTATTCTACGTAGATATCCAACAGCATTTCATACAATGACTTACCGTTATCTTTTGCCCATGCAGCTATTTCAGAGATGAGGCAACAAGCAGAAACTGCATCTTTATCGCGAACGAAATCTTCGGCAAGGAAACCATAGCTTTCTTCTCCACCACCGATATATACTTTTTCACCCTCACGCAGACGAATTTCACGGGCAATCCATTTGAAACCGGTGTAGCAATCGAGCATTTCAATATTATTCTTTTCAGCAATCTTCTTGATAAGTTCAGTAGTTACGATGGTCTTCACAACGAACTCCTTGCCGGTCATCTTACCCAACTTCTTGTACTGAGTGATGATGTAATACAGATACATCAGACAAGTCTGGTTACCATTGATAAGTACCCACTCGCCCTTATCGTCTTTGCAGGCAATACCTACACGGTCGGCATCAGGATCACTTGCCATCACCAAGTCGGCATCTATCTCTTTAGCCAGATTCACAGCCATAGTCAATGCTTCAGCATTTTCCGGATTCGGAGAAACTACAGTCGGGAAGTTACCATCCTTAATCATCTGTTCGGGAACGGTATATACATTCTCAAATCCCCACATCTTCAATGCACGCGGAATAAGTTTCATACCCGTACCATGAATCGGTGTATAAACGATCTTCATATCTTTCTGGTGAGCGATAGCCTCCGGATCGATAGAGATAGTCTTTACCATATCCAAATAAGGTTTATCGATGTCTTCACCAACAATCTGAATCAAATCAGGATTACCCTTAAAATTAATATCGGCAGCCGAAGTTACCTTGTTTACTTCGTCAATAATCCCTTTGTCATGCGGAGCTAATACCTGTGCACCATCGTCCCAGTACGCCTTATAACCGTTGTATTCTTTCGGGTTGTGAGAAGCTGTCAGGATGATACCACTCTGACAACCAAGATGACGAATGGCAAATGACATTTCCGGTGTAGGACGCATATCTTCAAACAGATACACTTTAATACCATTACCAGAGAATATATCAGCAGAGATACGGGCAAAAAGATCACTGTTGTTACGGCAATCATATCCTACCACTACAGAAATCTGAGGGAGATCTTTGAAATTCTTCTTCAGATAGTTGGAAAGTCCCTGCGTAGCAGCACCCACTGTATAGATATTCATACGGTTGCTACCAACACCCATGATACCGCGTAAACCGCCTGTACCAAATTCAAGGTCTTTATAGAATGCTTCTATCAACTCAGTTTTATCTTCGTTTGCCAACATACGTTTCACTTCAGCCTGAGTTTCGGCATCATAGGCCGGGGTTAGCCATTTTTCGGCTTTCTCAGTTACCTGCTTGATGAGTTCCTGATTCTCCATTTAGATTGTTATTTATTGGTTAATGTTTGATTAATCTTTTCTCAGAGTCACAAATGTAAAAGAATAAAATAAGAATTCCTAATAAATAATTTTAAATAATCTATTATTTACTCTTTCACTTTATAGCGTTCACCCGTCTGTTTTACGTATTCTTCAAGGAATTCTTTCGGATACCCCGGACGGATAACACCTGCCGGCTGACCAATAGAGTTGCGCTCAAATTTACCATCTTTCATTTTGCGAATTACCCCATCAGCATATTTCACAATAATGAACTCGCCCAACCGTTTCCAGGTGTCAAAAGTGCTTTGTGCCGTCATATTGGTATAATTGGTTAAAAAAGCTTTTGCTTCATCCGGATTTTTCTGATAAAGACGGGTAGCCATACTCTCAATACCGGCCTGTGCCTCATGGAAGGTACCTTCCAATTCGTGCTGTGTAGCACGGATATCACCAATCATAAGATCATAGCGGGGATATACCATATTGGATACCCAGTTGAAAATCCAGAAAGAAGAATCCCAGGAGAAAGTAATATAATCGGCTCCACCTACGCGGGTATAACATACAGGAACTTTATCCGTACAGCAATATACCGGAGTGAAAACTGTCATATTCGCATCATCCGTACCAAACCAGAGCACTCCACCCACCGCATCGGGCATACTGGCACGCATCTGTGCTACAAATACAAATCCACTCTGCTGAGTAGAGATAGGACGCTCATTGAAGTATTCCTGACCATCCACCTTGAAATTCAACGGAGAGAGACGATAAGGAGTTTTATAAGGACCGGCACCAAAGTCATTGCTAATGTCGAGCGGCGTTCCTTCATAATGATCACGCATTGCATTCTGTACATCCTGCACGGAGATTTTACGATTCGGTTTTATAAACAACGGCATGGGGTCATTTGTCTCACCCTGTATATAGGGAAGGAATGCCTTACCCTGATCTGTGAACATATTGAAGTAACTCCACACACGGGCCTCACAAAAGCGGCGTGCACCAAAATCAAGCGGAGCATAGGCATCGGCAAAACTAAAATCTTTATTCACACCGCTGAAGTATCCTTTCTCGCGGGCAAAAGAAATCACATCCGGCGAATAGAGGCAATTCTCCTTATCATTCATATCAAACTGATGGATGCGCGACTGGTTGGCATGTGCCGAAATACAATCATCGGGCACGCGGACAGCTACCCATACAGCTCCACGGATTCCGGAGCCTTTACCTATTAGTTCCATGATCCATATTTCATTAGGATCGGCAATAGTGAAAGACTCTCCGCTACTATAATAGCCATACTCCTGCACGAGATCCGTCATAATCTTAATAGCCTCACGCGCCGTACGCGAACGTTGCAAACCGATATAAATCAAGCTTCCATAATCGATGACACCGGTAGAATCGACCAGTTCGGGACGTCCACCAAAAGTAGTTTCACCGATAGTCACCTGAAACTCATTCATATTACCAATGACATTGTAGGTCTGGCGTGCCTGTTCAATCTTCCCGAGATATTTACCGGTATCCCACTCATAGACATCGAGCAAAGTACCCTTCTTATAGGTAGCAGCCGGATAGTGGTATAATTCTCCGAAGAGCCCGTATGAATCGGCAGAATAGGAAACGATGGTTGAACCATCAGCAGAAGCATTCTTGCCGACAATGAGATTGGTACAGGCGAAAGCATTCGCCACAGCCGCCACAAGAAAGGCAGCACAAAGGATCAGTTTCTTGTTCATTGTTGTTATATTACTTTATTATGTGATTATTTACCATACGAAAGTGTTACGCACCACCGTTTCATTACCACAGTCATCCGTGGCGACCATCTCTACTGTATGTTTACCGCCTTTCTTCACACGCTTCGGATCAAGCTTGTATACGTACTGTGAACGAATCATATTGGGCCTGCCAAATAACGCATACTTCCCGTCAATGGTTCCGCGATAAGAACGGATTCCGGTAGACTTATCTTTGATGGTATACACTATTTCTCCCGTACGTGCCCAATTTTTAGGATTGACCGGAGTAATCACAGGAGGGACTGTATCTATTGCAACCGTGTAAGTGCCTAACTCACGAATGCGCGTTTTCATAAACCCGTCTTCATACTTACCGCCTGCACCATACAAACCTTTGGGAGTTACACGTGCCACATAATACTTCGTAGTATCCTCTATTGGTTTACGCCGCAAGCCAATGCGCAATTCACAACTGTTATGCAATGAAACAGGTTTATCATGCAACTGATAGGTGAAAGCAATGGCACCACTATCGGCTTTTACCTGATAATTCAAAGCAACATCATCATAAAGCATTCCTTTGGGTACAACCAACGTTAACCCCGGTTCTTGCAGAAAATTGGTTTTATCCCAGGCAAAGAAATATTTCTCACGGTGTTGTAACGGCTCTATCGGCTGTTTTTTTCCACGCACTGTAAAACGACATCGTGAAGTATTGCCAAACGCATCCGTCAGCGTATACAAAAACTGATAGTCTCTTTCTTCATTAATAGTCACCAAACCGCGATTACCATTAGAGGCCTTCAGCAAACGAAGGGTATTTCCCGGATCAATAAACGACTTCATGTATTGTCCGCATGTCCAGGAATTTATCATCCGGTTCTCTTCCTGAGAAAAACGATCCACAGTGCTGCGAAACACCTCTTCCCCATCTACGGTAAGGACAACCGTATGTACTCCGTAACGATTGTGTACACCATCCATGTAGTCGTATGCTTTGATACCGGTGCCAATCACTCCCCAGGCTTCAACAGGATGTGCCACATTAGGTAAGAATGTACGATGTTCCGGACTTCCTTCCACTACCCCTTTGCCCGGTTGAGGAAACAACATAATACCCTCCACTTTCGGTGCAGTCGTATCTTTGATCTTTTTAAGGAAAAAAGGCATCGGATCTACATAATCACCCGTAGCCGTTTCAAAGACATCCAGGTGCAAGTGCGGACCAAAAGAATAGCCTGTGTTACCACTCCACGCAATCTGCTGTCCTGCTTTGACAGGATATTCACCCGGTTCGGGAATAATTTCCACTTCATAACTCTCCTCTTTATACTGCAAATCTTCTACCCGCTTTGCAATAGCTCCTGTAAATCCGCTAAGGTGCCGATTGATGGTAGAATAGCCATTATCATAACAAACATCGAGTACATACCCCGATCCGTGAGTAACACGAATACGTGAGATATACCCGTCTGCCAACGCCCGAACCGGCTTTCCAATAACACCTCCGGTCTTAAAATCGAGCCCGCCGTGAAAATGATTGGTACGTATTTCTCCGAAATTACCACTCAAAGTCAACGGAAAGTCAAATGGCGGGACAAAAGATGCCTGTGGCTTTTCCTGCGAAAAAGCCTGTACACTACAGATAAGCAACAAAGCTGCAATATATAGTTTCATATAGTTCATTAAGTGGTACTTCAAATTTAATTCATACTATACCAATGTTTTATTGAAACGCAAATGATCGCAGATTTTCGCAGATTAGATGGCTTGCTACACTTAAGGGACGATATTCTTTGCGTAAATTTGCGATAATCTGCGTTTCAATGATACGATCATTTAATTAGGATACAGTACTTATCTATTTAGAATCACAAATGTACGTCATTCCGGGTAAATATTAAAACCCACCGGCAGAATTAATTCAAAAAACAGTAAGATCGACCTATTATAAACAGAAATAGTCAAAGGCTACTCATTTTTGACAATATGCTGTTAAACATCCGGTTACGAGTAATAGTATAAGGATCTTTTCCGTACATTCGCCTATAATTAATCCTTAATACAATAACATTATGATTATCGGAGTACCAAAGGAGATCAAGAACAATGAGAATCGCGTGGGTATGACACCCTCCGGAGTTGCTGAAGTTGTGAAATGCGGGCATACTGTGTATATACAGCATACTGCAGGTATCAACAGCGGCTTTCCGGACGAGGCATACACTGCCGTGGGTGCACAGATTCTGCCGACAATGGAAGAAGTTTATGCCATTGCCGAAATGATTGTGAAGGTAAAGGAGCCGATAGCTCCTGAGTACAAGCTTATTAAAAAGGGACAATTACTGTTCACTTACTTCCACTTCGCCTCCGATAAAGAGTTGACACTGGCAATGATGGAGAATGGTTCTGTATGCCTGGCGTATGAAACAGTAGAAAAGGCAGATCACTCACTCCCCCTGTTAATACCGATGAGTGAAGTTGCCGGACGAATGGCAACCCAGGAGGGGGCCCGTTTTCTGGAACGTCCGCAAGGTGGTAAAGGGATCTTGTTGGGCGGTGTACCTGGCGTAAAACCGGCCAAAGTACTGATTCTTGGTGGCGGTATCGTGGGAAGTAATGCAGCACAAATGGCAGCAGGCATGGGAGCAGACGTAACAATAGCTGATATCAACCTGGCCCGCTTACGTTATTTAAGCGAAACATTACCCAAAAACGTAAAAACACTCTATGCTTCAGAGCTACGATTAAAAATGGAATTGCCGACGGTAGATCTCGTGATAGGTTCCGTACTTATTCCGGGAGATAAAGCTCCTCACATCATTACACGTGATATGCTGAAAATGATGCAACCGGGTACGGTATTAGTAGATGTGGCCATTGACCAGGGAGGATGTTTCGAGACTTCACATCCCACCACACACAGTGACCCAACCTATATAATAGATGGCATCGTACATTACGCTGTAGCCAATATTCCGGGAGCCGTACCATATACCTCTACCTTAGCATTGACAAATGCAACACTACCGTATATAAAAGCTCTTGCCGGAAAAGGATGGAAACAAGCCTGTAAAGATGATCCCGCATTAGCACTCGGTCTTAATATAGTAGAAGGTAAAGTAGTGTATAAGGCTATAGCGGATGTTTTTGGAATTGAAAATTGAAAGTTGAAAATTGAAAGTTAGCTGCGCTTCTATAATGGACAGTGGACAATTGACAATGGACAGTGGTCAATTGTCAATTATAGAAGCGCTGCCTAACTTTCAATTTTCAACTCTTTAGTCAGTTCTTTCATAACTTCTGCCACCGATTGTTGCTGACGAAACAAAGCAGCTACTTGTCCTATTTCCAATTCTCCTTCTTCAAGATCACCTTCAAAAATACCTTTCTTCGCACGCCCTCTTCCCAATAGTTCACGCAGTTCATCTGCCGAAGCACCACGCGCCTCAGCTTCTTCTACCGCATTACGAAAATGATTCGTAACCAAACGGGTGGGGGCTAATTTTTTAAGTAATAATTTCGTATCACCTTCATTCAGCCGCAGACAGTACTCTTTGAAAACATCACTGGCAGAACTTTCATAAGTCAGTGCAAAACGGGTACCTATTTGTACACCTTCGGCCCCCAGCACCATAGCAGCCAGAACACCTTCGCTTGTAGCAATACCGCCGGCAGCAATCAAAGGAAGAGTCGTTGCACGACGTACTGCCGGAATAAGACAGAATGTAGTCGTCTCTTCGCGCCCGTTGTGTCCGCCTGCCTCAAAACCTTCAGCAACAACAGCATCTACTCCGGCTTCTTCACACTTCACAGCAAATTTAGAAGAAGACACTACATGGACGACAGTTATACCACGTTCTTTTAACCAACCTGTCCACGTTTTAGGATTACCGGCAGAGGTGAATACGATTTTCACTCCTTCTTCGACCACAATATTCATTATCTCCTCAATTTGAGGGTACATCAAAGGGATATTTACTCCAAAAGGAAAATCGGTAGCTGCCTTACATTTACGGATGTGCTGGCGAAGAACCTCCGGATGCATAGACCCGGCACCAATAAGTCCCAATCCACCTGAATTACTTACTGCCGATACCAGACGCCAACCGCTGCACCACACCATACCGCCTTGAATGATAGGGTAACGAATACCCAATAGAGTAGAAATTCTATTCATAAACTGAATTTGTTTTGATTTTATTTTGTATACTAATACGTCTTTTATTAAACGCAGATTAACGCAAATTTTCGCAAACTATAAAGCAACGCGATAATTGAATTGAATCAATTCTTTGCGAAAATTTGCGTTAATCTGCGTTTCAACTAAATTATTTGAATGCTGAATACTCCTTAACTATTTACTAAACAAATCGGGCTTTCAGATAGTTCAATGAGCGATGGGCTGCAATATAGGCATCGGAATAAGCCTGGTAGTCGAATCGCCATAGGCTTTCAGTACCTCTAACGTACGGCCACGTCGTTCACGCCCTTTCACATCCCAAAAATCTTTTGTAAAGATAGACATAAAATCAAGGCCACCAATGCCCACACCCGCCATTGCACCATTTGCCTGCCCCATCAACGGATTATATCGCAGGTTCACAGCTTCAATATCGGATGGTACCCCTCCTGTTCTTTTCGGCTTTTGAGGAACTTTTTCCATGTTAGTATAGGATCTCAGCGTCTTTATCCTATAAAAGGGATCTCCCCGCCAGGTGTCCTGCCCTACTTTTATCTTTTTTTGATATACCGGATCCCAGTCATAAGGTGTATTCGGCTTATAAGGACGCAGGGTAAGCATCTGTTTTTTATTCAGTGGCAACGTATTAGGCAATACAGACGGAAGCGTCGCATCCGGCAACATCCAGCTCTTTTCCGTAGACATGAGAGGAGTGCCCATAACTTCAGAACCGAAATCAATCTGTTTCACAGCCTCCGGGTTCAGTTTAATCTCTTCGTTGCCCTGCAGGATTCGATTCAATTTAATAGAATCCTGTGTGGTCCATTCTTGCGAACAGACTACTGAGGCAGTCAGACTGATTAATATAAATAATATAAAGCGCTTCGTCATTCTCTAATGCATTAATCATTTTAATAAGTTAGTAGTACATCCTTCTTTTTCCATCGGGCATGTACTGTCCCGGCCACTGAAAAAATCAGCAGCAATAGATTAAAACGTTTAGCCATGTTCAGTTGTTTAGTCTACCCTACCACCAGCGGTAACCGCTACCACAAAGCGGCTCGTCGTAGCAAGGATCAATGGTCCATGCCGTTCGCGGATACTGCCTGTTTTCCCACCAGCGACGGTAACGGACTGCAGCATCCAGCAGTTCTTCATCGGACAAGAAATAGATTGCTTCGTAATTTTCGGCATTCACTTCTACCATATGACACCCCATCGAAGCCGGAAAACCCAGACGAATACTTTCTACTGTCCATAAAATGCATTCGCCCAAACGGATCTTGCCACTATTGCTGTTATATACGGAAGGAAATGAGGGGATCACACTCATATCCTCGGCATAATTCAGCAATTCGGGAATGTCATTTTCGGTAAAATGAGGGACTTCAACAATCCCTTTGTCATTTTTTGTATTATAGGTTCCGGCTTTGAGTTGCTTCACAAAAAGATCAACATCCGGATTATTATAGTCCAGGGTTTCTTTACTGCATCCGGTCAATGCGAAAACCGCAAAAACGGTGAGCAGCAGTATCCATGTCTTTTTCATAACGTTCGTTCTTTTAATGGTTAATAAGTCATGCGAATTCCGCACATAAGGTTAAAATTCGTGGGACGCTTTGTACGTATCGTTTCAAGTTTTGAATCCGTATTGAAATGATGCGATACTCCCGGCTCTGCAAAAAGTGCTATCCGGTCATTTACTTTATAATTAACCCCTACTCCGGCTATTACAGCCAACTGTACAGGCTCATTCTTAAAATCATTATTCGGCGCACCTGCTATACATTTTTCAACTATTCCTCCTATAGAAGCATACAAATCCAGCTTCTTTGTTTCCGCCAGATGCACATTCACTTTTACCGGAACACCCAGATAATGAAGATTCTGATTCTCTGAACGAAAATTTGAATAAGTCAATCCGGTTTCTACTCCCAGGTACTTATTCAACATCTTCTCTACCGTGACACCTGCCATTACAGGCATCTTATATTTCCCGTTTCCTGCCGGAAGAGCCGTACCAACAGCAGCTTTCACAGCCCAGGTACGTGGTTTCTTAACCTCTGCCAACACCGGCTTCACAGGTTGTTCTTCTGTAACAGTAGTAGCAGGCTCATTGTTTACTCCTGCCTTCCAAATATTTTCTCCGGAATTCTCCGTTTCTCTTCCATACCCATGATGACTTGAGGTGGTTGATGAAAAGCTGAATGACAAAGATACAGTTACTGATATCGAATCATCCTCTTCTCCTTCGGACTGAACCAACATAGCATACCGACCAGGAGCCGGTTTCTGCAATACCGGTTCGGTATGGGCAGGTGAGAACGATTGATTCACCCGATCACCATCCAGATTTCCTACACCGGAAACTGCTAATTGTGTAAATGCCTCTTCTATTTCTTCTTTCGGTGAGAAAAACCAGAAAGCTGCCGAAGATGCTGCCAGCACTAATAAAACAGAGGCTGCGGCAGCTACCCGGAAGAATAGCACACGACGGCGCTGATGGCTACTAACTGCCACATCACAGCTCAACTCTTCCCAAAAACCATCCCTTACCGTCATCTCGGCATGCCCAAGACGCGAACGGAACAGATCGGTTATTTCATCATTTTCTCTCTTCATGGTTTCTATATTCTTTAATCCTTTTTGCTAACAAATATTTGGCCCGGTGAAGTTGCGAAGTAGACGAATGCTCTTTTATATGAAGCATGCCTGCTATTTCTTTGTGCGACTTCTCCTCAAACACATAGAGGTTAAACACGGTTCGGCACCCATCGGGTAGTTCAGCCACAAACGCCATCAGTTGTTCTTCGGAGATACTGCTTCCTCTATCAGATGATATATCGGGGATATCGGGCAGTTGTTCTTCATGAACCATCACCTGTGTGATGCGTTTTTGCCGTCGGAGATAATCAAGTGCCTGAGTTACCATCACCCTCGTGATCCATGTAGACAGTGATGCCTCTCCACGAAACGAGAAATTGGTGAATATCTTGATAAAACCGTCGTGCAACACATCATGGGCCGCATCCATATCGCCCGTATAACGGTAACATACCGCCAGCATCTGCTTAGAATAGAGGGTATAAAGCTCCTTTCGAGCGGAATCTTTCCCTGCCCGGCAGCCCTTTATCAGTTCTATCTCGTTTTCCAATGTCAGTGCTTTTTTTACGGACGCCTCTCTGCGTCGTTTGTTAGTTAGACGCAGCATTCTGAGAAATGCTGCAATGATAATATTTAAAAGAAGTTAAAGACAAAAAACAATAGACTTTAAGTAGTACTTCAAATTTAGTTCATACTATGACAACATTTTATTGAAACGCAAATGATCGCAGATTTTCGCAGATTAAATGGCTGCGCTATACTTGAGCGATGATATGCTTTGCGTGAATCTGTGAGTTTCTGCGTTTCAATAAGAGTATCATATAATTTTGAACGATTACTTACCTATAATAAACAACCTCCTGCATACTACAATAGATTGAGCATACAGGAGGTTAAGTCTATTTTATTTTATCAGAATAAATCAGTTGTCAACAGGCCTTGAAACTCATATCAAGTCCTTTCACCGAATGCGTCAAAGCACCCACAGATATAAAGTCCACTCCACATTCGGCATAATCGCGCAATGTATCGAAAGTGATACCGCCGGATGATTCCGTCTCATATTTGCCAGCCACCATCTCAACAGCTTTCTTTGTCATCTCAGGAGTGAAATTATCAAACATAATACGATCTACTCCACCCAAATCAAGCACTTGTTGCAATTCGTCGAAGTTACGCACTTCAATTTCTATTTTCAGATCTTTGCCTTTCTCCTTGCAATACTCCTTTGCACGAGTGATAGCCTTATCAATGCCACCTGCAAAATCCACATGATTATCTTTCAGGAGGATCATATCAAACAGCCCTATGCGATGATTCACCCCACCACCAATCTTCACAGCCATCTTTTCAAGAATACGCATGCCCGGTGTTGTTTTACGGGTATCAAGCACATGAGTATTCGTACCAACCAGCTTTTGAGCGTATTTACGGGTCATAGTAGCAATACCGCTCATACGTTGCATTACGTTCAGCATCAGACGCTCTGTTTGCAATAACGATTGTACTTTTCCTTCTACTATCATTACCACATCACCAGGTTTTACTTCAGTACCGTCATTGATAAACACTTCCACCTTCATAGTGGGGTCGAAACGATTAAATATCTCTTTAGCAACTTCAACGCCCGCCAATACACCGGTTTCTTTAATGAGGAGTTTTGATTTTCCCATTGCTGTAGCAGGGATACACGAAAGGGTGGTATGGTCACCATCACCTATATCTTCAGAAAAGGCAAGGTCAATCAACTTGTCTATAAGTTCTTTTTCCTTATTCATTGGTTTTGTCAATTCTTATTTGATGAATTAAATATTTGTTCTGTACTCTTTTGAAGAAACAATTCACCCGAAAGTTTCCATTAGCAGTTGTCAAGGTACCAATGACAAAACTCGATTCGTCACGCTTTCCCTGATGATTTACATTAAAAGCACTGACCTTATTTTCAGTAAAAAAAGTATTCATGGTACTTTCTGCTGCTTGCTTGTCAGCATTCGTCGAACGATTCTGAATGATGAGGTCTACCTTATCACCCAGGAATTTGTTCAGCTCCTGAGAGCTTCCTTTTTTAAATGCCAGAACTACACCCACCGGTACATCTTGTGCCAAAAGCGCAGACGCGGAAAAGAGCAATCCGGCAATCCATAAAAATACTTGTTTTTTCATAACCACAAGCTTTTCAGATATCAGTTTTCAACTTAATCTGGTATCTAATGATACGCAAAGGTAAGCATTTATTGCAGAATACAATAAAAAATGCCTATTTTTGTGCGATAATCAGAACTGTATCAGCATGAAAACGACTTTGCTCGTCGTAGGACGAACGGTAGAACAACATTATATTACTGCTATCAACGACTATATCCAACGTACAAAACGCTTCATATCTTTCGATATGGAAGTCATTCCTGAACTTAAAAACACCAAAAGCCTCTCGATGGAACAACAGAAAGAGAAAGAAGGAGAACTTATATGCAAAGCCTTACAACCGGGAGACGTGGTGGTGCTGCTTGATGAACATGGCAAAGAAATGCGTTCTCTCGAATTTGCCGAATACATGAAACGAAAGATGAATACGGTGAACAAACGGCTGGTGTTCGTCATCGGAGGTCCTTACGGTTTCTCGCAGCGGGTATATGATGCCGCACAGGAGAAGATTTCAATGTCGAAAATGACCTTCTCTCATCAGATGATACGCCTTATCTTTGTAGAGCAGATATATCGTGCAATGACAATATTGAATGGAGGCCCCTATCATCATGAATAATTGCTTCGGGGAGCCTGAATTGGATTTCTTTTCAACTTACTATTTGACAAAGTGATATTCCTGACGTCACAGACTCCTCTTATTTGGATCTGAATGAAGTACCAGTCACTAAAATCGCCTTGATTTCCATATTCATTTTTTCAGATAACACGGATTATTGTCCATCAAGTAACATTTTCCTTCTTTCTTTCATATTTACTACACAATATATTATCAAAACCAGCAGATATAATTCTTTTTTCTACCTGAAGACAGATCAAATATCAGTATCAGTTAGCCTAAAAAAAGGGACTTTACGGAGAAATATTTTTTCCCCGTAGAGTCTCGGAATGTTTCTCTACGAGACTTGGACCGTTCCCCGTAGAGAAACCGGACTTATCTTACCAGGATAAATGAGTTTACACACCGGGATACAGTACATATCTATGCAGATAGAGCAAAAATATACAATACAGACCGCATATTATTACAAGTATTTATGCAATTCGTCCTCTAACAGCAACATTTGTCCCAAAGCACGTGTTATAGGATCGGCCAACAAAAGAGCAAAACGAAAGTTATTCTTAAATTTTAAAAACTTTTAGGCTAATTCTTTATTTTAGTCTACACCTATTTGCCCCAACAGGTGTAGACTAAAATAATTGTATTTTTCCCCACTAAATTATATCTTTGCAACGTTACCAAACAAAAAAAGAATACAACAAACAGAAGAGGATCCTACCAGCGAAGTTGTGGATACTGCTGACGAAGATACAACAGAGCAACAGCAAACAGCTACAGCCGATTCCTCTCCGGACATTACGAACGACACGGAATCAGAGACGGAAAAGAAAATGAGCAGTAAAGAACTGGAGAACCTCAAAATCTTTGACCGCCTTGTGTTTTTCGTGAGAAATACAGCATGACACCGGCGGAGTTCAGAAAAAGCTTAGAATAACTCTGTTATTCGTGATTCATCAACCGACACAGGAATAGGCATTAACAAATCGAAATAAAAGCAGGAATATTTTGTTTGTCAGCAAAAAAGGAATACTTTTGTATTGGATACAATGATATTCAATATATCCTATTTTCTATTTTTTCAAATACAATAGTATGCCATTACTTTATAATTTCGACATTGATACACCCGATGAATTATTAGCGATACTTGCTTCTAATCTACAAAAGCGCAGATTAGAAAAGGGGCTGTCACGGGAAGCTCTTACAGAACTTAGCGGAGTTCCAACTCCCACTATTGCTAAATTTGAACAAAAACATACCATTTCACTGGCTTCCTTCGTGGCATTAGCAAAAGCATTGGGTTATACCAAAGACATGAAAGCACTACTCTCCGAACCACTCTACAACACAATGGAGGAACTGGAGATGATTAACAAGAACAAAAACAGAAAAAAAGGGCGAAATGAGATTTACAAATAAAGTAACAGTCACGTATCACAATCGTACTGTTGGAACACTTAGTATGACTCCCGACAACCGATTATGCGCATTTCAATATGATAAAGATTGGTCAGTAAACGGGTTTTCCATTTCACCACTTGACTTGCCCTTAAAGTCGGATCTGTTCATCGCCAAACCGGAACCATTTTGGGGTAACTTTGGTATTTTCGAAGACAGTCTGCCCGACGGATACGGGCGCTATTTACTGAATCGTATGCTGAAAAAACAAGGAATCAACGATAGTAAGCTAACTCCTTTGCAGCGTTTGAGCATTGTCGGTACATCGGGAATGGGGGCTTTGTGCTATATTCCCGAAACATATATAGGCGAAGAAAAAACATTACCGGAGCTGGACGATCTCCAACAGATGGCACTGGACGTACTATCTGAAAGGTCTGATAAAGATGAAGATATCTTATATTTTAATAGCGGTAATTCGGGAGGATGTCGCCCTAAGTGCCTGTATCACGATGCAGAGGGGGCATGGTTAGTAAAATTCAGACACACATACGACCCCAAAGATATGGGGGTAATGGAATACCAATATAATGAGATAGCACGTAAATGCGGTATCACTGTACCTGATTATAAGTTAATGAACGGAAAGTATTTTTCAACCAAACGTTTTGATATTGAGCATGGAGAAAGGTTGCATATCGCTACAGCCGGGGCAATCTTAAACGAATCGATTATGCAACCCAAACTGGAGTACAAAACCTTACTCCATCTGACGGGATACCTCACACAAGACCCGAAACAAGTTGCTGAAATGTTTCGACGCATGGTATTCAACGTTTTAACCGACAATAAAGACGACCATGCCAAAAATTTCAGCTTCATTTATCGGGAAGGTACCTGGTCATTAGCTCCGGCTTACGACTTAACCCGATGTAGCAATGGCTATAATGGAGAACATGCCACCTCTGTCAATAATAACGACAATCCAACTATCGAAGATATGCTTGTTGTAGGTGAAAGTATTCGCATTCCCAGAAAAAAAGGAACAGACATTATTATGAGTATTGCCGAAGAATGCTCGGAAATTCTATCGACGGAATACAAACGAATAATATAAACTATACTTTGTATCCAATACTTCATCTATTCGTGATTCATCAACCGGTGTTCCGCCATTTGCTCATATTTCGTTCCCGGACGACCATAGTTAGCATACGGATAGATGGAAATACCTCCACGCGGAGTAAAGATGCCGGTCACTTCGATATATTTCGGATCCATCAGGCGGATAAGATCTTTCATAATGATATTCACACAATCTTCATGGAATGCGCCATGGCTACGGAAGCTGAAGAGATAAAGTTTCAGGCTCTTGCTTTCCACCATCTTCACATCCGGAAGATAACTGATACGTATCTCAGCAAAATCCGGCTGTCCGGTAATGGGACAAAGGCTGGTAAACTCAGGACAGTTAAAACGTACCCAGTAATCATTTTCGGGATGCTTATTATCAAAAGCTTCCAATACTTCGGGAGCATAATCTTGTTTGTACTCTGTTTTTCTACCCAAAAGGGAGAGTTGATCTTTTAATTCAGTCATAAAATGAAAAGTTGTGCTTCCCGCACGGGGAGGTACGACAAGCGATGATTATATATAAAAGAAACAGTGGTAAAAGAGAGATAACAGCTCTTTTATCTGCGTTTTATTAAAGAAAATACTCTATGTTACTCTCTGGCGAGATACTCTTCCAATCCCTGCTGACGTAATTTACATGCCGGACAATGCCCACAGCCATCACCCTGTATACCGTTATAGCAAGTCAATGTATCATTACGGATGATGTCAAGCACCCCTAATTCGTCAGCTAATGCCCAGGTCTGTGCTTTATCAATCCACATCAACGGAGTATGCAAAACGAACTGTTCATCCATTGCCAGATTCAATGTTACATTGAGAGACTTAATAAAAGCATCCCGGCAATCGGGATAGCCACTGAAATCGGTTTGCGACACACCGGTCACAATATGGTTGATACCTCTTTCACGTGCATATACGGCGGCAATACTAAGAAAAAACAAGTTACGCCCCGGTACAAACGTATTCGGAAAACTATCGGCAGGCTTATCCTGATCCATCTCCATCGTTGTATCCGTCAATGAATTGTGCCCCAATTGTCCTATAAAGGAAACATCCATTGCTTCAAATTCCACACCGGCATTACGGGCTATCTCACGTGCCAGTTCTACCTCCTTCTTATGTTTCTGCCCATAAAGAAAACTCAGGGCAACCACTTTCTTAAATTCACGCTTTGCCCAAAACAGGCAGGTCGTTGAATCTTGCCCACCGCTGAACACGACTAAGGCTGTATCTTTATTAATCATAAATTATGACTTTTGAGTAGTGATAAGTGAGTAGTGATTAGTGATTAGTGCCATGCGGATCATAGCGCAGCTTACTAATCACTTATCACTACTCACTTATCACTTATTAAACGTCTTTTATTTTAAGTACATTATAGGAAATATCTTTATCGTAGACATCGCTGCCGTCTATCTTCTTGATAGCATTTACAACCCGAATCGTCACAGGAAGGATAATAACCTCGTACATAGATTTCAGCACGATTTGGATTCCCATCATTACCAACAGTTCCGGCCAGGCAATGATACCACCAAAAGCAACAGGAAAGAAGATAAAAGAGTCCGCCGTTTCTCCGACAACCGTAGAAATAATAGCACGTGCGGAGAAGTTCTTTCCACCGCTGGCAACTTTCATCTTACTCATCACATAAGCATTAAGGAATGAACCCACCAGAAATGCCATCAAACTGGCAAAGACAATACGTGGTGCCATACCAAACACAAAATCAAAATGCTCTTCCCCCTCCCAAAAAGGAGCAGCAGGAATAGCTACGGCAATCAAGCCCAATGCTACAACAAAGAAGTTCATGGCGAAACCACTCCAGATAATGAGACGGGCTTTTTTGAATCCCCATACTTCGGCAATACAGTCGTTGATTATATAGGAAATAGGAAATACAAGCAATCCGGCAGTAACGGTAATACTACCTACCTGAATCACTTTGGTTTCAAGAAGATTGGCTGCAATAAGGCATACATTAAACAATATGCCAAGCAACATGAAGGGAATGGATACTTTTTCTTTCATACTCCTGTTTTTTACGTGGTGTTCTAGAATACACGACCGCTATTCACGGCATCATACGTTTTTTTAATTCGGGCAACAAAGATACGGCATCTTTAGAAAACCGACAAGCGATTAGGATGTTTTTTCAAGAAATCAAAAAAGGGTAACGGATACTATATCATTTTTCACAAAATAATTGAACATAATTATTCGCAACTATATACTTTATTGTACCAACGATTGTGTACAATGATTGGTTATACCAATAATAACGAGTTCACTCCAAGGTTAACTTTTGCTCACCGTACTTATTCTCTTGATTTAGCTGAGAAAAATACAAAATGTGCCACAATGTCTGTCTATTTGGCAGATATTGCGGCATTAAAGATTATTTGTATTAATTGGTACTGTTTTTGAAAGTTTTTATCAGTGTCATCGGCATTCCGTTTTGCTTAAAATTCATTTTTTGGATATAACGGCAGTTTACACCTATCTTTCTGAAATCAAGATGGCGGAGTTCCTTCCGTTGAAAAGGAAAATTCACATGTTTAACTAAGGAAAATGTTATTATGGGTATCAAAACAGGTCCAAAAAGAATTGCTATTTCCACAGGAAAGCCTGACCGTCGTCAAAGAGACAACAAGCAGACTCCAGGAAATACACCATCTTTGAAACCCCATATTCATAAGAAGGGGGATTAAACTCCAAGTAAAAACGGATGCCTTTGTCTGACATCCGTGGAGTAAAATGTTAATGTTCATCCTCATCGTGTAGCAGCACAATTTTGAGGTCTATCAAAGCTTCTGTCATTTTGACATTATGACGGTGGCTTTTTTATAATGGTGCAAATGTAACGCATCAAGATGAAATAGGTTGTGTTACTCTGAAAAAAATTAAGATTTATTGTCATTACAATTATATCATTCTACAACATTTGGTTTCAACCAATCTTCGAGTAAACTTAATCATTTTCTTCATTTGTTGTTCCTTCTTGTTTCTCTTCTGATTGACTATCTGCCATTTTTACAATTTCTATTTGCAACGTATTTTCCAACGTTTCATTCAGGGTTTCTGTAAGAGTTTTCATTTCGATACAATTTTGATTTGATAGAATATGTATTTACTCTCATAAAACAAATAAAAATCTACGTTTTAATGCAACCAATAACCTAATAATCAGTTGCTATTATTTTTTTTGCGAAAATTCTTAAGATTCTTCTCTAAAACTGAAATTATCCTCCCATTTCGTGTACAATTTCTCTATTAATCAATAATTGTACACATGAAACCATTCCACTCACTACTTCAAATGATAGATACTTTGCATACCGAAGAGGATTGCAGAGAGTATCTTGAAGATATGCGGTGGCATGGTGAGCCTGTTTGTCCGCATTGTGGCTCTATAACTAAGCACCACTATAAACTGACTCAAAACGGAGAGTTTAAAGGTTTGTACAAGTGTAAAGATTGTCGGGAACGGTTTACGGTTCGGATTGGTACAATGTTTGAGGATTCCAATCTTCCGTTAAAGAAGTGGTTCTATGCTATCTTTCTGTTCCTTTCGCACAAGAAAGGCATTAGTAGCTGCCAATTGGCGCGTGATATCCATGTAACCCAAAAGACAGCATGGTTTATGCTGCACCGCATTCGTCATAACATAAAGGATGATGATGCAACTTTTGATGATATGACTCAAATGGACGAAACCTATATGGGTGGTAAAAGTAGAAGTCATGGTAACGGTACACAAGGTCGTAGCCTCAAGGAAAAAACACCTATATTCGGCATGGTTTCAGACGGTCTTGTTTATGCACAAGTAGTGCCTAATGTTCAGAAAACAACTTTATACCCGATTATCAAGGAACGTGTGCGTAAAGGGTCTACAATCATTACAGATGAACTAAATGTATATAACACATTAAGTAAAGATTACGAGCATAAGACTATTCCACACAAGCAACATATTTACGCTTTGAACGGATTTCATACAAACTCAATAGAAGGATTTTGGAGTCATATTAAGCGTGGCATCAAAGGGATATATCACCTTGCGAGTAAAAAACATCTTTCTAAGTATTGCAAGGAGTTTGTATTCCGATACAACACACGTAAACAAACAGATGGCGAGCGTTTCAATGATTTCTTGCAAAGTTTCACGGAACGGTTGTACTATGGCGAATTGTTAATGAAACCTGAATGGGCATAGGAATCAAATTAAGAAACAATTATATAAGTAGTCTGTGATTTGTCTAAAGCATATTTGTCTGTTTCCACCTTTTTTGTTTACTTTGTACACTAACTAAAAAATGAGGTATAAGAACAGATATTATTTCTAAATAGACATATTGCATAACTTGCAGACAATTATTTGACTTGGTAAAATCTGGTAAATTTTAAATGAAGTTCAAAATAATGAGTCTAAGCATAGTTTGCACCCTCAATCGAGGGCGCAGACTGCTTTTTCTTATTTGAACTTCGGGCTTACCAGAGCCTTACCAATCAATGAGGAAGAGTATGTTTGTGCCCTTTTCTTGTATCTACTCATTTGATTATCCAAAAGGCAAAACTCTTCTCTAAAAGTCTATAATACATATATCAAATATTAATCATTAAAAAAAGGAGAAACCTATGGGTAAAATTGCAACAAGAGCGTTTTGTAACATACTAAAAGCTGGTGCGTTTAGTTCAGATTTGACTAAATGCCCGATTAGAAGTGAAATTGAAGCAATCTCTGGATTCTTTGTAAAGGGCACTTACGCCAATAATCAATTAGTAATGGAAGGAGATATTATTGGTCCTGTTACCGTTGTTATAGTTGGTGCAAGTGGTAATATTATAAAGACACAAGTATAAATTGTAAAACAGGAAAGTGCCGTTTCCGGAACAACCCGCTTTCTTGAAATTATCTCATCCCAGTGGTTGTGGGATAAAACAAATTTAAATAATGAAAACAAAAATCTTTTGTATGATGGTACTGTGTACCGGATTATTGATTGGGTGTGACAAAGAACCTATAATTCCCGAAATTCCGGTTAAGCCTCCTGTTGAAGAACCAGAGAAACCCGAAAAGCCAGACGAGCCTGGAGAACCCGAGGAACCAGAAGAACCTGAGAAACCAATAGAACCGGGAGAATTACCTTCAACAGAAAAGATTATTAACTTTAATAACGAATTTATGATAGTAGGAGCTGATAACAATGTATGGTGGAGTGGCATTACCTATGGAAATGGGAAATATGTTGCAGTAGGAAATGGAACATCAGACAGTGGTTATATCACTACATCCACCGATGGAGAAAATTGGTCACCAGTTAAAACATTAGGAATGAAAGGTTGGTATAATATTGCATACGGAAATGGGAAGTTTGTAGTAGTAAGTTCGGCATTTGATTCATATGCAGCTTCATCAATTGATGGTGAAAACTGGTCAGAACTGATTCATTTTGATAATGAAATTGGTTTTAGAAGAATTATATTTGGTAATGGGAAATTTGTAGCGGTGACTCGTAGCGGAATAAAAGAAGGCTCACCAATTATATCATCAACAGATGGAATGAATTGGACAGAACCAGTATATACAGGAAGAACCTATGCCACAATAAATGACATTGCCTATGGAAATGGGAAATTTGTAGCTATTGGCAAAGTTAACAATGCAAACTTCGCTATAACATCAACGGATGGAAGAAGTTGGTCTGCTCCTAATGTAATTGCAGGAAGCAACACCGTGAATACTATAGGTTTTGGTAATGGGAAATTTGTAGTAGGAACTATGAATGGTGAAATTACTGTATCAACAGATGGAATTAACTGGTCACCGATAAAAGTGATACAATCTGGTATGCAAATTATGGATATAACACTTGGAAAAGGGAAATTTATTATGACAGGTATTGTTTTCAATCCTGTATATGGTGGATAGTTTCAACGTCTGTTGATGGAGAGAATTGGTCTGAGCCCCAACAGGTAAGTAATAAACCGTTAAGTGACATTTGCGCTATGCCATAGACAATCGAACTCTATATCAAATATTAGTAGGGTATGCTGGGAAACTGGCATGCCCTCTTGTTGCTTGAAGAAGTTTCTAACAACATCTCCCTATTCATTTATCCCAAGTTAAGATTATATCAATGTGAATCCTTTAGAATATAGCTGCTTAAATTGTAGCTCACGAGGGACTTTTACTTCAATATAATGAAACCCTTCAAATTTTTTAAAGATGAAATACTGATAGTTTGGTATTGGGTAACATATCGGATATGCTATCAGTGTTTTATTGAAAAAGCTATTGTTTAAAGCGTCGAATCCTTGATAGCATACAAACTTATCGTTGTTTTGTATGTTGGGTTTTAATTGCATTTTAGGATTTTGGTATGCCCCAATAGCAGTTGGTTCATATGCATTGTAGAATAAAGTACCTAATGGATAAGACATTATTGTATCAATTTGGTAATATAATGATTGGGATGTTAAGCTATAAAGAAAACCAAATCTTTTTCCGTTATGGTTTAGGCAATAGAATCCTGTATGTATTACCTCATTATCTAAATCTAAATTATGTTCTGAATGTATTGCTGTGTTTATAATATTCAATACATCTTGAACATTAGGCGAATACAGATAAAGTATAGCATTGTAAAAGTCCATTTTATGAGGTGGTTTGAATGTGTAGCAATGTACTGTACAGTTTTTATAAAGAGATTAATCATCAAAAAAATCAAGATAATCTTCATCCCTTTCACTTTAGTTTTCTATCCCAATCTGATGGCGAACTGTGCTTTTTATTATTTCTCCGTTGGCGTCGTAATGTTTCCATAATAATTGTTTGTAAGATTGATATCTATTCGTATTTATCTGCAAATATAATTAAAATTAACGGTAAAATGAAATTTGAAAATGATTTCAATAACGACTGATGTGGTTTTAATAATGCCAATCTGCTAAGTCGCAGATTGGCACATTAAAGTCCAACCAGTCATTATACACAATCGTTGGTACAATAAAGTATATAGTTGCGTAATTATTTATATAAATAGAGTAAAAAAGATAGAATATCTCTTGATTAATTCAGAATAATTTCTTAACATTGCGAATATTGGGTGTTAAAGCTTATTTATCTTCGGTTCTCCAGCATTCATTTATGAAGATACAAAATGATAAAGACGTATGGTATATCTGAAACTTACCTGCCGTGCTATTTTGAGTGATTACTACATAAATAGTAATACATTAAAAGTAAGCACGTTATAACAAACCTTACATGACTCCTATGAGTGCTGAAATGGGAAAAGCAATGAAATAATAATCTTAAATACAATACAGATATGAAGAATTTTATAGGGTTCATCGTTTTAATAGTTGCAGTTTGTTCTAAGTTACAAGCGCAACATTCCGAAGGAAATCCTTTTCTCCGCTTGGGCTATAAAGCTGATGTATATACTTTCGGAGAAAAGAAAGAATTTCACGATCAAGAGGAAATTGTAGAGATAGGTGATGTATTTTTTAATACGAAAACAAATGAAGTGGTCGGATTTGTAGAAAATAATACAGATTCATTGATAGAATTGCAGCCTGAATTACAGAGTATGTCAATAGATCCACATTGTGAGAAGTATTATTCAATTAGTCCTTATGTATATTGTATGAATAATCCAGTTAAACTTATTGACCCAGATGGAAAAGATGTATATGGGTTTGATATTAATACAGGACAACTATCAATAACTCAACATACGGATGATGACTATGATAGAATAATGATAGGAAACTTCAATAAAGAAAATGAATTTACCGTTACAGATAAAGATAATTATTTAGATATCTCGAAAGGAATTCTTTTAGGAGATTATTTTGATGATATTTCAAAATCAGGACTCGTATTTAGTGAAGCTCATTTAAATGAAGGTATTAGCACCATCAAATTTTTATCATTCAATTCCAATATTGAGATGTCGGCATGGGGATATAAAACAAGTGTAGGTGAAGGACTTGCAGTTTCTCCATGGGTTTTCAATAAAACAATTAAAGAAAATGGTGTTGAATATATGACATCTAAAGATTTTTATGGTAAAAAGGAAAGAGTTGGATATTTAGGAGAAAAAGATTTTAACATTCACACTCACCCTGGTTCAAAAGATGGACGAGGTGGTTTAGGAACTCCTTCGAAAAAAGATATTTCCAATATAAAAAATGATGACAAACACTCTTATTATATACTATCTAAAAGAGATGGAATAACTCAATATTATCCTAATGGAAAATGGAAAAAATCTGCTATAAAATTCTGAATATATTATTGTTTCTTTTCATCTGTATTAGTTGTACAACTAATACAGATGAAATTATTAAAGAAGTATGTACCAAACTTTCTTACCAAGAAAGGATGATACAGAAAGAAATTTCTGTAATATCTTACTTAATGGTAATTGAACAACCTTCTAAAGGTAATTATTGCATTTACACAATAGACTCTAATGTTTATCAAGAAGGAGACACATTGATAAAATACACAAAATATTTTAGATTAAACGATGTCTATGTTTTCATTGAACAAAAAAATAATCTCAAACAATCAATATCAAAGAATATACAAGAAGAAATATATAATTGGGGAGAAGGGCTGATAACATACGAAGCTCCTCAATATACACTTATTATTGATACTTCTAATAATAAATACAAATTATTCAATGATTATGAAGATTTTTGTTTTTCGTATGATTCTTTACTGTTGTGGGACGTAAAAAAAATAGAATCCATATTTCATAATTAACAATTATAGTTACCAATACTTATAAATGAATATATTCCCCTCATACGAATTAACTCCAACAAAAATTAGCTCAATAAATCCATACTACAACTCACCAAAAATAGTAACATCGTAGATACAAACAGGAAATATGTATATAAAAGCGTGGAACAAACGTGCTGAACAATATGACATAGAATTAATCCGTGCCGATTTTCCAACACAAAAAATCAGCAGTTATAAACACCGACAATGCATCTTTAATTATTATTTACCAAATTCTTTCAATTCCCTCTGCAACCTTTTACGCACAAAGAACAAACGACTTTTTATCGTACCAATCGGAAGCCCCATTTTCTCTGCGATCTCATTGTATTTGAATCCGGCAACGTACATGAGAAAAGGTTTTCGCATAGATTCCGGTACCGCATTAATCACTTTATGAAGTTCCTTCAGATCATAAGCATATTCAAAACGTTCTCCATCTTCTACCTCCAACAGATTCTGACGGCCAATGCTATAACTATCATCCATCATAGACATTTCACGCGTAACCCGACGATAATTATTAATAAAAAGATTACGCATGATTGTGTACATCCAGCCCTTAAAGTTTTGCGCATGAACAAACTTCTCCTTATTATCCAGAGCTTTCAACATACAATCCTGCACCAAATCATTAGCCGAATCCTGATCGGCAGTCAGCTTGAGAGCAAAGTGACGCAACTCTGATTCCATCCCTACTATTTTACTTGTCAGTTTATCCATTGTGGTTTTATTATTCAAATTATTACTGAATGCAAAGATGAGGTTTCTAAAAGAATTTACCTATGGCAATACTTCCGCAATATTTGTCTATTTTTCCCAAAGATAATGCAAACCGAGAGCAGAATAAAATGAACGAGTTCATTTTTTATGCCAAGGTGCAGCTTATCTTCGCTTTTTTGGCAAAGATGTCTCAACCTTTTCAAATTTTAGTTGTTCTTTGCACATTCACCTAAAACTTAACTTATAATGGAAACAACATTTAGAACAGTAGCGCTGCTACTTGGAATGGGACTACTCCCACTCTGCGCAAATGCCCAGAAAAAAGTAATCATTGAAGACAAAGAGCCAAACTCTATCATGTTTGTCTCAAGGGATAAAGCCGGAGATGAGATTATCCGAATCATGGAGGAGACACAACTTAAACGCTTTCACGAACCCAAAGCTCCCCGCTTCTTGCTGACAGATCAAAAAGGGAAGTTTGCCCTCGGTATTGGAGGATACGTACGTGCTACGGCAGAATATGACTTCGGAGGTATCGTTAAAGATGTAGATTTCTATCCGGCACTTATACCCAACAGAGGGACGGATTATGCAAGAAATCAGTTTCAGATGGATGCTACCACTTCTACCCTATTTTTAAAGCTGGTAGGGCATACCAAGAATCTGGGAGACTTTGTTGTCTACACTGCAGGAAACTTCCGGGGAAATGGAAAAACATTTGAACTCCAGAATGCATACGCTTCATTCTTAGGATTTACATTAGGATACAGCTATGGTTCATTTATGGATTTAGCAGCACTTCCCCCTACCATAGACTTTGCCGGGCCTAACGGTTCTGCATTCTATCGTACCACTCAGTTAAGTTATATGTATAGCGGATTGAAGAACTGGAAATTCGGTATTGCTGCCGAGATGCCTTCGGTAGACGGAACAACCACCGACAAACTGTCTATCAGCACACAACGTATGCCGGACTTTGCCACTTCTGCTCAATACAACTGGAATAAGAACAGCCACATCCGCCTGGCAGCTATTCTTCGCAGTATGACTTATTCAAGTGATGTTTATCAGAAAGCCTATTCCACCACCGGATTCGGATTGCAGGCATCCACCACATTTGCTGTTACTCCGAAATGGCAACTATTCGGACAGTTTAATTATGGAAAGGGAATCGGGCAGTTTCTCAACGATCTTAGCAATCTGAATGTAGACCTTGTTCCAAATCCGGAGAAAGAGGGCAAAATGCAAGCACTTCCTATGCTCGGATGGTATGCAGGAGTACAATACAATTTATGCAAGAATATGTTTGTATCAGGGACTTATAGTTTGTCAAGACTTTACTCCGAACATGGATATCCAAGTGAAAATCCGGAAGCATATCGTAAAGGACAGTATCTGGTAGCTAATTTATTCTGGAATGTAACCAGCAACCTACAGGTAGGTGCCGAGTATCTGAGAGGATGGCGCACGGATTTTAATGATGATACCCGCAATGCGAACCGTATGAATCTGTTGGTACAGTATTCTTTCTAAAAAAGAAAATATTTCATCTCTATAAAAACGAAAAAGGAGATTTCACCGCCTTCTCAATAGAAGTAGCAGAGAAATCTCCTTTTATTTATATATAAGAGAATTAGTTCGTGTTATTTAGAACTTATAGTCAAGACCGATACCGAATACTTTATTGGTACGTGAGAAAACATCTGTTCCCGGAATGGCTTGTCCTGCCAAAGCAGAAATCCCGTTATAGTCACTCCAATTCTTTGTATAATCTTCATAATCAGTCCAGAAGTAAGCTATATTCAACTTCAGGTTTTTAGCGATATTGAAACCGGCACCAAAACCAAAAGAGTAAGAACTTACAGCAAAGCTCATATCACTTTGATAACTATCTTCCACACCATATTTTGTGCGTTGCATACCGGCACTGATTTGTGCCCATTTGCATACATCCCATTCGATACCAGCCAGATATTCATTAGTACCTTTATCTATGAAATGCTGTTTCCCGGTTCTTTCTCCAGTAATTAGATTAGTAGCATCGGCCATCTTAGCATGAGTATCGAAGAAATGATGATAACCTACAGAAGTACGAAGCACAGGAAGAATTTCATAAGACACACCAACAGTTAATAAACTTGGAATATCATGTGGAGTGTTTACACCCGGAGCAAATAACTTAGTATCATCCACACGTGTTTTATTCTCTACATTCAGTTTGGTATTAAACTCATATTTCACACCAACATTCCATTTGTTCATCTTAAAGTCAGCACCAATAATAGGTGTTACTCCCCAACCGGTCTGGTCGCAATCCAAATATTTATCTTGAGTATTTTTCGCATACTTATTAGCCATTGCAGCAGCTGCTGCATACTTTTTTGCCGCTTCAGGTTGTCCGGCAACTTCCGCTGCTGCCGCCAGTTTATTAAACTGGTCTGCATAGGCAGTAAACGTCTGGTTCAAATTCACCATTTTATCGCCTATATTAGCCTGAATGTCACGAATATGTCCTTCATACCCATTACTTACATAATTCATACGTAGTCCACCAAAAACAGACAGATAATCTGTTATTTTATAGGTGGCTCCCAATTGAAGACCAAAAATCATCTGCTTTCCACGCATATAACTATCTACAGAATACTTATTCGTATTTGCAAACGGATTTTCAGGAAGCAATCCTCCGCTTACTAAACCCGCTCCAGCTGCTTTCATCGCCATTGGAATGACAGATACCTGAGACTCAAAAGAACCAAGCCCTTCATTAAAGGTAGCCTTACCACCACCTCCTGTCACGGCAAAACTTCCTGAGAATGCCCAGTCACCTTTTTTATATACAGCAAAAAAACTGGGGACAAACGGAGCAGAAGCTTCGCCCTTATATTCTTTAGTAGCATTTCCACCGAAGCCGGCAAATGGAGCAAACGTAGAAGTTATTGTTCTCGTCTGAAACGCACTCTGACCATTAAAAGAGAGATGAAATCCATCTTCCATAAAAGCCAGACCGGCAGGATTGGAATATACAGCATCAATATCTGTTGAAGCATCACGAGCCAACATTCTTAAAAATAAAACATGCTGATTAGTATTTGTCAGGAGACCTCCCGCAAAAGTTGGAATTGAAACGATCAGCAACACAATGCTAATCAAAGATAATTTTCTCATTTAAATCTTTTTTAAGTTATTTCGGGCGCAAAGGTACAATAATATTGCACACAAGAGGCATCTTTGTGCATTTAATTTCACTAATAAGAAGTATTTGATGAAAAAACGAAATAGTTTCGTTTGTAACAAACACATCAAAGCCCAATTAACAATATTAACATACGGACAAACTATCCATCTTTAGTGATGCAAAGTATAGTACTTTTGAAGTATAAACTATGCATTTTCACAGTGACTTAAATAGGTATTTAACACACTGTTAAAATAGAACTTTTAAAAGCAAGATAACAGATACGAACTTATTGAGGTTTTCCAGTGTTATTATAGATAATAAACATAGAAATTATGGCATATACAATCGCATTTTTTGGTACCAAGCCCTATGATGAAACTTCATTCAACGAAAAAAATAAAGAGTTCGGATATGAAATACGTTATTTCAAAGGACATCTGAACAAGAACAATGTGTTATTAACCCAAGGTGTGGATGCCGTCTGTATCTTCGTTAATGATACAGCTGATGCAGAAGTCATCCGCACGCTGGCAGCCAATGGCGTAAAACTCCTGGCGCTAAGATGTGCCGGATATAACAATGTGGACCTCGATGCTGCGGCCGACAACGGAATAACCGTATTACGTGTTCCTGCCTACTCTCCCTATGCTGTAGCAGAATATACCGTAGCACTCATGTTATCACTCAACCGTAAAATACCACGTGCTTCCTGGCGTACCCGCGACGGAAACTTCTCCCTGCACGGGCTTATGGGCTTTGACATGCATGGAAAAACTGCCGGTATCATCGGTACGGGAAAAATAGCTAAAATACTGATTCATATCCTACGCGGATTCGGAATGAATATACTGGCATATGATCTCTATCCGGATTATAACTTCGCCCGTGAAAACCAGGTAGTATATACTTCATTGGACGAACTGTATCATAGCTCGGATATTATTTCTCTGCATTGTCCGCTTACCGAACAAACCAAATATCTGATCAACGATTACTCTATCAGCAAGATGAAGGATGGAGTAATGATTATCAATACCGGACGTGGGCAACTCATCCACACCAATGCGCTTATAGAAGGTTTAAAAAATAAGAAGGTAGGTTCTGCCGGACTGGATGTTTACGAAGAAGAAGGTGAATATTTCTACGAAGATAAGTCCGACCGTATCATCGATGATGATGTACTGGCACGCTTGCTATCATTCAATAATGTAATTGTTACCTCTCATCAGGCTTTCTTCACCAAAGAGGCATTAGGAAATATTGCAACGACCACTTTACAAAATATCCGTGATTTTATAAATCATAAACCCTTGCTAAATGAAGTGAAGAGATAGAACCTTTCGTTATCCGCAACTGTTGACTGTATATATAAACTTATAAACCAAGAAGAAATAATGAAAAAGGTAATACATAAAGCGGATACCCGCGGACGTTCACGCTACGATTGGCTGGATAGTCACCATACATTTAGTTTTGATGAATATTTTGACTCGGAACGTATCAATTTTGGTGCATTACGGGTATTGAATGATGATCGTGTTGCTCCCGGAGAAGGCTTCCAGACACATCCTCACAAGAATATGGAGATTGTATCTATCCCCCTGAAAGGAAAACTGGAACACGGAGACAGTAAGAAGAACAACCGGGTGATTACTGTGGGCGATATACAAGTAATGAGTGCCGGTACGGGTATCTTCCATAGTGAAATAAATGGTAGCAAAACGGAACCTGTGGAATTCCTGCAGATCTGGATCATGCCACGCGAACGGAATACACATCCTGCTTACAATGATTACAGTATCCGCGAACTGGAACGAAAAAATGAACTGTCACTGATTGTATCACCTGACGGTAGTACTCCCGCCTCACTACTACAGGATACATGGTTCTCCATCGGTAAAGTGGAAGCCGGTAAAAAGTTAGGTTATCATCTGCATCAGACTCACGGAGGAGTTTACATTTTCCTTATTGAAGGAGAGATAGTAGTGGATGGTACAGTGATGCAACGCCGGGATGGCATGGGCATCTATGATACCAACAGTTTTGAGCTTGAGACTCTGAAAGACTCACATATTCTGTTAATAGAAGTTCCAATGTAATAGCATTAAAATCATGGAAATAAATCTCGCCGGCATCCGGCAAGAATACACCAAAGGCGGATTGAAGGAAAGTGAACTTCCCGACAATCCGCTTTTGCTGTTTAGCCGCTGGCTCCAGGAAGCCATTGATGCCAAAGTAGACGAACCTACTGCAGTGGTCGTAGGCACTGTGTCGCCCGAAGGACAACCCTCGACACGAACCGTTTTATTGAAAGACCTTCATAATGGCAAGTTCATATTCTACACGAATTATGAAAGCCGTAAAGGCAGGCATCTGGCAAATAATCCACACGTGTCTTTGTCATTCATCTGGCATCAGCTGGAAAGGCAGGTACATATAGAAGGCATTGTAGCCAAAGTTCCGGCCCATGAATCGGATGAATATTTTAAAAACCGTCCATATAAAAGCCGTATCGGAGCCCGTATCTCTCCACAAAGCCAGCCCATCAAAAGCCGGATGCAGTTAATACGAAGCTTCGTGAAAGAAGCAGCACAATGGATAGGAAAAGAAGTGGAACGCCCGCAGCAATGGGGAGGATATGCCGTCACTCCTACCCGGATAGAATTCTGGCAAGGCAGGCCCAACAGGCTACATGACCGTTTTCTGTATACGCTACAGAAAGACGGAACCTGGAAAGTAACACGTCTGGCTCCCTGATTTTCTTACTTTTTCTTGTTTGTAATGAGAAGAATATGTAATATTGCATTCCTAAACCATTAACCCATGAAACTGGATTATATCTACCACAGTGGTTTTGCCATCGAAGCCGAAGGTGTAACCCTTATTATTGATTATTATAAAGATTCGTCAGAAACAGAACGAAACCGGGGAATCGTACATGACTATCTATTGGAGAAACCCGGTAAGCTATATGTTCTTTCTACCCATTTCCATCCCGATCATTTTAATCGCGAGATACTGACGTGGAAAGAACAACGTCCGGACATCATCTATATTTTCTCAAAAGATATCCTGAAACATCGTCGTGCCAAGCAGGAAGATGCTATTTATATTAATAAAGGAGAAAGCTATGAGGATGATGCTTTGAGAATTGACGCATTCGGCTCGACAGACGTGGGAATTTCTTTCCTCATTCACCTGCAAGCTATGCATATATTCCATGCCGGCGATCTCAACAATTGGCATTGGAGTGAAGAATCTACCGAAGAGGAAATACGTAAAGCGAATGGCGATTTTCTGGCAGAAGTGAAATATCTGAAGCAACAAGCTCCTGCCATTGACCTCGTCTTATTTCCGGTAGACCGGCGAATGGGAAAAGATTACATGAAAGGAGCCAAACAATTCATTGAACAAATAAAAACTACTATATTTGTACCCATGCACTTCAGTGAAGATTATGAGGGAGGAAATGCTTTCCGAAACATAGCAGAGGCCAATGGATGCCATTTTATCAACATCACTCACCGAGGAGAAACTTTTGATATTACTAAATAAAACATAGAATTATGAACAGATTAACACACTTTTTTCTTGTATTATTTCTTCTCTGCCTGCCGGTAAGTATCATGGCACAGAAAGATAAAGATGACAACGACGACAGCAGATACCTTGTTGGTGCGGTTCCCGAAGTAGATGGAAAAGTTGTATTTTCCAAAGAATTCAGCATACCAGGTATGTCACAGGATCAGATATTCGACAGAATGATGAAATGGATGGAAAACAGGCTGAAAGAGAATAAAAACCAGGGAAGCCGTATTGCTTACTGGGACAAAGAAAAAGGAATGATAGCGGGAATTGGCGAAGAATGGATCGTATTCAGATCGAGTGCCTTGTCATTAGACCGCACACTGACAAACTATCAGATTACTGTAACCTGCAAACCCGGTCAGTGCCTGATGGAAATAGAAAAGATACGTTTCAGTTATCGTGAAACCGAAAGATATACCGCCGAAGAGTGGATTACTGATAAATATGCACTCAACAAATCAAAGACCAAGTTGATACGCGGTCTGGCCAAATGGCGTAAAAAGACAGTAGACTTTGCAGATGATCTATTTGCCAGTGCAGCCCGGGCATTAGGAGCAGCAGAAGCAGTAGAACCTGAAGTACAGACTACGAAAAAAGCAGTAACAGCTCCCGGACCGGTAGTTATCACTCCGGCAACACCCGTTACTGTTGCCACCCCGTCTGCAAGTGCCACTCCGTCTGCATCAGGTAGCATACCCGGTTATACGGAAGTAGAACCTTCAAAGGTACCGGCCAGTGCTATTCAGATGGGTGCAGGCAAACTTGTAATTGCTATTGGTAAAGATGCATTCAACATGACGATGATGACTGCCAATGCAGGTGGTTCATTAGGAAAAATGGACGGTAAACCTGTTGTTTTCACCATATTCTCTCCCGATCAGTCCAACGAACAGATAGAGAAAGCAGAAACTTACTCTGTAAGATTCTATCCTTCTAACCAGACAGAGCCTTCGGTAATTCTTGAATGCAAGAAACTCCCGTCACAAGCTCCACTGGAAGGGCAACCACGTACATATGCAGGAGAAATTGTAAAAGCCTGGATTAAATAATTATTCAATGTGCCAATATGCCAATTGGCTGCGCTATTACCCTGCACAGCAATTGGCACATTGGCATATTAGCAAATTATCACATTATTAAATATGGAAATAAAAAGCAGATTTGATCACTTCAACATCAATGTAACCAATTTAGAGCGCAGTATCGCATTTTATGAAAAAGCGCTCGGCCTGAAAGAACATCATCGTAAAGAGGCTAAAGACGGCTCATTCATATTGGTTTATCTCACTGATAATACGACCGGATTCCTACTGGAACTTACCTGGTTGAAAGAACATACAGAGGCTTATGAATTAGGAGAAAACGAAAGCCATCTTTGCTTTCGCGTAGCTGGCGATTATGATGCCATCCGTCAGTATCACAAAGAGATGAACTGCGTATGCTTTGAAAATACAGCTATGGGATTGTATTTCATCAATGATCCGGACGATTACTGGATTGAAATATTACCTTTATTTAGTTGAAAATTGAAAGTTGAAAATTGAAAATTAGTTGCGCTGTCACGCTGCATAGTAATTTTCAATTTTCAACTTTCAATTTTCAATTCTACTTACGTCTTCCCGCCCTTTTCCTTCTTATTTCCGCCTTCATTTTTGCAGCGCCAGAGCCATGCGTTCCTTTAATATAAGTTGTTTTCTTAGCTTTCGTCTTCACCTTATCTTCCTCTTTTTTAGGACCGTCTTTCTTCCCTTTAAAAACGATACCCCCCATCATTGCATCTTCTAAGCTCATAATCTTACTTCTTTAATTCATATTTTCAATGTACAAAGATAATCCTTTTCTCCGAATTATCTATCTTTGCTTCCTTAACAACCAATAACGACGTAATGGAAACAACCTTACTCACAACAGACAAAGATCCTATGGGAGCTGCCATAGCCGACTATTTCAATCATCATAAGGCTAACCGCTTACAAGTATTCTCATCACAGTTCGATGAGGACGAAATCCCCGTAAGACAGCTTTTCCGTAATGCCAAAACAATGCCATTGCTTGAACGCACCGCTCTGCAACTGGCAAACGGAAGTATTCTCGATGTTGGTGCCGGAAGTGGTTGCCATGCCATCGCTCTTCAGGAAATGGGGAAAGAAGTATGTGCTATCGACATTTCCCCGTTGTCTGTAGAGGTAATGAAACAACGTGGTGTTACTAACGCCCGACTTATTAATTTGTTCGATGAACAGTTTGTTGACACATTCGATACAATCCTAATGTTGATGAATGGATCCGGTATCATCGGACGACTGGAAAATATGCCTGCTTTTTTCCGGAGAATGAAAATGTTACTTCGCCCGGGCGGCTGTATATTAATGGACTCAAGTGATTTACGCTATCTTTTTGAAGACGAAGATGGTAGTTTTGAAATAGACCTTGCCGGAGACTACTATGGTGAGATTGATTTTCAAATGCAATATAAAGATATTAAAGGAGACTCATTCGACTGGCTATATATCGATTTCCAGACTCTCAGCCTCTATGCTGCTGAATATGGTTTCAAAGCCGAGCTTGTCAAAGAAGGAAAGCATTACGATTATCTGGCTAAATTAATAATGTGTTAATGTGCCAATATGCCAATGTGCCAATTGCTGCGCAGTGTAATAGCACAGCCAATTGGCACATTGGCATATTATCATATTGGCACATTATCAAAACGGAAACAGTAGTGGCAATGCAAATACCATCACTACCCCCATTATTATTTGAAGTGGTAATCCTACTTTTATATAATCCATAAACGTATATTGCCCTGCCGGCATCACCAAAGCATTGGGAGGTGTTGAGAACGGAGATGCAAAACACATACTGGCAGCTACAGTGACAGCAAACAAGAAGGGCACGGGGCTAACCCCTACCTGCAAGGCACTTTGTAAGGCAATAGGTGCCATCAATACTGCCGTCACAGTATTACTGATAAACATTGTCATCAGTGAGGTAGTGAAATAAATACCTGCCATCAAAACAATCGGTCCATAGCTCCCCAATCCACTGACAAGGCTATTGGATATGTATTCTGACGCTCCCGTTTTTTCCAATGCCAACGACATGGGAAGCATACCTGCAAACAATACGATTGTTTCCCAGTTTATTGTTTTATAAGCCGCCTCTACATTTCGGAAACAACCTGTAAGCACCATTAATACTCCCGCAATCATCACCGCAGTAACAGGAGCCACCGGGATAAAATCGAATACCATCATCACTACCATCAGGAGCATGATAGCAGCCGCCACAGGAGCTTTATAATCCAATGTTACTTTAGCTGCCTCATCCAAAGGTTGACCCAACACTACCCAATCGGCATCTTCCTTACTCAATCGTGCTATATCCTGCCAGGTACCCTGCACCAAAAGTACATCTCCACTGTGCATCTTCTCATTACCCAGTCCTTGCAGGATATACTCTTTTTTACGGCGGATACCCAACACGTTCAAATTAAACTTATCGCGGAAACCAGCCTCTTTCACGGTACGATTCGATAAATTGGAAGAAGGCATCAATACGATTTCAGCAATACCAATATCATAAAAATCAAGTGATTTATCAGCCTTTGCGGCTTCTTCTGTTGTATGCCCGTCGAGCATTTCCAACAGATAATCCTGAGCAAACCGATCCACATTCTCAACCTCACCTGTAATATAAAGCACATCTTCAGCCTGCATCACGGTATCAGGAGAGGCCAGTTTTTGTGTAATCGTTTTCAGAAAACGATTTTGAGAAGCATCTCCACGACGTACCTCCAGAATATTCAGTCCATATTTACGCCGTACATCCAGATCGATAATTGTTTTTCCTATCAATGCAGATGTAGAAACAGCACGCAAACGGAATAAATTACTGGATAACCCATACTCTTTCACCAACTGGTTCAATGACTTCCCGGAAGAGAGTCCATCCTGTTTCTTTCCTTTCTTTGAAAGAAACCACTTGGTAAGGGGCAACAACACGAGTGTACCTACTACTACACAAATGATACCCACAGGTAAAAAAGAGAAAAAAGACAAAGGTTCAAATCCGGCACTTGTCAATGTATTCTGAATCACAAGGTTGGGTGGTGTACCAATCAGAGTCATCATACCTCCCATGCTACTTGCAAAAGCCAATGGCATCAACAAGCGGCTGGGATTCATACCCGCACTGACAGCCAGGCTCACTACAATGGGGAGCATCAGCGCTACAGTACCTGTGTTACTAACAAAAGCTCCGATAGCAGAAGTAACCAACATCACCAATAAAAATAATCGTAATTCACTTTTACCTGCCAGCTTCAATATCTTACTACTAATCATTTTTGCCAGCCCTGTCTGAAAGATAGCCCCACCAACCACAAACAGTCCTACCATCATAATAACTACCGAATTGGAGAAGCCCGAAAGAGCCTCTTCAGGAGTCAGTATCTGGAAAATAAGTAAAGAAATCAATGCACAAAGAGCAACGAGGTCAGAACGCACCTTACCACTCATAAAAAAAGCTGCAGATAGTACTAAAATAATGAGAGTTATAATCATAAAATGAGTTTAGGGATTAATAAAGTTTAAGTATTCCGTTCGTTTCAAAAAGACAAAAGCCAGTCAACACCGGCTTTTGTCTTTTTAAAACTACTTCTTTAGCATTTCATCAATTTTTTGCACCAAAGAGGCAAATTCTTCTTCATTATACAAGCGTGTGAGCTTCACAATCTTCCCATCACGATCAATCAATACATTTCTTGTAATTCCCGAATCGCGAAGTGCATATTTAGCAAAGATATCCGCTCCCGGGTCAAGTCCCAACGGATAAGTAACTCCGGTAGCTTTTGCAAAAGCAAGTACTTTATCCAACGGTTCATCACGATCAATACCGATCAAAGCAAAATTGGGATTATTCTTATGCTTCAACCAGATATCTTTCTCAATAAAAGGCATCTCTTTACGACATACACCACACCAACTGGCGGTGAACTGCAACATTACCACCTTCCCACGAAGTGTGGAAAGATTCACCTGTTTTCCATCGGTCAACGTCACCGTAAAATCGGGAGCCATCTCTCCTACCTTAACAATGTATCCCGTACTATCAGCCTGTACGGCACTATTATTTCCTATAGCAACCGATACGCTATCCGTAGCAGCACTCTCTTTATCCTTTTTTCCCTGTCCGGAACAAGCTAAAACGCCTGTAACCAACAAGACCAGACAAGACACATTAAAAAAAATCTTCTTCATTTTCTTTTATACCTAATTAATTGATTTGCAAAAGTAAACAAATCATATGACTTATCAAATAGCATTTTCATCCTATTTTTTTCATTTCCTTATTTGGAATTTTGGAGTAAATGATTACCTTTGCACCCGCAAAACAGAAAACGCCTCTTTAGCTCAGTTGGCCAGAGCACGTGATTTGTAATCTCGGGGTCGTTGGTTCGAATCCGACAAGAGGCTCACTCATCTTTTAAACGTTTTCCGAATATCGGAAAACGTTTTTCATTTATCGAAACTTTTCCACTTTTCGTACCTATTTAGTTTCAAAGTTACAAAATCAGAACCGCTATTTCATTTATAGTGTTCATTCAGAAGCATTATACCCGACTTTTTCACCCCTCTGTTTTGTTATATAATCAGGGAAACAATAAATATATCTGCATTATGGAAAAAGCAAGAATTGGAGAAAATTCAGGCAAAGTATGGCGGGTACTTAACGAGATGAAGAAAATCTCCGTTCACGAACTATGTACAATAACCAATCTGGCTATTGAAGATGTAATGTTGGCTATCGGATGGCTGGCAAGAGAAAACTGTATCTTTATTGAAAAAAGAGAAGATACCCTCTACATCAGTAACGGTTCGGAATATTACTTCTGTTTCGGATAAGAACACGAAGAAATAATCCGCTACAAATTCAATAAAAGAAAGTGTATTCTGTTACATATTACCGTAACAGACCACTTTCTTTTTGAATAGCACCTTCCTTCTAACGACATATACCAATCACATTCAAAATGGCTGTCACATAGCAATGAAGTGGTATTTGCACAAAATTACAGGTAATTCACACAAAATTGATAGCTTAATAAACATTCCATTGAACAAAAAGGACATAAATATCAATCCAAACAGACAAAAAAGAGTAACTTAGCAATCAGGAAAATAATCCTCCCAAAGATGATTTATTTATCAAAACTAAATAACATGGTAAAACCTATTTCAATGAAGTATCTGGCATCACTCTCTTTGTTATGCCCCTCTGTGGCTTTTGCCGCCGAACACCCCAACATTATCTACATCTTCACTGACCAACAAACAGCCAATGCCATGAGTTGTGCCGGAAATCCGGATTTACATACTCCTAATCTTGACAGGTTGGCTGCTGCCGGTGTGATGTTCAACAATGCTTATTGTACCTCTCCCCTTAGTGGCCCTTCACGCGGTGCAATGTTTACGGGCCACTATCCCGGCGCAGTAGGATTATCCGTAAACGGCTCACCAATGCCCGATTCACTCAAGAACCAAACATTGGGTACATTGATAAAAAATGCCGGATACGATTGTGCTTATGGTGGCAAATGGCATATCCCTTTGCTTGATATACCCGATAAGGAATATGGCTTCGACAATATATATAAACATAGCGATGACGGATTGGCGGAAGCTTGTGCCGAATACCTTTCACGCGAGCACAAGAAGCCATTCTTTTTGGTCGCTTCGTACGATAACCCGCACAACATCTGTGAATATGCACGAAGTCAGAATTTACCTTATGGCAATATAGACACCCCCGACATTCGGGACTGTCCGGGGCTACCCGCCAATTTTGCAAAAAGTCCTTATGATGCTGATATCATAGAAAACGAAAGAGCAAATAACTATAATGTATATCCTACAGCTAACTATACCCCCGAAAACTGGCGCATGTACCGGTATAACTACTACCGTCTGGTAGAAAAGGTAGACAAGGAAATCGGAAAAATTATTGATGCTATCGATAAAAACAACCTTTGGAAGAATACAGTCGTTATCTTCTCCAGCGATCATGGAGATGGTATAGGTGCTCACCACTGGAATCAGAAATCTGCCTTATATGAAGAAGTGGTTAATATTCCTCTCATCATCACATTACCAGGTAAGAAGCATGCAGGTAAAGTACTGCCTCAGCTCATCAGCAATGGTATAGATTTCTTTGCTTCTATCTGTGATTGGGCAGGTGCTGAAATGCCAAAGGGTGCAACCGGAAAATCATTTCGTAAAATTGTGGAAGAAGGAAACCCGCAAAGCCCGCATCAGGACTATATCATCACCGAAACACAGTTTGATGGCAGCAAAACCAGAGGTTGGATGGTACGTAGCAAACGTTATAAATATGTACTTTACGATAAAGGGAATCATCGTGAACAACTATTTGACATGCAAGAAGATAGAGGCGAAACAAGAAACCTGACAATGGAAAATACTTACAATAATGAGTTACAAAAGCATCGTGATATTCTTGAAAATTGGATGAATACCTATAATATCCGCCCAACTCGTCCGAAATTACACGATGTCCCCGGAAAGAAACTTAAAAAATAAAACCAATATCATATAATCTCTTACATTCAGGCTGAAAGCTGAGCACAATGTTTTTTTGTGTTCAGCTTTTAATCTTTAGTATTTGGCCACCGTTTCATAAACAAATGAAAAAAGCAAGCAATTAGATGTTGACCTCATCTTCCTATTTTATAGCTTTGGAACTCTACAATTCGAACCATTTTTTTTATTTATAACAAAGGATAAGCAACTATCTTCACTCAAAAAATTCTATATACAAGGCTCGTAAACTACTTAAAAACAGCACTTACCGAAGTTAGTGCTGTTAAAGATACTAATTTGAAAGCTAATCACAACAAGCCGAGGGGGCACTGTAAAAGACCCGACGCTGTTAAAGATACTAATTTGAAAGCTAATCACAACGCGGGAAGATGGGACATATGGATTTGTTAAGCTGTTAAAGATACTAATTTGAAAGCTAATCACAACCGGGTCTCTGATATGGAACTGATAAATAACGCTGTTAAAGATACTAATTTGAAAGCTAATCACAACCTTATCTCCATCTTTGAACTGAATATTGTAGCTGTTAAAGATACTAATTTGAAAGCTAATCACAACAAGCATCATCGTCTTGTTCCCACACTTTAGCTGTTAAAGATACTAATTTGAAAGCTAATCACAACCATTTGGATCGTATTCAATTTAGAAGTACTGCTGTTAAAGATACTAATTTAAAAGCTAATCCCCCTGGTTATTGATACTTTTACATCTTCAGTTGTTAAAGCATGATCCCAAATGGCCCCCACAAAGAAAAATCCCTTGAAAGTTAAGTACTTTCAAGGGATTTAGAGTAATAATTGAGGTTCCTGGCGGATTCGAACCGCCGTACACGGTTTTGCAGACCGCTGACTAAGCCACTCATCCAAGGAACCTTATTTCCTCGTTTGCGGTTGCAAAGGTAATACTAATTTTCAAATCTCCAAACTATCCGCAGCAATTTTTCTTTGGACGACTTTTGGTTTCTTTACATTCCTGTTGCTTCTTTTCAAGCTGACGCTTTAATTCACAGCCACTTGCACAGTTTGCACAAGGATTCTCATTATTTTTCGTGCGACGAAAAAAATTATAAATTCCATACACAATGCGAATCACACAAAGAACTAATAATACAGCAACAACGCATTCCTGCCAGTTCAAAGTCATAAAAATAATCCTCCTATCTGATAAACAGCAAAAGTTAATACCCATGCTAACACAGTAGTATATCCGGCTGTGAAAAATGCCCATTTCCAACTTCCAGACTCTTGCTTAATAGCTGCAAATGTAGCAATACATGGAAAATATATCAGTACGAACAACATATAGCAGAAAGCTACAAATGGCGTAATAGGGATTCGTTCGCCCAAAGTGGTATCATCCACATTAGCATCATTTGTATAAAGTACACCAAGCGTACTAACAACCAACTCCTTTGCACCAACTCCGGAAATCAGTCCAATACCTAATTTCCAATCAAAACCCATAGGTTCGATAACAGGTTCAATGGCTTTTCCAATCCGCCCGATATAAGAATTTTCCTGTTGTTCGGCTACGGTTTCATAGGCATCGTGATTGGGATAATATCCCAGGAACCAAATAACAACGGATGCAATCATAATAATTCCTCCCATTTTACGAAGATATTGTTCGCCTTTATCCCAGGTATGCCGGAAAATAGATTTCATAGTTGGCATACGATACGGCGGTAATTCCATCACAAACGGGGTATCATCTCCTTTAACCAGAAACTTACTGAACAGACGTGCCAATAACACTGCCAACAATATGCCAATACAATAGATAGAAAACAATACCAGCCCCGCATTGTTCGGAAAGAATGCACCCACCAACAGTAGATAAATAGGGAGACGAGCACTACACGACATCAATGGGTTAACAAGCATGGTAACAAGACGGCTCTTCCGGTTCTCAATGGTACGAGAGGCCATAATAGCAGGCACATTACACCCGAATCCCATAATCAGAGGAATAAACGATTTACCATGAAGTCCCATCTTATGCATTATCTTATCCATAATAAAAGCTGCACGAGCCATATATCCGGAATCTTCCATCAGAGAGATAAAGAAATAGAGAATAAGAATATTAGGCAGGAAAACAATAACTCCTCCTACTCCACCTACAATACCATCGACCAACATGTCTTTCAACGGACCTTCGGACATGTTATTATTTATAAGATTTCCTAATGCCTCTACCAACCACTCAATCCCCATCATCGGATACTCTCCAAGTACAAACGTACCCTCAAACATGATATACATGAAAAGGAAAAAGATTGGATACCCCCATATACGATGTGTCACAATAGAATCAAGCACTTTCGTCATCTGTGCCTTTTCCTGGTGGTTATCTGTGAAGGTTTCTTTCAGTGCACCACTGATAAAACCATACTTAGCATCGGTTATAGCAGATTCACTATCCTCATTCAATGCAGTCATCACACGTTTCGCCGCTTTTTCGCGTATACGGATAATCTCTTCTGCATTGGGCAAGGTTCGGATAATCCGTTCAACATCCGGATCATTCTCTAAAAGTTTGATTGCAAGAAAACGGGTAGAATATTTAGACCGGATGGCTTCATTTTTTGAAATCTCCTCTTTTACCGCATCAATGGCCTTTTCCAGATCGGGCCCATGATTGATATGTATATGGCGGAAAACACGTTCACCCGATTTATGAGGATGAATATAATCTTCAAAATGTTCCTCATGATGAGTTTCATCGACATGCGTACGATGCCAATCCTGCAATTCTTTAACTACCTCAGGATTAATATTACCATTTTTATCAAAGAAATCCCCCCCTTCATAAAGATTAATAATCACATGAAACAGATGATCAATACCTAGATTCTTTTTACAAACAGTGGGAACCATAGGTACGCCGAATAGTTTACTCAACAGACGATAATCGAGGGTATTGCCACTGGCTTCAAGCTCGTCATACATATTAAGAGCAATTACCATACGGACATTCATATCAATAAGTTGAGTCGTAAGATAAAGATTACGTTCCAGGTTGGAAGAATCTACAACGTTAATAATTACATCGGGAGTTTCGTCAATAATATGACGACGTACATATATTTCCTCTGGTGTGTATGCCGAAAGTGAATAAGTACCGGGGAGGTCGACTATTTTAAAATGATAACCTTCAAAGTTGAAATAACCTTCTTTTGCATCGACAGTCACCCCGCTATAGTTGCCAACATGCTCATGGGCACCGGATGCAAGATTAAACAAAGAGGTTTTTCCACAGTTCGGATTGCCAACCAACGCAACATTGATTGTTCTTCGCTTACCAAGGGCCAGACGCTTCAATTCCTCTTCACCCGGATGAACATTCTCGCTGATACTCTGGTGATAATTCTCTTGTCGCTGTGCCTGTTCTGCCGCTTCTTGTTCACCTATAATTTCGATCATCTCAGCTTCTTGCCGACGAAGCGAAATTTCATAACCTAATACTTTGTATTTGATGGGATCTTTCAAAGGGGCATTGAGTAACACTTCTACGGTCTTACCTTTAATAAAGCCCATCTCGACAATACGTTTACGGAAACCTCCGTGGCCGAGTACTTTGACGATAACGCCCTTCTCTCCTGTTCTTAATTCGGACAAACGCATACTTTGTTCTCTTAATTTTCGGCAAAGATAACAGATTAGTTCCGAGGAGACAAATTATTTAGAATGTTTTTAAATAGCGCCCCGCATAGGGAAGTACCCGGATGATGGAAAAGAATATTTAATTATTAATTATTAATTTAATCACATTGTTTATCTTTGCGATATGATAGAAAAAAAGATTGCACAATATATTGATAATGAGAAGTTGTTCCCCTTAAATGCCCGGATAATAGTGGCGTTGAGCGGTGGCGCTGATTCGGTAGCACTATTACGTATACTTCACACATTAGGATATGACTGTGAAGCCGCCCACTGTAATTTTCATTTGCGGGGAGCAGAATCAGACAGGGACGAAATGTTTGTCCGAAAGTTATGCAAAACAATGAGAATTCCATTATATACCATTGATTTTGCAACAGAACAATATGCTATTGAAAAGAAAATATCGATAGAAATGGCAGCGCGCGAACTACGTTATCAATGGTTTGCGGAAATAAAAGAGAAAACCAAAGCGGATGTAATCGCTGTAGCCCACCATCAGGACGATAGTGTAGAAACTGTATTACTCAACCTCATACGAGGAACGGGTATCAACGGATTATTAGGAATACGCCCTAAAAACGGAGATATTGTACGTCCGCTCCTATGCATCAGTCGCAAAGAAATTACAGACTACCTGCAAAATGCCGGACAAGAATACGTGACGGACAGTACAAACCTACAGGACGAGTATACACGCAATAAGATACGTCTAAACCTACTGCCACTGATGCAGGAAATCAATCCTTTAGTCAAAGAGCATATTATTGATACAAGCAATTATCTGAATGATGTAAATCGGATATATAATAAAGGTATAGAAGAAGGAAAGCAACGGGTTATAGAGAAAGGAAATATCCGTATCGTCCCCCTTTTAAAAGAGCCTTCACCAGGAGCTTTATTATTCGAGATACTCTATCCACTTGGATTCAATGCAGCACAAACAAAAAATATTCTGGCTATACTGGAAGGGCAAACCGGAAAACAGTTTATCAGTAAAGACGGCTGGAGAGTAGTCAAAGACAGAGAGTTATTATTAATCGACAAGAAAGAAAAGCAAGAAATCCCTCCTTTCTGCCTGATTAAAGAAGAGAAAGAATACACAAGAGATTTTATTATTCCCCATGAGAAACATATTGCCTGTTTCGACACCGACAAACTAATCGGAGAACTTAACTTAAGAAAATGGCAAACGGGAGATATATTTATTCCCTTCGGTATGAAAGGCAAAAAGAAAGTCAGTGATTATCTGACAGACAGGAAGTTTTCAATTATCCAGAAAGAAAACCAATGGGTATTATGTTGTGGAGACAAAATAATCTGGATCGTAGGAGAACGAACTGACAATCGCTTCCGGATAGACGAAAAAACCAAGAAAGTAACAGTATTCAAGATGAGTGAGAAAGCAACAGATAACCCACTAATAATCAACACTTAAAAGAATGTACACTTTTGTATAACAAGAATGTACAACCTTGCACCACAAAGATGTACACTCTTGTATGACAGAAGTGTACACTCTTGCAATATCTATTATTCGAGCCTTTTTGCAACCCTTATTACAAGATTGTTCTTGGCTCTTTCTGACGGGTAAAACATTGGGAAAGCAACACAGCAAACGGAGTATCATAAACCCTCGCCTGTTGTGTACATGATTTGACACAGGCACAGCACTTAATACATTTTTCAGCATCCGTATGTACTTCATCTCCTTTTACAATAGCGCCAACAGGACAATGACGTACGCATGTACCACAATGCGTACAAAGACTTTCATCATCCAGCCACGGAGTACGTGGCAAGGGTACCCCACTCTTACGTAGTTTTATTACTTTACGTAAAAAACGGAATAAAGGGAAAAAAGGTTGTTGCGGACGAGGAATAGAACGAAGATTAACCGGATACAGAGTCTCCAGGCAAGAGGCTGCCTCAACTTTTGCCCTCAACTTCTTACCAAAATCTCTGGCAAGCTCTAAATCATGAGTATCAGGACGGCCTGCTGCAATGGGACATTTAGTACTGCTATAAGAATGCTCTCCAATAAAAGTAGCTCCAGCTATTACTTTAAAGCCATTCAGTAAAACAAAAGCATCCAACTCCGTCAGCGCATTTTCGTAGGCACGATTCCCATAAACTACTACCAAAGCTACCGGAGTATCCGTACCACGGATATTCTCCAGGCGCTCCATAGCCAAAGGAGCTACATGTCCACCATATACCGGGACAACAACAATAGCCAATGCCGAAGTAGGAAGTTCCATTTCATCAACCGATTTTAAAGTCAAATCCGTCGTCAACACATTTGTTGCCCCCGTTCCATGAACAATTGCCTCTCCTACTTGTTTAGAAGTATGGGTAGGTGAAAAATAAATAAGATGAGCTTCAGTAATTATCATAATGTTATAATTTGAGTAACAAAGATACACTTTATAAATGAAAAAAATGATGATTTATTTATGAAACCAAAATTATTTATTATCTTTGCGCCGTTGAAATACTTTGCCTTCTCTCATAGGAGAGAAACAGGTAGATATCCAATTCAACAGAAACATCCCTGATTCATAATAATTAAAGCATATGTTCGCATAACCAATGACTGGTGAAGTTGTGTTGTGACGTCCGTATTCCAGCTGAACAAAAAATATTAATAACTTACTATACTGTATGTATAACATTATCCAATTAAACGACAAAGATTTGTCGGAACTACAAACTATTGCCCGCGAACTGGGTATAAAAAAGACAGACTCACTAAAGAAAGAAGAACTTGTTTACAAAATCCTTGACGAACAAGCTATCGCAGGCGCTACTAAGAAAGTTGCCGCAGATAAATTGAAAGAGGAGCGTAATGAAGACAAGAAAAAACGTTCACGGGTAGCAATGAAGAAAGAAAACAAAGTATTCTCCGCTACCAAAAATGGTGAGATAACCAAAACTGAAACAACTGCTCCCACTCCGACTCCGGCAGCCAAAGTACAACCTAAAGAAGCTAAGCCTGTAAAAGCAGAAGTTATAAAAACTGAAGTTACTACTCCTGCAACAGAAAAAACAGCAGTAACTCCCAAAAAGAAAGTAGGCCGTCCTCGTAAAAATGCTACAGAAAACAAGCCTAAAGAAGAGCAAGTAGCTCCAGTTGCAGCAGCCGAAACTGAAAAACCGGTTGAAGTAAAAAAGACAGAGGCAAAAAAGGTTGAGGTAAAGAAAATAGAGACAAAACCTATTTCAAAGCCCATTATTAAACCCAAAGCACCAGCAGTTATCGATGAAGAAAGCAATATCTTATCCGAAGGTGCTGATGACGATTTTATCCCAATAGAAGATCTCCCTTCTGAGAAAGTAGAATTACCAACAGAACTTTTCGGTAAATTCGAATCAACCAAAACAGAGCCTGTGGTTACTCCTGTTCCTGAACAGGCACAGAACCAACAGCGTCCCCGCGTTATCCGTCCCCGCGATAACAACAATAATCCTAACAACAATAACGCACCAAGAAATAATCCCCCCCGCCTGCCTATGCAGAGACCTGCCCAACAGCAGAATATGGGAGAGAATGCTCCGGCTCCGGAACGTAAAGTGATTGAGCGCGAAAAGCCTTATGAGTTTGATGATATCCTCACCGGTACAGGAGTTCTGGAAATCATGCAGGATGGCTATGGTTTTCTTCGTTCTTCTGATTATAACTACCTTTCATCTCCGGACGATATCTACGTATCTCAATCACAAATCAAATTATTCGGTCTAAAAACCGGTGATGTAGTAGAGGGTATCATTCGTCCTCCTAAAGAAGGAGAAAAATACTTTCCGCTGGTAAAAGTATCTAAAATAGATGGTCGTGATGCCGCATTCGTACGTGACCGTGTACCTTTTGACCACCTGACTCCCCTCTTCCCGGATGAGAAGTTCAGACTCTGTAAAGGCGGATACTCCGATTCGATGTCCGCACGCGTAGTAGATCTGTTTTCACCAATTGGTAAGGGGCAACGTGCTTTGATCGTGGCTCAGCCTAAAACAGGTAAGACCCTGTTGATGAAAGATATTGCTAACGCCATCGCAGCCAATCATCCGGAAGTATATATGATAATGCTATTGATCGACGAACGCCCGGAAGAAGTAACCGATATGGCACGTAGTGTAAACGCCGAAGTTATCGCCTCTACTTTTGATGAACCGGCAGAACGCCACGTGAAGATTGCAGGTATCGTACTTGAAAAAGCAAAGAGACTGGTAGAATGTGGACATGACGTAGTTATCTTCCTGGACTCTATCACACGCCTGGCACGTGCTTACAATACCGTTTCTCCGGCATCAGGTAAAGTATTGTCCGGTGGTGTGGATGCCAATGCATTGCACAAACCCAAACGCTTCTTTGGTGCTGCACGTAATATTGAGAATGGCGGTTCGCTAACCATCATCGCAACAGCATTAATCGATACCGGTTCCAAAATGGATGAGGTTATCTTCGAAGAATTCAAAGGTACAGGTAATATGGAGCTGCAGCTTGATCGCAATCTATCCAACAAGCGTATCTTCCCAGCTGTCAATATTGTGGCTTCAAGTACACGTCGTGACGACTTGTTACTTGACAAGACAACACTTGACCGCATGTGGATCCTACGCAAATACCTGGCAGATATGAATCCGATAGAAGCTATGGATTTCGTAAGAGATCGTCTTGAAAAGACAAAAGACAACGACGAGTTCCTGATGAGTATGAATAGCTAAACATATAATCTCTTAGTACTCAAATGCCGGACCCAAAATGACTATTACAGCCTAAAAGTAGACACAGATAAACACTGGCGTAGTCACCTTCGGTTATCCCAATCATGAAGGTCCTGGAGTACAGAACCTGATAGACAGAAAATAAATAAGTAAAAAGAGTGAAGATATCGTGATATCTTCACTCTTTTTACTTATTTTTGCACCAAACATCGCGAACAGGACATCAAACAGTGAGAATTTATATCTATTACATATTAGGAATGCTGGCCGGTTTTCTATATTCTGTCCCAGTCTATTCTGTGAATAACACTTCGGAACACCTTGCCGACTTACAAATTCTCATAGACAACAACTTACCTTATGCAAAAAATATAACTGCCGACAGTATTATTTTATGGGAGAAAGAGCTTGATCCACAACTAGAAAAAAACAAACAATATAGTAGCCTTTTTCATCTGAGACAATTGGTATCCAGTGCATATGCTATTCGTGGTGATATTACAATAGCTGTAGATAAAGCACACACCATGTATGAGAAAGCCAAGGAAATGAACTATGATAAAGGCATTGCCCTTTCCCTTCGTGCTATCGGAGACGCCTATCTGGGTGCAAATATGAGACAACAAGCCATCGATTCTTACACAGAAGCATTAAATATTCTAAACACTTCGGAAGATGCAGATCATCTGAAAATACATATTTTCCCAAATCTGATTCTCACACTGTTAAAGATAAGAGATACAGATAAGGCACTTACATATTTAAAACAGTTCGAAGCTCTTTTCGACAAATACCCAACTACTTCCACTCTTTTTTACGTTTCGATATGCCGGGCCTACTATTATGTCGCAATCAATCAACCAGACAAAGCACTCATATATATCACACAGGCTACAAAAGCAAACTCTGAACATAACAATCTATATATGCGTTTTGTTTTGAATTACCTGTATGCCAGCTATTATAAGCAAAGTAGTCAATATGATCTGGCTCTAGAGAAATATAGCAATCTCACCAAAGAGATAAATCCAGCCTACTCTCCTAACCAGCACATACAGTTAAATCTTCAGCAAGCCCAACTTCTGTCCAAATTAGGACAAACTGACAAAGCATGCCTCATTTACCAAACGACCAATATATTGCAGGATTCTTTGGATAATCTCAGCTATGTGCGTCAGATTAACGAACTGCGAACCATTTATCAAATAGATCAAATGGAAATTCAGAACCAACAGGAACGTAACCAGACTATCCTATGGGGTATTCTGGTAGTACTTTCTCTATCAATTCTTATCACAGTACTCATTTTCCACATACGAACAGAAAACAAACGCTTGCGCCATTCAAAAGAAGAACAGGAAAAAGCACAGAGACATGCAAGAAATTCCATCAAAACCAAAAGTCTGTTCCTTTCAAATATGAGTCATGAGATTCGCACTCCATTGAATGCTCTATCGGGGTTCTCCGCCATTCTCACAGATGATTCTATTGACAATGAAACACGGCGGCAATGCAATGATATCATACAGCAAAACTCCGAATTACTATTAAACCTGATCAACGATGTAATAGACCTGTCCAATCTGGATATGACTAAATTGGTATTTAATTTTAAAAAGTGTGATGCAGTAGTCATATGCCGTAATGTTATCGACACCGTAAAGAAAGTAAAGCAAACGCAAGCCGATGTTCACTTTGTCACCACACTGGAATCATTGCCATTGTTAACCGATGATTCACGCCTGCAACAGCTACTTATCAACCTACTAATTAATGCTACAAAGTTCACTACGGAAGGTTCCATTACTCTTGAGATACAAAAAGAATCAGATGATACCGCCATCTTTTCGGTCACTGATACCGGTTGCGGTATTCCTCTAGAAAATCAAAACCGGATATTCAACCGCTTCGAAAAGCTGAATGAAGGCGCCCAGGGTACAGGTTTGGGACTTTCTATCTGCCAGCTTATTGTTGAACAGATCGGAGGAAAAATATGGATTGATCCGGAATATACAGCAGGTGCCCGTTTCATGTTCACCCATCCTATAAAACCAGATGCAGCAACCAAAAACAAAAAGCTACAATGAAACGACTGATCTTCATATTCGCTTTATGCTGCCATATCCTGATAAGTCTGGCAGTTCCGTCAACAACCAATGCTGATAGTCTGGAAAGACTGTTGCCCGACATGCCGCATGATTCTCTACGCCTGCACACTATACAAAGCATAACACGGATGGAACAGACAAGCCCCAAATGCATCTATTACTCAAATATGTTGTTAAAGGAGGCTATCACTCAAAACAATCCCAAGTATGCCGGAATCGCACTCTACTTTCAGGTTATTTATTACTATAATCAGAATGAGCTGGATAGCGTAGTCAAAAAGATATCGGACATGGAGCCTTACGCCCGGCAAGCTGGTTTGTGGGATTATTACTTCGATTCACAAAGATGCCAGATAGATCTATACTCCTACAGAGAGCAAATCGAGCTTGCTATCAACAAGTCGCTTGAAATGTATAAGAAAGCACAAGAGGCCAAGAACATACGTGGTCTGATAGGCGCCAAGCAATGTCTCGCCAATGCCTATATGGGTACAGGCCGATGGAAAGAAGGTAAACAAGCTTTGGAAGAAGCTCATAAACTTCTTCCTCAAATGAATAATGTGATTGTAAGAAACTCCGTACTTTGCCAACTTATCTCACTCAGCAAAGCCAACAAAGATCTCCAGGATCAGAAAAAGTATCTGGATGAACAAAAGAAAATTCTGTCTGATTATATCGCAGAAAATCCAACGATGAAAGAGGCTTTTCAGGATCCGATGATTTTCAATGATATCTACTATACATATTATTATGTAGAGATGAAACAACCTCTGCTGGCCCTCCAACATCTTGAAAAAAGCACCGAATACCTCACTTCCAATACTTATTTTATGTATCGGGTACTTTATCACGATGCATATTCCTCTTATTACCGTCTTTGCAAAGAATACAACCGTGCTATCAACCAATTGGATTCTACTGTTGTACTATTAAAAGACGCTTTCAGCAGCGATTACGTCAATCAACTGTCCGCCAAAGCTGATATTCTAACCGAAGCCGGACGTAGTCAGGAAGCAATACCAATCTACGAAAAGGTTATACAGATGAAAGACTCACTGATTACCGAACTGTCCGATAAACAAATGAATCTGATACAAAGCAACTACCATATAGATAAAATGGAGCTTGAAGAAGAACAGTTGAAGAGTAAAATCCAACTTCTGGTATTCTGCATTATCGCTATTGCCCTGATCATATTAATCTTCTTCACGATACGTGCCTACCAGGTGCGAAAAGCTTTGAAGATAGCAGAAAGCGAAACCCGTAAAGCCACCCTGATGATTGAGAAAGCTAACGAGACTAAAAATCATTTTCTCTCTAATATGAGCTACAATATCCGTATCCCTCTCAACGGAGTTGTTGGTTTTTCACAACTTATAGCTTCGGAACCCAATATGGACGAAAATACGAGACAAGAGTATTCGGCCATCATCCAGAAGAATTCTGAAGAACTGATACAACTGGTAAATGATGTACTCGATCTATCCCGCCTCGAAGCCAATATGATGAAGTTTCAAATACAGACTTACGATGCAATTGCACTTTGTAATGATGCTATCTATATGGCGCAGATGAGAAACGAGGGAGTCATAGAAGTTCTGTTTAAGGCTAATATCAGCACACAGGACATCACAACAGATACCGGACGGATAACACAAGCCTTGCTCAGCACATTGATCTATCCGGACAAAAGCAAAGAAAGAAGAAAAATTACCTTTACAGTAAACCAGAGCGATACTTCAGGAATCATTCATTTCCAAATTATCAATAGCCCACTGGCTGATCCGAAATACCATTCACAACAAGCAAGCATCCGCCATGAAATAAATAAGCTGTTATTGAAACATTTCGGAGGTAGTTATACCGTCACTACCGATAAACACGGCAAACACACAATTGATTTAACTCTTCCCCCCGACAGTATATCCGGATAAAAGCGTTATCTTTGCAAATTGCAAACCTAAACGCTCATTTATGTACACTAACAAGCAAATTTGGAGTGTCAGTTACCCGATACTTCTTAGTTTACTGGCACAAAATGTTATTAACGTCACTGATACCGCCTTTCTCGGACGTGTAGGTGAAGTAGCACTCGGAGCTTCGGCTATGGGTGGACTTTTCTATATCTGCATCTTTACTATTGCTTTCGGCTTCAGTACCGGCTCGCAAATTGTTATTGCCCGCCGTAATGGCGAAGGTCGTTACTCTGACGTAGGACCGGTAATGATACAAGGTGTTATGTTCATGCTGCTGATGGCATTACTATTATTCAGCTTTACAAAGGCTTTCGGAGGCAATATTATGCGGATGCTGGTTTCCTCCGAATCCATATACGATGCCACAATGGAATTTCTGGACTGGCGTATCTACGGATTCTTCTTTTCGTTTATCAACGTAATGTTCCGGGCACTTTATATCGGCATTACGCGTACAAAGGTACTTACCATCAATGCCGTCGTCATGGCACTGACAAACGTAGTGCTGGACTATGCAATGATATTCGGGCATTTCGGCTTCCCGGAAATGGGTATCAAAGGAGCTGCCATTGCTTCTGTAATAGCAGAAGCCAGTTCCATTCTGTTCTTCCTCATTTATACGTATATCACCGTCGACCTGAAAAAGTATGGCCTGAATAAATTACGTTCTTTCGATCCTCAGTTACTGATGCGTATACTTAGTATCTCCTGTTTCACTATGTTGCAGTACTTCTTGTCAATGGCTACCTGGTTCATATTCTTCGTAGCTGTAGAAAGGTTGGGACAACGTGAACTTGCCATTGCCAATATTGTGCGAAGCATATACATCGTAATGCTCATTCCGGTAAACGCACTGGCCACCACTACTAATAGCTTGGTCAGTAACGCCATTGGCGCAGGAGGAATACAATACGTAATGACACTCATCAATAAGATAGCCCGTTTTTCATTCTTCGTTATGCTGGCATTGGTCGTCATCACCGCAACATTTCCGCAAGCTATGCTCTCCATCTATACAAATGAAGCTGCCCTGATAGCCGAGTCTGTTCCATCTGTCTATGTCATCTGCATTGCCATGCTCATAGCCTCCGTAGCCAATATCGTATTTAACGGAATATCCGGTACCGGTAACACACAAGCTGCCTTGTTACTTGAAGTAATAACCATCGTCATTTATGGTTCGTATATAATCTTCATCGGAATGTGGTTGAAAGCTCCCATCGAATGGTGCTTTACCATTGAGATTGTGTACTATACATTGTTACTTACCACAAGCTATATTTACTTCAAAAAAGCAAAATGGCAGAATAAAAAGATATAAATACAAGAGATTTTTGTACATTTGCATCCCGGTTTACCACAGAGGATACAGAGGGTACAGTTTTTTAGTGAGTAGTGATAAGTGATTAGTGATTAACTGGCTGCACTATCATGCTGCATGATACTAAATTACTTATCGTTATTCACTACTCACTAAAAATTTTGTATCCTCTGTGGTAAACCGGTCTATAAGTTTAGTAATCAGTAATTAGTATAAGATATGTTCGATAATTTAAGCGAGAGACTAGAGAGGTCGTTTAAGATTTTGAAAGGTGAGGGTCAAATCACCGAGATCAATGTAGCAGAAACACTGAAAGATGTGCGTAAAGCCCTGTTGGATGCCGATGTTAACTACAAGGTAGCAAAAACTTTTACCGATGCAGTAAAAGAGAAAGCACTGGGACAAAACGTACTTACTGCCGTGAAACCAAGCCAGTTGATGGTGAAAATCGTTCACGACGAACTTACTCAGTTAATGGGTGGAGAAACTGTTGAAATTAACACAGATGGCCATCCGGCTGTTATCCTGATGTCTGGTCTGCAAGGTTCAGGTAAGACTACCTTTTCCGGAAAGCTGGCCCGGATGCTCAAAACTAAAAAGAATCGCAAACCGTTGCTCGTAGCCTGTGACGTGTATCGTCCTGCTGCTATCGAACAGCTCCGTGTACTGGCTGAACAGATTGAAGTACCGATGTACTCTGAACCGGATAGTAAGAATCCGGTAGAAATTGCACAAAATGCAATTAAAGAAGCTAAAGCCAAAGGATACGATCTTGTAATCGTCGATACAGCCGGTCGTCTGGCTGTAGACGAAGAGATGATGAACGAAATTGCTGCTATTAAAAAAGCCATCAACCCGAATGAAATCCTTTTCGTGGTAGACTCCATGACCGGACAAGATGCTGTTAATACTGCAAAAGAATTTAATGATCGCCTCGACTTCAATGGTGTAGTATTGACAAAGCTTGACGGTGACACCCGTGGTGGTGCAGCACTCTCCATCCGTTCGGTTGTCAACAAGCCCATCAAGTTTGTAGGTACAGGCGAAAAGCTGGATGCTATTGATCAGTTCCACCCTGCACGTATGGCAGACCGTATCCTAGGTATGGGTGACATCGTTTCACTGGTAGAACGTGCACAAGAACAGTACGACGAAGAAGAAGCAAAACGTCTGCAAAAGAAAATTGCCAAGAATCAGTTCGACTTCAATGATTTCCTTAGCCAAATAGCTCAGATCAAGAAGATGGGTAACCTCAAAGAGCTTGCATCTATGATCCCTGGTGTAGGAAAGGCCATCAAAGATATTGATATTGACGATAACGCTTTCAAGAGCATTGAAGCCATCATTTATTCTATGACTCCTGCAGAACGTTCCAATCCGGAAATACTGAATGGTTCGCGCCGTACCCGTATCGCTAAAGGTAGTGGTACAACTATTCAGGAAGTAAACCGCCTGCTGAAACAATTTGATCAGACTCGTAAAATGATGAAGATGGTAACTGGCAGCAAGATGGGTAAAATGATGCCAAAAATGAAACGCTAATCTTTTAAGGAGTAAACGTTTGACTTTGGTCTTTTTATTTTGTGCCCTTGGCATCGTTAATCATAAAGTAGATTGAAACAAAACCAGTATATAAGGAGAGAGCTATGGCTTTCTCCTTTTTTCGTACCATTAATTCACAAAAGAGTTCCAATCAAGCCGATTTCAAATAAAAAGTGAGTGAGTTTCACATATAACCGTTATTTTGATGAAATACCGACTCCTCTTCTCCAAGCTTTTCGCTCCATTAATAATCTATAAATCGGCTATTGACAAAAAATGAATTCCTTTTGGCTGATTCAGTTATTTATTTTACTTTTGTCCTTCACCAAAATACTATTGAACATGACCCTTATAGATGGAAAAGCCATTTCCGAGCAAGTAAAGCAAGAGATTGCAGCTGAAGTGGCAGAAATTGTAGCCCATGGTGGCAAACGTCCTCATCTGGCTGCTATCCTTGTTGGCCACGATGGAGGTAGCGAAACGTATGTAGCTGCCAAAGTAAAAGCCTGTGAAGTTTGCGGCTTCAAATCTTCCCTCATCCGCTACGAAAGTGATGTGACAGAGGAGGAGCTGTTGGCCAAAGTACGCGAACTCAATGAAGATGCGGACGTAGACGGCTTTATCGTACAATTACCCCTACCCAAACACATCTCCGAACAAAAAGTAATCGAAACCATCGATTATCGGAAGGATGTAGATGGCTTTCATCCCATCAACGTGGGACGTATGTCCATCGGATTGCCTTGCTACGTGTCTGCCACCCCGAACGGTATTCTTGAACTGCTGAAACGCTATAAGATAGAAACCTCAGGGAAGAAGTGCGTAGTGCTGGGACGCAGTAACATTGTCGGTAAGCCCATGGCTGCCCTCATGATGCAAAAAGCCTATCCGGGCGATGCTACAGTGACTGTCTGCCACAGTCGATCCCGCGATCTGGTAAAAGAATGCCAGGAAGCTGATATCATCATTGCCGCTTTAGGACAACCGAACTTCGTAAAAGAAAATATGGTAAAAGAAGGTGCAGTAATCATCGACGTAGGTACCACACGTGTACCCGACGCTACCAAAAAATCCGGTTTTAAGCTGACAGGTGACGTTAAATTTGACGAAGTAGCACCCAAATGCTCATACATCACTCCTGTGCCGGGAGGTGTAGGTCCGATGACTATTGTTTCTTTAATGAAGAATACATTGTTGGCGGGTAAAAAAGCCATCTATAAATGAGAAATATCTCTTTGGTAATCCTCTTCTTTCTCTCCTACTCCTGCACATCCATGTCGCAGGAAAGGAGAGATTCTGTTATTAATACTTCGGATTCTATTTCCTGCCCAAAAGATAGTATTACCACCTCACGGATCACCCTCCTCTTTGCCGGAGACCTTATGCAACACCAGGCGCAGATTAATGCCGCCCGTACCTCTACAGGATACGATTACTCAGATTGTTTTAAATTCGTTAAGGAAGAAATAGACCGGGCAGACATTGCAATTGCAAACCTTGAAGTAACATTGGGGGGGAAACCCTATCGCGGCTACCCTGCCTTTAGTGCACCGGATGAATATCTTTTCGCCATTCGCGATGCAGGTTTCGATGTTTTGATAACAGCTAATAACCATTGTCTTGATAAAGGTAGAAAAGGATTAGAGAGGACCTTGCTAATGCTCGATTCATTACAAATTCCACATGCAGGAACTTATGTCAATACTGAATCACGTGACCAACAATACCCTTTATTACTGGAAAAGAATGGCTTTCGCATTGCCCTTTTAAATTATACTTATGGTACAAACGGTATCAAAGTAACCTCTCCCAATGTGGTAAACTATATCGATAAAGCAGTAATGGCACAAGATATTGAAGCTGCCAGGGCACAACATCCCGATGCCCTCATTGCCTGTATGCATTGGGGTGATGAATATCAGTCACTTCCCAATAAAGAACAAAAGAATCTCACAGACTGGTTATTACAGCAGGGAGTTACCCACATTATCGGTTCGCACCCACACGTAGTGCAACCCATGGAGCTCCTTACGGACAGCATAACCGGAAATCAGCATGTGATAGTCTATTCTCTCGGAAATTTCATCTCTAATATGTCTGCCCGGCGTACTGATGGTGGTTTACTATTTAAGTTAGAACTCGAAAAAGACAGTGTCACTCGTGTAGCCAATTGTGGTTATAGCTTAGTGTGGACATCACGTCCCGTTCTCTCCCGAAAAAAAAATCATATATTATATCCCATTAATTATCCGGCAGACTCACTTTCTGTTACAGAGCGTAACCACCTGAAAATCTTCATAAATGATGCTCAATCACTATTTAGGAAGCATAACAAAGGAATAAAAGAGTACACTTTTTATTAAAAAAATCTCATGGAATATTTGCAGATTAAAAGTTTATATCTATCTTTGCACCGCGTTAGAGAAACGCAAACATGGTGGATGTAGTTCAGTTGGTTAGAGCGTCAGATTGTGGTTCTGAATGTCGCCGGTTCGAGTCCGGTCTTCCACCCCCAAAGAAAGAGGAATTTCAGTAATGAGATTCCTCTTTCTTTTTGTTTATAAGACATTTGCGGATGTATTTCTACTTTTTCATACTTTCGTAGATTAGATTCAACAACAATTATTAGATATGATAAAGACCAAACTACTATTGAAGCTTCTATGTTGCCTTCTTTTCCTATCAATTCAGGCACAAAACACAAAAAGAACTCTTCTCCCGGCTCAATATACCTCCATAAAAACGGGTGATACTTTGACATTACGTCAGATGTTGAATGAGGGAGTCCCGATGGATGCTGCAGAGGAAGACGGAAAAACACTGTTGATGAAAGCTGCTGCCAAAGGCGATTTAGTACAAATAAAATTCTTACTCGAAGCCGGTGCCGATGTGGAGCAAAAAAGCAATAAGGGGTATACTCCATTATATTATGCAGCCAGTGAAAACCAGAAAGAAGCCATTGATATGCTACTGAAGGCTGGTGCCGACCTGAACAAAAAAGGACCATTAGGATTATCCATCACTGCAGAAATCAGTTTTTTCCACAACCTTACTATGACGCGTTATCTGTTGGAAAAAGGAGCCAAAGTGGATGAAAAGGAGATAAAAGAGTTATTGTGTTACCTGACCTACCAGCATAATGAAAAAAAACACATGAGAGCAGATGTTTACACGCCGGCATTAAAACTCTGGTTGCAACAGGGTGAAAAAATAACAGTCAGCCCACAGGACATTAAAAACAGTAAACTTCTGAGCATGTATGCTATTTCTTCCGAACAAGCTACGAAACTTAGCCTTAAGTTCAGATTGCTTCGACTGCAATTCATAGAAGAGGCCAAACAAGAACAACAAAAAGAGCAACAAAGAAAAGAACGAAAACTGGCAGAATTGCGCGAACAGGATAGCTTGCGCAATCTGATGGAAACCGGAAACTATGATCATAAAAAGTGGGAACTAAATACATCTATCCGCATTATCATAGAAGAAGACGGGACGAGCAGGACGGGAAGCTGGATCCATGCTTCTCCCCGGGTAGATTACCTGCACAATCATATTGGAGAAGGTGCTACGCCAACGCTCGTGCTACTTTCAATACTCGTTGCAGTCATCTTTGTCTGGGTGATGTCCAAAAAAGTATTCCCTTCTATCCGCAAAGAAGAAGGCATGTTTTTTCTCATGCTATACTTTGTCGTCATACAAAGTATCATACTTTATTTTATGTTTTCTTCCCTATATACTGATTTTGACGAACTAATCGTAAGGAATACAGGAAAGGAATATGCCGCCAAGTATGATTACACTGGTTTCCACTTTATCACAGCAGACAGTATCGCTGTTGTAGTAAAAGGAGTATGCACATTCGATGGCGGAGTAGACTCAGAGACATGCATTCCCATTCGTTACGATGATACAGCAATGAAGCTGGTTGTCGATATGCAGAAATACACGCTTCGAAATTGGAACCAGATACTCCTTACCGGTATTCTCCTGCTGCTGAACTTCCTGTTGTGCTATGGTAAGTTCAACTTCCTATTAAAGAAGGTATTTCGCACCCGGCATTCAAAACATGATACTCCCTATCAAGATTATATCTATTTCCCATGGCACTTCAAAAATAAGAAGTACGAAACATTCGACCAATTCAAGAGTGAACTGGAACATTGCCGTGCAGAATGGGACATGGAGGATTATTCTGATAAAACATATGAGACACCCTGTATTCTAATCCGATACAATAGAATGACTGAAAAGAACTCACCTCACTTTGAAATAGAAATCCTTCCCGATAACGGAAAATACATTTCTATGGACGAATGGATATATAAACTTCAGAATGAACTCGCTCCTTATATGGAAAGCCTGGGAGAACCTGACAGTGCGAATGTATGGATTCTCAAAGGATGGACAGCAGGAAAGGAAATGAAATGCGATTTATCACTCTTCTCGTCTTTGGAAGATAGTGATGTGATATTGGCAGATGTCATCTGGAAGTTTACAGAAACGGAATATACGGATTACCGCACCTTTATAAGAGAAGTAATCGTATTTCAATCGGAACACGGAAACCATTTCTGGAATCCGGATGTTGTCGTGATTAAACAACCATCCTTCACCCTTTGCTATTACAGCCCGCAAACAAGGCACATGGAGGTATATGATATGGAAGCAGATAACGGTGCAACCTTCACAGAAGGAGAAATTCTGTATAAAATACACAACCGGATGAAAGATATACTGCCCGGTCAGGAGTTTTGCTATCTCCAGTATCTTATCTTCAGATCGTTCGAAGCAGATACGCTGGAAGAATTAGAAAAAAAACAAAACGAAAAGGAACTTTATGACCTGTTTACGACAAATGAGATATAAGCATCTGATGAATTGAAAGGGACGTTTCTAAAAGTATGCAACTCTACAAAGCAGCATTAAATGTAATGCCCCGTTACATATATTATTATCCATGATAACATATATTGTAACGGGGCATTACATATATTGGCTTAATCTTTACAACTTACACTAATATAATTCCAACCCGAACTCCTCCTTCAAATGCAACAGCGCTTCGTTTTTCTTTGCCATCATCTGGAACTTCTCCACACGACTAAACGCCCGTACATTTTCTGCTGCCTCACTGACACGGACCGTCATTCTCACTTTCCGGTTCTTTAAACGGCTTCGAAGATAGTTCTGTACATCCGGAATCATAGAAGTGAAATCCTTTGCTACAATCTCATTATCTACCACAACCTCGAAAGTAATAGCATCACTAAGCAATGTCAAACGTATATTCTGCATACGCATAGCAAGTGCTTTATGCTCCACAGGAAGACGACCGGCATACTCCTGCCAGTAATAATTCAAATCCTTTTCATTGAATATATAATCCTCTTCAGGTTGAACCTGTGCGTGAGCAGGTGTCTGGACAGCTGTTGTACTCTGCGCAGCAGCTTCCTTTTGAGGATGCCTGATAGACACTCCAAGACTGGACTTACTCATTACAGGAATTTTCTTCTCTTCCTGCACAGCGGCTTTCACCACAGCATCAGGTACACCCGCAGGAGACGAAGTAGAAGATCCGACAGCAGAAACAGGTTGAACCGGAGCAGCCTGAGCCGGTTGAGCAGTTGCAGTTTGTTGCTGAGTTTGAGGTGCAACAGGAGCAGTCTGTGGTTGCTGAGCAGCTACAGATTGCGTAAATATGGGTTTTATAGCTTGTTTAGGGCCACGCCCACCACCCACATCATCCCCCTCGATGGTAAGCTGGGCAACCTGTATCAAGGTCAGTTCTACCAGCAAACGCTTATTTTTGCTGGCCCGGTAATTCAGATCACAATCATTACAGAGCTTCATAGCCCGATACAAAAAAGGTAACGGACACTTCTGTGCCTGCTCCTGATAACGCTGACGAATACTTGCTCCCACTTCAAGCAATGCCAAAGTAGCGGGATCTTTACTCACAAGCAAATCACGAAAATGTGACGAAAGCCCTGTTATGAAGTGACTGCCATCAAAGCCTTTATTCAATACATCGTTGAACAACAGCAATGCATCACTTACTTTATTTTCGAGAAAACAATCGGTCAGCCTGAAATAATATTCATAATCCAGCACATTGAGATTCTCAATAACACTTTTATAGGTAATATGCCCACCGGTGAAACTAACTACCTGATCAAAGATAGAAAGAGCATCACGCATACCACCATCTGCTTTCAGTGCTATTACATTCAGCGCTTCGGGTTCGGCTGTTATATTCTCTTTGGAAGCAACATAAGTTAAGTGTTGTACCGTATCGTCCACACTGATACGATTGAAATCATAAATCTGGCAACGCGACAAGATAGTAGGAAGTATTTTATGCTTCTCCGTTGTAGCCAAAATAAAAATAGCATGACGGGGAGGCTCTTCCAGCGTTTTCAAGAACGCATTAAAAGCAGAAGCAGACAACATATGCACCTCATCAATGATATACACTTTATACTTACCTATCTGAGGCGGGATACGCACCTGCTCTACCAACTGACGGATATCATCCACCGAGTTATTGGAAGCTGCATCAAGTTCATGAATATTATACGAACGTTGCTCATTGAAAGCCACACAAGATTCACAAGCATTACACGCTTCTCCATCCGCAGTAAGCGACATACAGTTGATAGTCTTGGCAAAAATACGGGCGCAAGTTGTTTTTCCTACTCCACGGGGACCACAAAACAGATAGGCATGAGCCAGTTTCTGTGTGGCGATGGCATTTTTCAGTGTAGTAGTCAATGCCCGCTGACCTACCACCGACTCAAAGGTGGACGGACGATACTTACGGGCAGATACAATATAGTTTTCCATACGTCAGAATCTCTCTGTTTTTTTTGAGTTTATGCAAAAATAGCGCAATGAGAACAGAGGCAAGCCTGCCTGAGCTATGTCAAGTGAACCTATTTTTGCTTTCACTGCAAATGTACGCAAAAAAAGTAAGAAGTAATAAGTGACGAGTGAGAAGTTTTAGGCAAGAAGTGGCAACTTTTAAGTTATAAGTTTTATCTTTGCATTCAGAATTAAAGGAGAAATCATGGGCAATTTACTAACAATCTGGGAGTTCATCGGTAAGCATAAATACCTTATCACTATTCTGATTTTTGCAGCCATCATTGGTTTTCTGGATGAGAACAGTGCCATTCGCCGTATTGGATACACGCGTGAAATCAGCCGCTTGCAGAGTGAAATTGATAAATACCGTGCCGATTACGAAGAGAATACAAAGAAGCTCAACGAACTAAGCAGTAATCCGGATGCCATTGAGCAGATAGCGCGTGAAAAGTATCTGATGAAGAAACCGAACGAAGACATTTACGTATTTGAAGATAAATAATGAAGCAACTCATACCCGCACTTTTCGCCGTAGGCGCTCTCATGGCTCTTGTTGGAGCAGCAGTATTCATCACCGGATGGGTTTATGCACCTTATATATATACCATTGGTGCAGGCTTTGTAGCACTGGCACAAATCAATACCCCCGTTCGCGGTAAAAGTAAAACACTGAAGCGCCTCCGTATTCAACAAATATTCGGAGCAATTGCACTTGTACTAACCGGAGCTTTCATGTTTTTCACGCGTGGTAATGACTGGATCGCATGTCTCACTATCGCCGCTATTCTCGAACTCTACACAGCTTTCCGTATTCCACAGGAAGAAGCCAAACTACAACAATAATATTTCCGGCATCGGAAGGTACATCAGTAATGGTCATTATTGACGCAGATTAGTGCGATTTTGATCAATATTTCACCACAGAGAACGCAGAGAACACGGAGTTTTAAATCTTTATTAAAACGCAGATGAACGCAAATTCTCGCAAAGGGAAATAATGATAAAATAAAGAACTACAGTTTTTTAATCTGTGTTCATCCACGATCATCCGTGTTTCATCAGAGAAAATAATATCTCTGTGCCCTCCGTGTCCTCTGTGGTAAACTGATTCATTTCCGGTCAGCTTTGAACTCATTACTAATAAAGAAAAAAGGCAACCCCGTTTATCACGAAACTGCCTTTAGCTCTAAGTTTTTTATCTATTACTTCTTAGCAGCAGAAGTATATCTTGCATTCAAACCGTCGATAATCTCTTGTGTGATATTAAACGAACTATCGGCATAAAGCAGATTATCAAAACCTGTATTACTTAAAATCAGATTATAACCTTTAGTCTTGTTATACTCTTTCAAGAAAACGTTGATAGAGTCACGCAACTGCAAACTATTCTTCTGATTCTCTGTAGCCAGCTGATTGGACAGGTTATTTTGTAATACCTGCAAATCCTGTTGCATCTTCATCAAACGGTTATACTCCTGTTGAGCTCTTTCCGGAGAGATGAATGCATTGTTTTCATATTTCTTTTGGAATTCTTTCTGTTCCTTATCAAGAGCAGCAGCCTTCTGATTCAACGTCATACGGATGTTCTCTTCCTTTTTCATCATGGCCTCATTCAGGTCAATGCAAAAATTATATTTGGAAAGCAATGTATCTACTTCAACGTAAGCGATTTTTAAATCACCGGATACAGTAGCAGTTGCTGCTTCTCCGCCAGTTGTCGTAGTTTGTGTGTCAGCTTTACCTGCGCATTGTGAAAATAAAACGATGATCGCAAGAGCAGCAAAACCGTTAATGAGGCAATTTATTCTCTTCATAACTTGTAAAATATAGTTTTTAATTAATTAGTTCATACTATCATTTAAGGCTTTTTCAAGATCAGCAATAGAACGACGCTTTTGTTGCGCTTCACGGTCCTGAGACTGAGCACAGCCAATTCCCTTTTCTCTCAGTGATTTATTACCACTCACATGTCCATTAGGGAATTTTCCACCCTTTACAAAAAAGACTTTGAGACCTAATAATACGAGACAAATAGCAACTATTAACAGAGTAAACAGTATTGTATTAAGCATTTCTATTAATTTTGTGGGTGCAAATATAGACTTTTGTATGGACTCAACCGCCTTTTTTATTATAAAAAAAGAGAAACGTGCTCATAAACCTCAAGAGTTTTAACCATATTTAGCAGAATGACGTTAAATTTTAATCATTCACTTAAATAAAAAGAAAAAGAATGGAAAAACAAGAACTAAAGCCGGCAGGCGTATTCAAGTATTTCGCAGAAATATGCCAAGTGCCACGTCCTTCAAAGAAGGAAGAAAAAATTATTGCATATTTAAAAGAATTCGGAGAAAAACATAATCTGGAAACAAAAGTAGACGAAGCCGGAAACGTATTAATCAAGAAGCCTGCTACTCCAGGCAAAGAAAACCTGCAAACCGTAGTATTACAATCGCATGTAGACATGGTATGCGAAAAGAATAATAATGTGGAGCATGACTTCCTCACGGACCCTATTGAAACAGAAATAGACGGTGAATGGTTGAAAGCAAAAGGTACAACACTGGGAGCAGACAACGGCATCGGTGTAGCCACCGAACTTACCATCCTTGCCGATGACACCATTGAACACGGACCATTGGAGTGTCTGTTCACTGTAGACGAAGAAACCGGCCTCACCGGAGCATTTGCCCTGAAAGAAGGATTTATGAACGGAGATATCCTGTTGAACCTCGATTCAGAAGACGAAGGAGAATTGTTTATCGGGTGTGCAGGAGGAATTGATTCTGTTGCCGAATTCACATATAAAGAGGTAGAAGTACCAGACGGATATTTCTTCTTTAAAGTAGAAGTGAAAGGCCTGAAAGGTGGACACTCCGGTGGTGATATCCATTTGGGACGTGGCAATGCCAATAAAATACTAAATCGCTTCCTTAGTCAGATGAGTACGAAGTACGACTTATATCTGTGCGAAATCAATGGAGGAAACCTACGCAATGCCATCCCTCGCGAAGCATATGCCATCTGTGCTGTTCCTGAAGATGCCAAACACGACGTACGGGCAGATCTCAACGTATTCACAGCTGAAGTAGAGAACGAACTTGCCGTAACAGAACCTGATTTAAAACTTGTATTAGAATCAGAAGCTCCCCGTGCTAAAGCAATTGATCAGGATACTACCGCCCGTTTACTCAAAGCACTCTATGCAGTACCTCACGGAGTATATGCCATGAGTCAGGATATTCCGGGATTGGTAGAAACATCTACTAATCTGGCATCTGTCAAGATGAAACCGGATAACGTCATCCGCATTGAAACCAGCCAACGCAGTTCTATCCTTTCTGCCCGCAACGACATGGCAAATACAGTTCGTGCAGCTTTCCAACTGGCAGGTGCAAAGGTCAGTTTCGGAGAAGGCTACCCAGGCTGGAAACCCAACCCACACTCAGCCATCCTTGAAGTGGCAGCCGCCTCTTACAAACGTTTGTTTGGTGTAGACGCTAAAGTTAAAGCTATCCATGCCGGTCTGGAATGCGGACTCTTTCTCGACAAATATCCCTCATTAGACATGATTTCCTTTGGTCCTACATTGACCGGAGTTCACTCACCGGATGAGCGTATGCACATTCCTTCGGTAGATAAATTCTGGCGTCATCTGCTGGACGTACTGGCAAATATCCCGGAAAAGAAATAATAAACCAACGCATTTGCCGTTAATATTAGGCACGGATTCCTCTATCCGTGCCTGATTTTTATATATAAGATTAAGGTATGAAAAGAAATCTGGTACATATTCTCCTCTTTCTGTTTACAGGTCTGGCATTGTTTTCGGCTTGTGACGATGAGAACTTTTCTACCGATTCTTCTCTCAAACTGGCTTTCTCTTATGACACCCTGCGTATGGATACTGTACTTGCAGGTATCGGTACCTCCACTTATCAGCTAAAAGTGTACAATCGCAATAAGGAGTCGCTGGTCATTTCATCCATCACCTTAGCAGATGCAGCCAACTCCGGTTTCCGTATCAATGTAGACGGAGCTAAAGGCAGCCACTTTTCAGACGTTGAATTACGGGGCAAAGATAGCTTGCTTATTTTTGTAGAAGCTACGTTAGCTCCCGGAGACCGTGATGTTCCTTTTTTCAAAAAAGACTCCATCGTGTTTATCACGAATGGTAACTGGCAGGATGTTAAATTACAAGCATACGGACAAGACTTTCTTTCTTTACGTAAAAAAGAAATCACCCAGGACACACTAATCAGCTCGTCCCGCCCTATCGTTATTTATGATAGTTTAAGCATAAAAGAAGGTGCACGGCTTACTCTTGCCGCCGGAACACGCCTTTATTTCCATGGTAAATCAAGTATACAGGTACATGGACAACTTGTGGCAGAAGGCACACTGAATGCTCCTGTTGTATTCCGGGGCGACCGTACTGATAAAATGTTCTCTAACCTCCCCTACGACCGTTTGCCGGGTCAATGGGATGGTATTCGCTTCCACACCTCCAGCTATGAGAATTCACTGAACTTTGTCGATATTCACGGAGGAATATATGGTATCCGCTGCGATTCGGCTGCTGTAGACCGAAAGAAACTCACACTTACTAATTCTGTTATCCGCCAGGTATCGGGCAACGGATTGGAAATGACTTCCTGCCAGGCAACCATAGGAAACAGTGAGATTAGTAATGCCGGCAACCACTGTGTCAGCCTGCTTGGAGGTGATTATGAATTCGTACACTGCACACTGGCCAATTATTACAGTTGGGATATCAAGCAAGGGGTCGCCCTTGCCCTCAGCAACGAGAAGAAAGAAATTGCTTACCCACTGACATTAGCTGCGTTCCGTAATTGTATCATAGCCGGTTCGTCCAGTGATGAGATTAGTGGCGGACGTTCCAAAGACTCTTCTATACCTTTCAATTATTATTTCTCCTATTGCCTTATAAACTCAATAGAGGAGAAAAATGATAAGATAGTGAATGTTATATGGAAAAAAGATGATAACTTCCAATTGATAGACAAACGCGGAGAACAATTGTACGATTTCCAATTAACTCCAAAATCAGCAGCCATCAATATAGGATTGGCTGAAGATGCCCGTAACTATCCGCAGGACTTAAAAGGAATGCCCCGTCTTGAAGATGAAGCACCGGATGCCGGATGTTACGAATGGAAAGAAAAAACAGAAGAAAATGAATAAAGGGATAATTATCTTATTATTCCTTTTCTTATCCCCCTCCTTACTCACAGCGCAAAAAGAAAAGAATTTCCGTGTGATGTGCTGGAATGTGGAAAACCTGTTCGATACCCGTCATGACTCTCTAAAGAATGATTATGAATTTCTCCCCAATGCGCTTCGTCACTGGAATTACAGCCGTTACAAAAAGAAACTGGTAAGTATAGCACGTGTTATTACAGCGGTTGGAGAATGGACTCCTCCTGCATTAGTAGGACTTTGCGAAGTAGAGAATGACAGTGTCATGCGGGATCTTGTACATTACTCCCCTTTAAAAGAACATGGATATCGTTATGTTATGACTCACTCTCCCGACGAACGGGGTATCAATGTGGCCTTGCTTTATCAGCGTGACCGTTTTAAATTATTATTCCATCGATCTGTTCCAATAGACAACGTCCATTTACACAAGCGCCCTACAAGAGATATTCTCCACGTATGCGGACTTTTATCCACCGGAGACAGCCTGGATGTATTGGTAGTTCATCTTCCTTCCCGTTCAGGAGGAGCCAAAGAATCGGAACCTTATCGCCTGTCTGTTGCAAAGAAAATCCGATTGGAAGCAGACAGTATACTAACCTCCCGCCATCATCCACAACTGATCATCATGGGAGACTTCAATGACTATCCGGAAAATAAATCCATTGCGGAAGTCCTTGCAGCCATTGCACCTCCTCCCTATCCCCAGGCATTAAAACTCTATCATTTATTAGCCGGAAAAGCCAAAGCCGGAAAACATACATTCGGCTCTTATAAATATCAGGGAGAATGGGGGCTATTGGATCACATGATTGTTTCCGGCACTCTTCTGAATGTTTCTGCACCTTTCTTTACCAATGAAGAAAGGGCAAACGTAAGCCGCCTGCCCTTTCTGTTATCCGATGATGATAAATATGGTGGAAAACAACCTTTCCGCACTTATTATGGTATGAAATATTTAGGTGGATACAGTGACCATCTACCTATATATACTGATTTTGAACTGAAAGAGATACATTAAGAAACTGTTTTGATTTTATTTTAGCTTTCTTCTGAGAGTTATTTTTGAGGATTTCATCTGTTTTAATGAGGAGCATAGCGGGCTATGTGACAAATGAAAACAGGTAAAAAGACCGAAAATAAACTCAGAAGGTGCTAATAAAAACTTTTAAAAAGAAAATCAAAACAGTTTCTAATATTCCATTATTCCACTCCTGCCCCATCCGGGTATTTCACAAAATCTCCGGTAGCTTTTACTACAGGCATAGTAGCATTTGTCTTCTTTAAATGGCGGGTCAAATCCTTTGCCAGTTTCAAAGCTATCTTCTGATATGCTTTTTCGCCGATAAGATTATGTTGTTCCGAGATATCTTCTTTCAGATTGAACAGAGCCGATGTCTGCGATTCATAGTAGTAAATCAACTTCCAGTCTCCTTCAATAACAGCACTTTGCGGAGCACCGGTCGTTTCGTGCCGTTCTCCCCAGTTATTAGGATAATGAAAATACAAAGGTCTCTTTTGATCTCCCTGTTTCCCTTTTAACTGTGCAACAAAACTTCTACCATCAATAGTCTGTGGAGTATGTATTTTCCCTTTCATACCGGCTAACTCCAGTATACTGGGAAAGAAATCTTCTATAATCACAGGGGTTGTATTCACAGTAGCAGGTTGTGTGACTCCCGGCCAATAAACAATCATTGGCTCACGAATCCCACCTTCTTTTAATGAACCCTTTCCCTCACTCAACGGGTAATTTTTATTTGTACGTCCAATGGTATATCCCCCGTTATCGGACATAAAGATAATAACTGTGTTTTGAGTAATACCTTTTATTTCCAGATAATCCATAAGGTCTCCCAAACTCTTATCCATGCCTTCCACCAATCCGGCATACTGCGCTTCCTTATGCGATAACCCTTTGGTTACGTATCTATCATAAAACCTTTTGTCAGTAGCAAAAGGAGCATGAACAGCATAATGGCTCATGTACAAAAAGAATGGTTTTTCTTTGGCAAGTGCTTTGTCCATAAGCCCTTTGGCTTCCAAAGTCAAAGCCTCAGTCAAGAAAGTATCCGTACCGTGATATTTCTCCAGATCCGGTACTGCCCATATCTTTGCCCATTCCGGATTTCCGCTTGCACCATACCCTTCTTCTCCCAGATAGCTTCCCATAGCCCCGGCAGCATGTCCGGCGATGTTATAATCGAAACCAATAGTCAACGGATCAGCAGCCGGAGTATCCAAGGAGCCAAAATGCGCCTTACCTACCATCATGGTCGTATATCCGTTTTCACGAAGCAATTCCGGCAGACATTTAGCATAAAAAGTGTAAGGTATACCTTCCTGCGGGCACAAGCCATTATAATTCCAATCACCAAATGTCAACAAATCATCATTACGATCTGTTGAAACATCTTTTTTCAAGGTCCAGTTAGTCACCCGGTGCCTTGCTGCATTAGCTCCGGTGAAAAGGCTCACCCGTGATGGTGAACTGATAGAGTTGGCATAAGCATGAGTAAACTTAACCCCCATTTGTGCCAGTCGCTCCATATTGGGCGTATGATAAATCTGGTTTAGTTCCGTTGTCTCTGTCCAGAAAGGAACCGAAGTATCCTGCCACCCCATATCATCCACCAAAAAGAGAATGATATTAGGCTGTTGCTGGGCTGTTAGCGGTCCGGATAAAATCAAGACAGAAGCAGCAGTCCATAATTTACGCTTATCTACATTCATGGTATTTTCTTGTTTAATAGATTTTTTCTGTTACAACTTAGAAACTGCTTTAATTTACTTTTCAGCAGTTACACCAATCTCATTTATTTCCACCTTTGCAGGAGTGTCGGTCGGCGTAGTAGCTTCCAACCTGATAAAACGTGCTTTCACTTTTTCCTTAAATGGTACTGTTTGCGGAAGAGGATTGTGCATAATATTACTAAATTCACCATTTACAGGTACTTCCTGCCAATTATTTCCGTCTGTACTTACAAAGAATTTATACCTGAATGCCATAGTCGGTTTTGCCTCTGCCTTAGCAGGAGCATATGTAAAAGCACTTAATATTACCGATTTACCTAAATCAATGGTAAGTGGAGAATCAGACACCTGTTTCCAGGTAGTACGCGGCAAATTATTCCAATCCACCTCTTCACTTTCTTCTTGCAAAGGAGCCACATAGAAAGCTGCTACCCGGCTGATATTAGCAGTCAGACGACAATTTTTAATTTTAATTCTTAACTGATTGGCCTTTACATCAGGAAAGCGCAACAAACGTTTATAACCAACCGTAGTCCCTTGAGCTATCTCTTTCCAACCATCAGCAGTCTGTGCCTCCACAGAAAAAGCTTCCACACGCTGTCCTCTTGCGATATCTTCCTGCAACATCACTACATTTATTTCCGAACCGGATTTCAGTTTATAGGTACGCTCTCCATTCGGAGTAGCCTCCCATAACTTCTGCCCCTCTTTCACCCTGTCATCTGCAAAAGCCTGTTTACGATACTCGGCAAACTCTTTCAAACGAGTCACATCCGCCTCATTAATCAATCCGAGACGATCCGGCGGAATATTCAATAACAAGACAGAATTGTAACCAACGGATTGGAAATAAATATCCGCCAGATGCTTCAGACTTTTCACCTTGCTATCCTCTTCTTTATGATAGAACCATCCCGGACGAATAGAAACATCCACCTCAGACGGGTACCAGAAGAGTTCGGTTGCATTCTTCAGTATATCACGACTCCCTAAATCTTCTGCCTTACTGAACACTCCCAACCGTTTATTATTTTCCTCCGAACGGGTATAGATTCCCGGAGTAAGTACCGTAGCATTCCATTCCGTTTCACGGCCAATTCCTTTTTCATTGCCAACCCAACGTACATCATCTCCCATTATAGCCATCACAGCCTTGGGCTGCAACTTCTGAATCGTTTTATAAAATGCATCCCAGTCATAGACCTGTTTTTTCCCGTTAGGACCTTCACCATTTGCACCGTCAAACCACACTTCGTGTACTTCTCCGTAGTTAGTAAGCAACTCCGTCAATTGTTGAATAAAAAACTGATTATATTTCGGAGAATCACCATAACATGAAGCGTTTCTGTCCCATGGAGAGAGATAAACACCGAACTTCATTCCATATTTATCACAAGCGTCACGAAGGTCTTTCACAACATCCCCTTTACCATTCTTCCAAGGAGAAGAGGCTACGGAATGGGGTGTAGTTTTGGTAGGCCACAAACAGAAACCATCATGATGTTTAGCCGTTAAAAGGACCATTTTAAAACCGGCATCTTTCAGTGTACGTACCCACTGCTCTGCATCCAACTGTGAAGGATTAAACAAAGCCGGATCTTCCGTCCCGTCTCCCCATTCACGCCCGGTAAAAGTATTAATACCGAAATGCAGGAATGCTGTCAGCTCCATCTGTTGCCAGGCCAATTGCTGTGGAGTCGGCACTAACCTCGCCGCCATATCTACTTTCTCCTGAAGCGTGGCATTCTGTGGAAACTCCAGATGCTTCACATAATACCCTTTCTCATTTTGTGCCTGTCCACTACAAATCGAAGCGAACAGAATGACTGATAATAAAAGCTTTTTCATTGGTTGAATATTTACGTTTACTTCACTATATTTACCACAGCGTCTCACAGAGTACCACAGAGTGTTATTGTTGAAACTAAATTAAATAAAACTCTGTGTGACTCTGTGAAACTCTGTGGTGAATATTATCTTTTTTCTCCGAAATCAGTTTGTTGCTGTTCCACTTCTTTTAATTTATATTGATTCAGCTCCATCTGCAACTTCTTAACTTCACGGGCGCAATCTTCATCTCCCACTTTATCTGCACTTTTCTCCCGAACCATTTTAACGGCTGCGTTTTCTTCCGCTACATCAAAAATTAAAGGATAAGTGACCGGATGTGTTTCTATCTCAATCGTTTCACTGGCAGGCATCTGCTTACCTTCTATCAATACAGAAGCACGAATTTTAATTTTTCCCGGAGTGGTCGTGGACTTCACAAGCACAGGTGCCGTACCCCACTGTACAGGACGCGGATTGGCCATCACATCCTCTCCACCCAAAATTACACCTTCACCCTCTATTTCAAAACGAATAAAATAATTATTCAAACGCTTAATATTTCCATTATCATCGGCAACAGCAGCAATCACCGTCACAATGTCCGAACCGTTAGCCTCCATATTCATACCTTCATTATCAACCCATAACAAAAGCCTGGAAGGACGACGCGACGGCGACACCTTATGAGTAGCCACTACTTTTCCATCCACAAGTCCTTCTGCAAGCATATATACATCTGCTTGTTTTCTCTGACGGGACAAAGCCTTATCCTGCATAAAATCATATACATCTTTAAATGTTATCACAGGCGAAGGCATCCCTTTCTCTCTTTTTTCTTTTTTATAATTATACTGTTTACCATCCTTAAATACCGTCAGGCGAACTTCTTCACAATTGGAGTAAACCGTCACATCCTTTGGTGAGAAAGGAGTCATAGCATGCGCAATAAATACCATTGGCCCGGTTTCGGCAATCAAATCTGTCTTTTTCGGACTACGCTGTGACTTAAACATATAATATGAATATTTGGGCTGGCGGAAAGCATCCATAATCCCTCCATAAAACGGATCGGGATGATATCCCCGCTGATGATCGAATGAATGCCACAAACAGCCTCCGATATGTTGACGGGTTGTTTGGAACAACGTTTCATAGCAAGTATACGGATAAGAAGGATTAGCATATCCCTGTGCCTGGATCAACATAGGTGTTTCTCCCCAGGCACGGCTGGCGCGACTGGGAGAATTATGCGAACTCCAATCATCTACATTATCGCCCCATTCACGAGTGAAATACGTTATTTCCGGATGTTCTGCTTCCTCTTTATCTACTCCTCCCAAATAAGGATGTTTGAAAAGCACAGGGAAGTATTCATGCCCTTTAGCCTCAGAATCACAACCTGTATAGCAATAAGGGTATGGATATTCTTCCATCACAATATCTCTCACTTTCTGTGCAAAGTCGGCTGGATACCAGGTCTCATTCAGAATAGGTTCCCACATCCATACAGAAGGATGGTTACGATCTCGCCGCACCATGTTCCGGATATCCGAATATACCCGCTGAGCAAACTCGGGAGCCTCATTCCAGAACTGCCATCCCGGAGTATTGACTATCACGAAAAGTCCAAGTTCATCACAAGCATCCATAAAAGCCGGATCTTGTGGATAATGGGCGTTCCTGATCACTTTCAGTCCTGCATCTCTCAACTTCTTCGCATCCCGCCAGTGCATACTGTTAGAAAGTGCATTGCCTACAACAGCAAAATCCTGATGGCGATTGGCTCCAATCAATGGAGCATCATAAGGTTTTCCATTCAGCCAGAAACCGTCTTTTCCTTTAAATTCGATACTGCGTACACCAATACGGCGCTTATATCCATCAATCGTATTTCCGTAGTTATCCTGTACATATACATGCAGTTGATACAAATAAGGAGAATCCGGCGACCAAAGGTGAGGGTCAGAAATTCTGATCTTATTGGCAACAACCGCAGCCTTTTGTTTTCCAACAGAAAGTTTGTGAGTAGCTTCACCTACCTTTTCAGCATCTGCATCCAACAGTTCATAAACGACTCTCCCGTTAAAAGACTGTTTACGGTCATTTCTAACTTGTATACTCAGTAAAATATCTGCTGTCTGCTCTGACACTTTATCAAAAGCCACAAACAAACCACCCCCTGCTATCTGATTCTCATAATTCGGATCAGTTATATAAACATCATTGTGAGCTATCAACCAACAATCCCGGTAAATACCCCCGCAATAGGTAAAGTCCAATACATCCTGTGCCTTACCGGGAGGATAAGAAGGATCATCGCTATTATCGGCCCATACCGCTATTACATTCTCTTTTTCAAAAGTCACATAAGGAGTTATATCGGCAATTACGGGCAGAAACCCTCCTAAATGTTCATTAATCAACTGACCATTTATCCATACCTTTGACTTCCCCATAATAGCTTCGAAATGGAGAAACAGCTTTTTACTTTTAAGACTATTGTCAGGAGTGAAATGCTTACGATACCATACTTCCCCCTGATAATTTATACATCCACTTGCTTCAGTCGGTAAATATTCTATTCCGTCCGGCAATGAAACAACCGCCCAGTTATCATCATCAAAATCTACCCGATAAGCCTCCGGAACACTTCCTTTATAAAAACGCCAGACCGGATTCATCGAATATACTTCACGCCCTGTGTGCTCCAGCGGATAAAAACCTGCCACAGAATATTGAGGCTGATAAGCTGATCTCACCGGAACTGTCCATAGTAGAAACAGAAATAATAAATAAAAAACTTTTTTCATATTATTCTTGGAATTAGTTATGCTATCTATACAATCAAACCTTCAAAAATAACCTACATTTATACATTGCCCTCAGAAGTACAAAGAGAATAAAATAATTGGCAAAAGTCAACCACACTGGATAATAATTTCCAAAATATTGCTCCAAACCATAACTAACCGAAGCTGCAATACAACGGAAATTCACTACCTCACCGAGCACGTAGGCAGTAATAGAATTCATGCCATACACTTTCAACCAATTCAATCCCCGTGTATGCCCTTTATAATCAATCCAGTAATAAAACAATGCCATGAGCAAAAAGCAATATCCACCGGACAGTAACGTCATACTGGCTGTCCATAAACGCTTAATGACAGGCATTTGCAAACTCCACAATTCTGCCAGACCGATCAATAACAGACCGGTAAGCAGTAATATTTGTACCACCTTTTTCCGGTTCGTCTTGCCCTCTTTCATTATCTTTCCGGCAAAAGCTCCAAGCATCACAGTAACCCCAAATGTCAGGCTACTCCATATCCATGTATAATTGTATTGGGATGAAAAGCTCCAGGTTCCGTCTTCATTCCAAAAAACTCCATCCCGGAAACGTCCCAGAACCCATCGATCTACCTGCTCTGCAAAATTTCCTGCTGGGGTAAAATCACCCAAAAATGTCATAGGAATCCAGTAGACAAGAAGCAATAACAGCGTTATTATTATCTGCCATCTGAATGAAAAATGTAATTGGATAACTGCTGCAATAAAATAACCAACAGCAATCGATTGTAATGTATTAGAATAGAAATAAATGTGCTTGCCATCAAATCCAAGCAAATTTCCCTGGACAATCATTCCGAAGATAAAAAGTAAAATAACCCGTTTAAGAATCCGTCGGTAAACAGGCCAATAATCTACAGAAGCAGTTTTGTATTTAGATAAGGAAAAAGGCATTGAAGCCCCTGTCATAAAGAGAAAAAGCGGCATTACAAGATCCCAGAAACGAAACCCTTCCCAGACTTCATGGTCGAACTGATATAGAACCTCATCGAGAAATGGCAGATTCAACTGTCGTGCCAGTGCAACGAACACCGGCTGAAAAAAGACAAGAAGAAATAAGTCAAAACCTCTAAGTATATCCAATGAGGCTAATCGGATAAAATCATTTTCCGGTATTTTGTTCATGGTATTTTATAGATTTAACCCCGGAAGAAAAACAGAAAAACCAATGAGGTACCTCCTTCCGGAGATATCCTCATTAGTATATATCACTCTCTCTCTTTTTACTTCACAGGATAAATAGTGAAATCAAAGGTTTGCTTTGTCAATGGAACCAGATAGGAAGGCAAAACTCCCGGACCACAAGTAGCAGTACCTACTCCAGCTTGTTCAGCATCCAGATGTATTGTTATTTTGCCGTCCCGTTTCAATTCATTAATATGACGTGCCTTCTCTAATATTACATCTGAGAAAGGAACAGTGCTAAACTGGAATAAAGAATTTGCCTCTATCCAGCAACCTTTCCCATGTTCGTCAGTCAGTTGCATCCACCGGACATCCGTCCGGTTACCTGTAGACTGAGGAACAACGTAATAATGGAACATCCGTTCAGGAATTGTTTTATAAACACCTATTTTTCCCGATTGATTCCGGTCAGTATAGGTTTCATGTTCCCCACGGCCCAGATAAGTTACATTTTCGTAGGTATCCTTCATTTCAAAAGTAATTCCCAATCGAGCCATCGATTTTACCAATGAAGTATCCGGCTCAAAAGTAGTCTGCACTTTCATAGAACCATCACGGTTCAAAGCATATATAAACTCGGCATTTCCTATTTTCTTTCCTTCGGCATTCAGAATATCAGCTTTCACAGTCGTCTTATTCTTACCTTCTTTCAAAGAAACCACCTTTTGTGTCAAATGGTCCAAACCAGCCTGTCTCCAGAGTTTAGCTCCATTCTGATCGCGGTTATCATTATCCGTAGCCGGACGGAACAAGCTCAAAGTTATCGGACTTGCCAATAATTCTTCTCCATCCAGACAAAGAGACTTCAAAGCACCGGTAGCCTCATCAACTACAAACGTTGTGTTCCCCGCTTTGGCAGGTTTGCCGGACCAACTGTTTTTAGATACAGGAAGTACAAACTGATCATAGGCAACCTCCCAATCGGATGTTACTAACGGAGTAGCCTTCACCCGCGTCCAACTCAGATTCAGATAAGCCTCACGAAGCGTTTTAGGAAGTTTCACAGCTCCCAAAGTGATATCCACTACGGCATGCGGAGCACAAGTCACCTCTTTACTTCCTTCAGCAACAATCGTTCCGTCATCTCCCGTCACACTCCAATGAAGAAGATACTCATTCAAATCCGAAAAATCGAACCAATTCTTCACACGGATAGTCAGGTTCTTCTTATCAACCAATGTACTCTTGATATTCTGATAGATCTTCTTCACCTCCAACAGATGCGGATGGGGCTCACGAACGGCATTCACCAAACCATTACAACAGAAGTTGCCAAAGCTCGGCACGTCTTTAGGGCCGTAATCGCCACCGTACGTCCAATACCAGTTGCCATCCTTGTCTACCTCACGGAAAGACTGGTCCACCCAATCCCAGATGCAACCACCCTGAGCCATCGGTTCATTTTCAAAAACATCCCAATATTCCTTCATGCCACCGCAACTATTCCCCATTGCATGCAGATATTCGCAAAGAATAAAAGGACGGTAAATATCCTTACGGGCTACGTACTCTTTAATGACATCCACACTGCGGTACATACGGCAATAGATATCCGTATTGTAATTTTCTTCCGCACGTTCATATTGTACGGGACGATTCTTTTCTACCGACTTCAGCCAGTCATACGTACGCTCAAAATTAATTCCATTACCGGCTTCATTGCCTAATGACCAAATCACAATGGCAGGATGATTCTTCGAACGCTCATACATACGATGCGTACGATCCATATGAGCCGTAAGCCACGTACTGTCTTTTGCCAAAGAGGCAGGTCCGTAGCCCATACCGTGAGATTCGATATTTGCTTCATCAATCATATAAAGGCCATACCGGTCACAAAGCTGATACCAGTAAGGATGAGCAGGATAATGGGAATTACGGACGGTATTGATATTATGCTGTTTCATCAGCCTGATATCCTCTTCCATCAGTTCCTTACTTACTGTCCGCCCCAACTGTGAATGCTCATGACGGTTTACCCCTTTCACCAATACAGGCACACCATTGATGCAGAAACGACCGTCCTTTATTTCAGAAGTACGGAAACCGACTTTCGTCCCGGTCACCTCAGTCACTTTTCCATTAGCATCTTTCAATTCCAATATCAATGTATACAGGTTCGGATGTTCTGCACTCCATTTTTCAACATCCGGAATACGTTTCTCATCAAAAGTAATCAAATTGCTCAAACCACGGGATTTAACCGGTTGACTACCATTCAATACCGTTTTTCCGGCCTCATTCTGCAATTCATAGGCAATGGTAGCTATTCCGGCTGCTGCTCCTTCTACAGTCACATCAAGTTCGAAAACTCCGTCTTTATAAGTATTCTTTTCAAGGATAGAAGTCACTTTATAATCGGCAATATATTGCTTGGGAGTACTGTAGAGATACACATCCCGCTCAATACCGCTTAACCGCCACATATCCTGACACTCAAGATAAGCACCCGCACTCCAGCGGTAGACTTCAAGGGCTATTGTATTTTCCCCATTTTTCAGTTTGTCGGTAATATCCCATTCGGCAGGGGTCTTAGAATCCTGATTGTATCCTAAAAACTCTCCATTTACCCATGCATAATAAAATGAAATGACCCCTTCACAGCAAAGTATCACGCGACGGCCTTCCCAACCGGCAGGAATCGTAAAAGTACGACGATAAGACCCCACCTCATTCTCTTCAGATGGAACCAACGGCGGATTCTTCCTGAAGTTGAACATCTTATCATCAAATTCATAAGTCTCGTTTACATAAATAGCCGTACCATACCCCTGACGCTCCCAGTTACCCGGCACATTGATATCGGCCCATCCTCCGGTATAAAACGAAGGTTTATAAAAATCTTTCGGACGGGTATCGGGATTCTTCACCCAATGGAACTTCCATTTGCCATTCAGACTCATATAATAAGGAGATTCTTCATAAGCTCCTTTCTGCACATCAGCAGCAGTTGCATACGGCCAGACATAGGCATGGGGATTCAGCTTATTCAATCCTACCGCATACTGGCTCTGCCATTCGGGCTGTTGTTGTGCCGCAGCGGGAATGATAACCAGCACTGCCAGTATCATCAGATAAATTCGTTTTAATAAGTTATTCATGGTTTTATGTTTTTATAGTAGTTACTACTGGGCTACTTACTACTAAATTACTTCACTATCACTTCATCAAACATCACTCTGGACTCCTGTCCCGGGCGTACATGATCTTCCGGGCAAGCCCCTGGTCCTTTGGCAGTCACACGGATATAGCGTGCCTGTTTCCCGTTGATATTCAAAGACAGATCTTCCACAAAATTCCACTCCCGGAAGATCTCCTGAGGAGTAAAGCTTAATGTCCCCACCTTCCTGAATTTACGGTTATCATCTGATATTTCTACTTCTATCGATGCCGGTTTATGTATTGCCATTCCATAATTTGTAATACACCCTACTGTAACCGTATGGAGTGTTTCCTTTTTCAATAAATCAATAGTAAAAGATACCGTATCACTTTTTTCCCAGGAAGCCCATTCATAGTCTGTTTGTTTCAGGCTTCCCCGTATCCCGTTGGTTACTACTTCCACATTTTTATTATCGGCAAGAACAGGCTTACCGGTAGCCTTATTCCAGATAACAGGTAAAATCAATGTTTTTCCCATTTTCTTATCCCCCACAAAGGTAGCACACTTTAAAGTTTGTACGCCCCGAATAGTCAATTCTTTGATATAGCGGGGGGATTTTGCAGAAGGTTCACTATCATCCAGCGTATAACGAATTTCCACATCCGGACGTATACATTCCAGATTAACTTTTAAAGCCCCGTTTTCAGGTGTTATTGTATGCTGAATATTATACATTGAACGGGAATACCCCACTCCTTTAGCTGCAATATGGCAGTTATATACATCCAATCCTTTTAAAAAACGATTCCAATCTTTCAATTCCGGTTTAGCCCAGCCCCCTTCGGCCACTGCTGCCAAACGCGGAAAGAGCAGATAGTCCACATCCTCGGGTTTATTGCAAAACTCAGTCCACATGCAACCCTGTATCCCCATCAAAAGAGACTTATATTCAGGTTTCCAATCATCCTGTATCGGTTCATAATCAAATACATCCCTCAAAGTTATATTACCAAAATAAGTCACAGGTTCAAACCACTGAGGTCCCTGATAGCGTATCAGATACATAATACGCGCCGGAGTCATAATAAACCGGTGTCCCTGCTCTGCAGCTTTCAAGGCAGCAGTACCCAATCCCTGCCAGCCTAAGATGATGGTTCCGTCCGGTATAGTCGTATTCGTCAATTCATCCCAGCCTATCACTTCACGGCCTTTACTCTGTACATATTCGCACATCCGTTTCATAAAGTACCCCTGCAAATCTTCTTCATTGGCCAGATGCTCTTTTTTCATCCGTGCCTGGCAAAGCGGACATTTTTCCCAGTTCGTTTTTCTGGCCTCATCACCTCCCAAATGAATATAACGGGAAGGAAACAATTCCAGTACTTCATCAATCACATCTTGTAAAAAAGTAAACACACTGTCATTCCCGGCACAATAGATAACCTCAGCATGTGCACCTCCCAACCCGGGTAATACACCTATGAAATTCTTTACTACCGGACAAGCCAATCCAGGATAAGAGGCCAAGGCAGCATTGCTATGTGCCGGCATCTCTATTTCAGGGATCACTTCTATCTGGCGATCGGTAGCATACGCTATTATCTCCTTCATATCTTCCTGAGTATAAAATCCACCAATTGGAGTAGATTCTCCTAACATCGGATTCCTTCGGGAATGAAAAGGAACGTCGGTACGATCTACCCGCCATGCACCTATATCTGTCAGACGAGGGTGTTTCTTTATTTCCAGGCGCCAACCGTTATCATCACACAAATGAAAATGCAGTTTATTTATTTTCAGCATTGCCATACAATCTATGATGCGCAATACATTCTTTTTGGGTATAAAAAAACGGGCAGCATCCAATAATAACCCGCGATAGCCAAAGCGGGGTTCATCACTGATTTTTACCGAAGGAATGGCCCAGCCAACATCTCCGCCTACATTTCTTGCATTCTCTATAGAAGCCGGCAGCAACATACGGATCGTCTGCAAGGCATAGAAGAAGCCTTTTACATCCGAAGCATTAATCACAATCTTATCCGAAGTGACATCCAACCGATAGGCCTCACTCTTCAAGCTACGATCTGTTATAAAACAAACATCCCCGGTGTTACTTCCTTCTTTCAACAACGGAGTGAATCCGCCAGCACAAGTAAAAAGACCGATAAAATTACGAGCGATTTCTGCTTGCCCTGCATTCTCTACAGCAAATACCGTATTCTCCGAAAAACGATAGCTCCCCTCCCCTGGCACAACTTGCACAGGGGTGGGTACTATAGAGATCGTTTGTGTTAAATCTTCAGCCTGTACTGCTATGATAGGGGAAAACAGTAACGCTATTATAATTGATAAGGTGTATTTCATCATAAATCAATATATTCCTTTTTTTTACTCTTTATCTCTTTCCGGTGAAAAACGAACCGGATCGTTGTATTGCTCCTGCAACTTCAGCATTTCTTCTTTAAGTTCTCCCACTACAGGTTCATACTCTGCTTTTCCATATAAGTTATGCATCTCAGCAGGATCTTTCTGAAGATCATACAACTCCCACCAGTTTATATCATTATAAAAGTGAATCAACTTATATCGTTCCGTGCGAACACCGTAATGGCGTTTTACCATGTGTTCGGCAGGATATTCATAAAAGTGATAATACAACGCTTTTCTCCAATCTTTGGGATGCTCTCCTCTCAGCAAAGGCAATAGAGATACTCCCTGAATATCATCAGGAACAGGAGCACCTGCCAACTCAAGAAAAGTAGGTGCATAATCGATATTCTGTACCATTTCCGTTATATCACCTTTCCGGTCGAATCCTTTAGGTAAACGCATTATAAGCGGAGTACGCATAGATTCCTCATACATAAAGCGTTTGTCAAACCAGCCATGTTCGCCCATATAAAATCCCTGATCGGAAGTATAAACCACCAACGTATTGTCCAGCATTCCCTTTTCTTTCAGATAGTCGAGTACACGCCCTACATTATCATCCAAAGATTTCACTGTCTTCATGTAGTCGCGCATATACCGTTGAAACTTCCAGTTGGCCAGTTCTTTTCCTTTTAGGTTCTGCTTATAAAAATCATCAATCACCGGACCATAAAACTTATCCCAGGCAGCCCGCTGCTCCGTATTCATACGTCCGAGGAATTTCTCATACAAAGATTTCAAACGTGAATTCTTATTCGGGCGAAGCATTTTCAGGTCATAGATCATATCCATATCCTTCACAATACTCATTTCCTGCGCAGCAGCAGCCGGACGGCCTTCATAATCATCAAAGAAGTTTCCGGGAAGAGAAAATGTCTTATCTTCATACAGTGCCAGATTACAGGTATCTGCCATCCAATTACGATGAATAGCCTTATGGTGAATCAACAGACAGAAAGGTTTATCCTTATCCCGTTTGTTCTCCATCCAGTCAATAGCCTCATCCGTGATAATATTTGTAACGTAACCTTGTTTCTGAATCGTATCATTATCCTGAGTGATAAAATCCGGATTATAATAATCGCCCTGGCCTGGCACTATCTCCCAGTAGTTGAACCCTGTAGGCAGGCTCTCTAAATGCCACTTCCCTACCAAAGCAGTCTGATAACCAGCCTTCTGTAACAACTTCGGAAAAGTTTGTTGTGCACTATCAAAAACACAAGTCGTGTTATCATAGAATTTATTGGCACAACTATGCTTACCGGTAATCATACAGGCACGGCTTGGACCACTCAGCGAATTAGCAACAAAACTATTGGTAAAGCGTACACCATCATTGGCTATACGATCCAGATTAGGAGTTTCCATATAACGGGTATCATAACAACTCATCATTTGAGCCGTATGGTCGTCCGTCATAATATATACAATATTATATGGTTTTGCTTCTTCCTTTTTTTGTTGTTGACAAGAAGTTACGGCAGCCAATGTTGCCAATCCGGCAAAGGGATAAACTATTTTTAAGTCTGGTCGGTTCATGGTAAAACAAGATTAATATAAATACAATAATTTCTCTACCCTTTATTATTTAGTAGTTCTATGTTTCTTTTAAATACAAATTTACGACAGCAGGTACTAATCCAATGTTCGAAAATAATTTTATATATTCCAAAAATGTCCCAAATATGTCTTTTTTTGAATTTTATTTGAAAGAAAGAACAAAAACAATAAACGATAGCTCTTAAATAGAGTAGTAGCAAACCATGCTACTACCCCTGTTGCAGAAAACAAAACTCTTTCGGATGTTTCTGCTGCTTCATTACAAATCAACAGAATAATAAAATTAGTATCCGTAATTTTGATCGCTGGCAGATATTGACTCGTTAGTATTCAATTCTTCCTGTGGTATAGGTAACCGCAAATTTTTCTTCAAGAAATTTTCCGTTAAATCTCCATTATTAAACAGACGTTCTTTAAATCGATGTTCACCTAATTCCTTGTTCTCAACAATAGCTCTTGTAATATGATGATTATTCTGAATTTCCAAAACCTTCTTCAAATATTCAGTTCCTCGTCTGCGTGCATCACAATACATCGTTTGTTCACCAGCCAATTCAACCAAACGTTCCCAGAATATTTTATCTCTCACCTGATCTTTAGTAAGATTAGTTTCCCAGTCCTTAGGGTAAACAGCATTCGGCGTACCTGACTGCCGCGCTCTCTGTAATACTTCTTTCACCAGACTAATAGCCTTTCCTGTTTCACCAGATTCATTCAGCACATCCGCCATCATCAATAAGAAATCAGCATAACGATATACAATAAGATTCATATGCGAATTTTGAGCAGTAGAATTCAAGTCCATCGCTTTCTTATAATAAGACCATCCGTAATGTTCTCCGGTAGGCTGTACAAAACGTTTCACCAACTTATCATCAACCGCCTCTAACTCTTCAACTGTAGGATTGGTAGGATCGTTACATATACTATAATTTATTTCTACATTATGAGTAACCCGACCCTCTTTGTAACTCAATTTCGGATAAGCAAACTGATTTTCACCATTACTCTTATTTACCCATGTTGAAAGAACAGTTGCACCATATCTCGGATCGTCCGGATAGGTACCTTTCAGATAGTCATGAAAAGCTTTTGAAATACGAATACGTCCCCATGATATACCGGCTGTAGAGTTTTGAGGAGCAAATATCCAACTTCCACGATTACCGGTAGTAGAAGATTCTGTTGAAAAATTGAGTTGGAATATAGATTCTTTCGAGTTTGAATGTTGTACAAACAAGTTTGAATAGTTTGGTTCCAATTGAAATTTTCCATATACAAATTCACATTGTTCCAAAGCTAACTCCCAATAAGTCTTGCTACCCGAAGCTTGTTTTCCCTGGCATGCCAAATACCAATATAGTTTAGCCAAATAAGCATGCGCTGCAAGTCCCGAAGCTTTTCCGGCATCTGCGGTTTCAGTCAATCCACCAATAGCATCTTTCCAATCACTTTCAATCTGTGCTGCAATCTCTTCTTCAGTAGCTCTCGGAATAGAAAGCGACTTGAGAGATGGAATTGTATTACGCAAAGGTACTCCACCAAAAGTAGTCAACAGATGGTAATATGAGAATCCCCTCAGAAATTTAGCTTGTGCTACTAATCCGTTTTTAAAGTCCTCGTCCAATGGGCTCTCTTTCATATTCTCTATAAAAAATGTTGTCTCTGAGACCGTTTTATATAAACTTCTCCAAAACATCTTGGTTATCACACAACCAGAAGATACGTTCAGAGATACGTAACGGTCCTGATCACTGGCATTTGTCTGTGCCCATCCCAAACCGGATGCTCCCACCAGTAATTCCTGAGCAGCCTGCCCAAAACCATCATAAGTAGTCAACTGTCCATAACAGGAAAGCAGTGCCAACTGAGCTGTATTCTCATCCAAAAACACAGATTCACTATTCAAAGCATATTGCGGATCTTCATCCAGGCAGGAAGAAAAAGTACAAATAGCTAATAAGAAATATATTAATTTTAATTTTTTCATAATACCTGATTAGAATGTTACACTTAAACCAAAGATATAAGAACGTGACTGAGGAAATGAGTTCATATCAACGCCTCTTTTTAAACCATCGAATGCAAAAGTATTCACCTCCGGATCATATCCAGAATAATTGGTAATAATGAATGCATTTTTTACAGAAGCAAAAATATTTATATTCTCGAAACCTATTTTACTGACAATACTTTTCGGCATAGTATATCCCAATGTTATATCCGAACATCTCAGGAAGCTACCATCTTCAATATATCTGTCAAGTACAGCTGAAGACGGATTTGTACTATTTACTCCCGGATAAAGGTTTGTAGGATTATCAGCCCTCCATATATTAGCATAAACCTCTTTACGAATATTATTAGATGAATTCTTGGCAGGCATAGCTTCATAGCGCAGATTACTATTTAATAAATCATTTCCGTAAACTCCATTAAAGGAAGCTGATAAAGAAATGTCTTTATAAGTCAATCTGGTTTGGAAACCATATGTAAAATCCGGATTCGGATCTCCCAGAATTACTTTATCATCTTCAGTAATCATACCATCACCGTTACTATCGACAAATTTAATATTACCCGGGTCCGTACTACCTGCAATCGTATTCTTGTTTTCACTTTTCTGAGGAACATCATCTCCCTCCTGAATTATACCATCTGTTTTATATCCCCAAAACAAACCCGGAGCTTTTCCTTCAATAAAGATATTTGCAACACCAAAATGGTCACCTATTGAGTTCCCTAAATAAGCTGAATATTGATTATTGCCATAAAAAGCAAGAGGTAATCCTAATTTTCTGATCTTAGAACTGTTAAAACCGATATTACCCGATACATTCCAAGTGAAATCTTTAGAACGGATAACATCTGCATCCAAAGAAATTTCAAACCCCCTATTTGACAAAGAACCTTGATTCATCAGGATATTCGCAAAACCTGTAGTGAAAGAAACAGAACGATCGATGAGTAAGTCATCTGTACGTTTATAATACCAGTCTAATGTACCGGACAGGCGATTATTGAATATAGCAAAATCAAGACCAATATTATAGGAAGTTGTCGATTCCCATTTCAATTCAGGATTCTGCAAATTACTTACAGCCAAAGCCAACTCTTTATTACCGTTAGCATCTGCATAATCAATTGTCTTTTTATAATTATAAAAACTATTGTATGGATCTATAGACTGATTTCCTGTCTGTCCATATCCTAAACGAAATTTCAACTGATCAATCCAAGGAGTATTTTCTCTGATAAAGTCCTCTTGTTCCATACGCCATGCCAAAGCTGCGGAAGGGAAGTATGCCCAGCGGTTGGATTTCACAAACTTACTTGTACCATCCGCACGGAATGTAGCCGTCAGCAAATAACGTCCTTCAATAAAAGATAAATTTAAGCGTCCCAGATAAGAGAGCAACTGATAGTCTTTCTGAATGGGTTGCTCTTCATTAATGGTACCTGCCATATGTAACCCTTTGGTACGGAACGAATGATTTTCAAAATTACGAGCCGAAGTAACTTTGTTCAAATATCCATAGTCATCATAAGTGACACCTACAGTGGCTGCAATATCAACAATGTTTTTAATCTTCGTATTGTAATTTACAATATTCTCAACCGTATAATGGTTCTTTTCCAAATTTGTCAGACCAAGAGAACCATTATCATTTTCTCCTTTAAATAATTGGAGTCCAAACCAGCGTCCGCGATTTTGTGTAAAGATATCACCTCCTACACGTGCATTATATGAAAAACCTGCACCGATATTCCATGTCAGATCTGCCGAAGCTCTGAATGTTTTTTCTGTCGTAATATCATCATAATCATTAATCCAGCTCCATACAGTTGTTTTTTGTTCTGCCGACAGATTTTGCTCACCCGATGGAGCCACATAAGGTGCCGAGTCAAGAGCTGTACGAGTAACAGATCCGGTTGCTCCCCCTCTGGTATCTCCTCCCGACATCATATCATTCTGTTTGATAGAGCCATTCAGTGCCAAATTAAGTTTCACGCTCTTAGACAAATCCATCGAAAGATTTGTACGCAGGTCACCCTGTTTTAAACCTGTATTATAAACAATACCATTGATATCTTTAAAAGAAGCAGAAACATAATAAGTAGTTTTATCGTTACCACCATTAATAGTGGCTGAATAATTCTGAGAAAAAGCACTCTGATAGATCTCTTTTTGCCAATTATGATAAGTTAATACATTGTAAGATTCCGGATTTTCAGGATCATACTCTCCACCGGAATAAATATAACGCACTTCATTGTTTTCAAAAAAGAATTGTGCAGCCTTTTCTCCCAGTTGCTCGTTACGAAAACGTCCATACTCTTCCAGATTCAACATATCCTTCAGTTTCGTAGCATTCGCTATTGTAAAGTTGGCACTTAAACTTACTTTTGGTTTCCCACTCTTTCCTTTCTTCGTCGTGATAAGGATAACTCCATTAGCACCGCGCGAACCATAAATAGCCGTAGCCGATGCATCTTTCAGAATCTGGATATCTTCAATATCCTGTGGATTCAAACTGGTCAATGGATTTTGAGCTGTCTGAAAATCACCATCACCAAATGCACTGGCGGCAAACTCACCGGTTGAAGCCTGCGGTATGTTGTCAATTACATACAAAGGCTGATTATCACCACGCAGAGAGTTGGCACCACGAATTGTCACCGAAGAAGCTGCACCTGGAGTAGCTACAGTGGCTCCTACATTTACACCAGCTATTTTACCTTGTAACAGATTATCGATAGAAACAACTTTTGCTGCTTCATTCTGATCAGGTTTCAAAGAAGAGATAGCACCGGTAACATCTCCCTTACGAACTGTTCCGTATCCTACAACTACTACTTCATCTAATACTTCTGAATCCTCAACCAATTTGATATTAATAGTTGTTTGATTACCAACTTTTATTTCCTGGGTTTTATATCCGATAAATGAAATTACCAAAACAGCATTACTGCCAGATACAGAGATTGAATAATTACCGTCAATATCTGTAATGACTCCATTTGTAGTCCCTTTTACCAAAACATTTGCACCAATAACTCCCTCATTTGACTCGTCTGTGATCTGTCCTTTCACTACCTTAGACTGCTGTACATCGTCAACAGCAGCATGTAACGATAGAAAAGGAATAATCATAAACAGAGCAAAAGCCAATAAACTAAATTGCCATTTGTTTTTCATACGTTATTATATTAAGTTTCACTGTTATTTTATCTGTACTTTCGCTGTAGCTCCACCCGTAGAAGAACTTACTTTCAGTACGTATAATCCCTCCCAAAGGGAATCTAATGAAAATCGAATTTGTTTTTCACCTACTGTACTATATACCTTATTACCGGATATAGAAAACAGATCACACACAACTTTACCTTCAAAAGGTACGTCTACCTGAAAATTACCATCAGAAGGATTGGGATATACATTGATCTGAGCTGATTGGGAATATTTTTCTTTTATTATGCCTACAGGGCCTTTATCCACCTTTGTTACTAATGTATCTACATTGGAATGAATAGCCATACTCAAAGCACGCACCAGACTCAACTCATTTTGTACACTTAAATCATTTCCCATATCAAAATACATACACCCACCAGTATTATTATCAACCAATAACTGCATTTTCTTTTGTACTTCCTTCACTCCATTAAATGTATAACTCACACCACTGATAGTGCCTGTATTCGATTCCGGTGTCACTGTAGAAAAATCCAAGTCTTTATATCCTTTTACATTTTTTGCAGAGTTATCACTCATAACAGCCGTTGTTGCCATAGAAAGACGAATCTTTTCTGCAGGATAACCATAATTCACAGCAGTAGTATAAAAAGAAGAATAAGCATCCCATACCAAACTGCTCTTTCGTGGTCCATAATTCTGGAAAGTAACAAAGTCAACTGCTTCAATAGCATCCAAAGGCATTGTGTATGAAACCGGATGCAAACTTACACTAAAAATTTTATTATCCGGCATTACTGCACGTATAGCTTTTACCATTGCTCCATAAGATGCCCATTTAGAATTATTCGGATTATTATCCAACCACTCCAAATCAATATCCACACCATCGCAATAAGGAAGTAACGCCTCAATTCCTTTAGCTATATTAGTACGCCAGAATTCATTACCTATATAGTTAGGCCAGTTTTTATTTCCACTCGCATCACTATCCGAACTGATCAGGCCTATTCTTATTTTAAATCCTCTGTAACCTTCATATAAATTCCGGGTCTGTTCGATCATCGCTTTCCAACCTCTGGAATTATATCCAATATTATTTTCCCGGTCAAATCTCCAATAACCATCAAAGTATATCGCATCACTTCCACCACCCGGAAATTTTGCAGCAGATAATGTTCCATCCATATCTGAAGCAAAAGAAGTACGCGCATTTCTCCAAACCATCAAATCATCCATCTTCCCTATAAAACCGGAACCTACCATAGCATCAGCATCTATATCCTTAAGAGTATACATCGTACCATCAGAAGGCTTTGTTATGGTTCCTTTAGCACTTTGATTATTAACATAAAGACGAATCGGATTACGGGATGAATTGGGATCCATTGTCACAGCAATATGTTGCCATTGGCCTACATTGAAGACGTCATTACACTCCATCTGCCATCCATCTGCTTTAATAATCAACTGTTTGTTTTCCTCTTTTCCCAGATATATACCAAATAAATTAGCATCACTCTCTTTTTGCTCAAATAGAACAGCATTCTCTGCCCATTCTTTCACATTAAACCAGCCTTCAATAGTTGCCGCTGCACTTGCTGGTGCCCCTTCACGAAGCGCTTTACCTAAATTCACTTCGCCGGTGCCATCTAAAACTAAAACGCCCGAACGTTCTCCATCCATAGCCAGATAGGTAGCTCCTCCTGTCACAGTAGCATCGTCTAAAGCTGTCATCGTCACTTCACCGGTTTTTCCATTCACCGAAGCATTCAAAAAAATCAGATCATTTGTCAGTAAATGCATATCCTGATCGATCTGTAAACGGTCGGAATGACGATTAAAATCAGAATATCCACTCACAACACGATAACGGAAATAATCATTATCTGTCACTTTTTCACGTTGAGCAATCCCATTTAAAGTACCATGATGTGTAAATTTGTAGTCCACGATATCCGGACACTGCTCCTGGTCAAACTTGTAATACAAAACAAGATGTTCCCACTGCGGATGAAATTTATTAACCGTATTCTGAAACATCAAAAGCTCCTTACTATCACTCGGCATTGCAGTATTCCACAAACGAAATTCATCCAAACGCCCTTTAAAACCTTGACCTAATACCAGATTTTCATTAGATGAAGGCATTTGTAGTTTATTATTGGCATTCCACGTCTTCACTCCATTCACCCAAGTATCTGCTCCGTTTGCAAATACTCCGAACGAAACCTGTGTCCATCCATTAACAGAAATTCCTGTAACCGTAATTTCCTGATCTGCTACTTTGAAAATGATATTTCCCTGAACAGAGGATAATCTAACTGAAAATTCACTGGTCCCAGAACCCCGCTTAAAAATATAAGCACCCGTACTCCACTCCTGTGGAGACATCAGAAACTGAACGGCATATTCATTTTTTCCATCCACTTCAGATACTTGTCCACAAGTAACATAATCACTTCCAGAAAGTCTTAAAGCATAATTAACGACTTGTGCCTGTACCCAAGAGAAACAGAAGCAACAGCCCACAACCAATGAAAATATCTTCCCTACCTGTCCCATAGTTATATTAAATTTAAAGAAATAGAAATTAAAAGAGGCCGGAACTATACCGGCACCCTTTTTCTTTGTCACCTGAAATAATATTCAACTGATTACAATACTACTTTGGTTGATTTAGTACCTACTTTTACAATATAAGCTCCTGAAGCCATTGGAATTTCCATAAATCCGGGTGTTGCTTCAGCACTGTAAACTAACTGTCCAACCAAATTATAGATATGAACCTCTTCACCGTTGTTTGCATTATTTACATAGATTGAATGACGATCCCAGGCAACAAACGGAGCATTTGTATCTTCCATTGAGCCAATACCTACAGAACCACCACCTTCTGCCCCATTCGGTTTGTCCATACCATGCATAGAGTCATCTGAATTTGGAGTACCTTCTGTATTTACAAAGTCTCCTTCCGGATTTTTTATAAAAGTAATTTCATAAAGATACAAAGCGGACTCTCCCATCATTTGCCCATCAAAGCCAACACGAGCACGGAAAGGATCTGTAGTACCAGTGACTGCACCAACCTGGAATTGCCACCAACCGGTATCTCCAGTATACAATACTTCATTTTTTGATCCAAGCAGTTTATTATTACCACCACCGGAAACTAACTCTAAATTTATTTTTTTAGCACCTACCGCCAGACTGGAAGCTAATTTCATCTGAAAAGTAACACGATAATTGTTTCCTCCCTCAGCACTTGCCGGTCCAACAAACGCCAAGTTAAACCAACCCATAGATAAATTTCCCGTAGAAGCCGGGCCTGCTACAGACGCAGGGGCATCCTTCCCTTTTAATAATAAAAGATGTCCAAACTCACTATCAACAATGGAGAGACCAGAAGATATGGCTTCTTCAGTTGTAATGTTCGCAGGAGCCACACCTGCAACAATAGAACCTGCTACATTCAATTCTGCAACACTGGGATTAGCCCCGGTTCCCCAATACATCTGGACGGGTCCTACCGGAAGATCTTTAAACTTAAATGATGCAGGAGTTACATCTTCTTGTGCGAAAACATTAGCAGCCATCATCAGTGCGACTGCTGAAAGGAGTACATTTCTTCTCATAATAATAGAAAATTAAAAGTTAATAATTTGACTCCAATCGTTCTTTACTGATTTTCACTAATCAAATACATAACGACTTTTGTCTTTGCAAACATATGACTTGAATCACAAATCAATGTTCAAAAACAACTTTTTATACTTCCAAAAACATCTAAATTACCCATTAATAGCAAGTTTTAGATATTCCTGGAAGTGAAAATAAGAAATAGTGGAGATACCACAAATACGTATCCTTAAATCTCCTGCCCCTGATGTACTTATGTTGAATAATCAAAGCCTTCCGGAATGATTATATCATGACAGCAAACAGTATAATGAGGCAATCGAATACAACAGAAAGTAATGAAGAATGCTGGGCAGAAGGATTAATTTACCGAATAACCCTCTAATAGTTGTTTTTTCAACAACTATACTATATTCTGTTTTTTCCCAATGAAAGCTATTTTATCTGGAAATCCTTTAAGAGAAGTAGCTTTACTGCTTATAATCAACACTATAAACAATACATAATTTAGAATGAAAAAGTACGTATTTAATAGTGTATTAATTACTATCTTTTAGGATACAAAGTAACGTTACTTTGTATCCTAAAAGATAGTAGTTTTACATTGCTAAGGTTGTATATTCAAATTTCCCATTAACAATGTTAACAGATTTTCTATTTTCATTTTTCACAAAAACATTACATACTACAAACTACTCATATTCTAAAATTATAAATTAATCATTATTTTATAGGCAAAACATAAATCATTATCATACTCTGTTAATAAAATAAATATGACCAAGATTTACTCCTTTGTCCGAAAACAATAATCGATCAGGGATTGTTGGTTGGACAGAGAAAGCAAAAGTTTTCAATCAAAAAAATAGTATTAACTAAACGCTTCAATTATGAAAAAATTATTTTTAGCATTTATGATAGCGATAGCAGCTACTGGATTAAATGCCCAAACATTAAAAGGTGAAGGTTCTCTTCTTGGGAATGTAGGTTATCAGACCAATTATGAAAGGTTTGGATTGGGAGTACAAGGACGTTATGTAATAGCAAAAAATCTTCGGATAGCCCCGGATCTTACATTTTTCTTTCCTAAAGATAAAGTTACGGGATTAGATGTAAATATCAATTTTCATTATGTCTTTAATTTCAGTAAAGACGGGCAGGGATTTTCTGTTTATCCCCTTGCCGGGTTTGGTATGCAAAACAATTTTTATGGGAAACAAGATACTGAAATTGATGGACAGCATGTAAAAATAGGCAGAGACAATACAAGTAAATTTGCCTTCAATCTTGGTGGTGGTATAACGCTGCCATTGTCTGAACACAGTTACTTAAATGCAGAAGCGAAGTTCATGTTTGCCCACGATGACAATGTCGTTATCATGTTGGGATACGGATATAAATTCTAAATACTGATAACTAAAGCTACACCAATCGCTTTCTATACTTATAACTATGAGGCTATTTCCTTACGGGAGACAGCCTCTTTTTTGTGGTAAAGCTCCTATGGAAAAATGCATAAGGGAAAAGGGGGACATCCTTTTAGCATTCTGTCAAAATGATATTCTTAATCCTGTAAAATAAGATATTTAAGGCATAAGTATGGGGTAGTGTAAAAAATACCCGTATTTTCCCGGTTAGATAATTCAGATAGTTTGTATCATATTTCACTTCGTGTTAATATACTATGTATATCGTCTGTTTTTATTACATTTTATTTGCAAACAATTCACATATCAACCATCTTGCTATTTTCCACTTATACACATACCGAGGGCAACCAGCAAAAAAGAGCCTCTTTTGAGGACAAATAAACTTTTCCCGTAGAGCATCGGGGTGATCTCCGTAGAGTTTCGAGTCGTTCCTCGTATACTCTATTAAAACCAAATGTTTCCGCAGAATATTGCTTTAATAAATGTTAACTACGAAAGATATGT